>DAOTYS010000299.1:0-7293 GCA_034434575.1 Thermoflexales bacterium
ATCGATCATGGCCGGGGCGTGTTCACAGTGTATTGCCACCTGTCCGAAGCCGGCGTCAAGGTAGGCCAGATCGTCAACGCCGGCGACATGATCGGAAGATCGGGCAACAGCGGGCGCAGTGAAGGCCCCCATTTGCACTGGGAACTGGCGGTGGGTGGCGTGACTGTGGACGGCTTGCGCTGGACAACTGAGCCGATTCCTTGACGCGACCCGAAGCCTCGCTATAATCAGCCCGTTTGTGAACTTAGGCGCAATCGAACGGCCGGCTGGGTGAGTGAGGCGCATTGCTGATTGTTTTCCGCCGCGTTTGGCTGTATGCGATGCGCATCGGTTAGGGGTGTTGGATGAGAACTGATTTTGCGTTCATCGGTGTCATGCTCGTCACCGCCTTCCTGTTGATGGGCGTTGCGGTCTTTGCGGCGTCCCTCCTCCGTCCCAGGAAGCCCAGTCAGGCCAAGCTCGAAACCTATGAATGTGGCATGGAAACTGTCGGCGACGCCTGGGTTCAGTTCCGCGTTCAATACTACATCTTTGCCCTCATTTTCGTGTTATTCGATGTTGGCGGCGTGCTGCTTTTTCCGTTTGCCGTCGCATTCAACGTCGTGCCGTTCTACGCGGCGCTGGTCGTGACGGTTTTCCTGGGCATGTTGATGACAGCATTGCTCTATGCCTGGCGCAAGGGCGCGCTGCAATGGGATTGACCGGGCGGCCAGTGAATGCGCGCTGAATACCGGACAGCGGAGACTGAACGTCTGCCTGTGCAGAGTTGCCGCCCCGGGTTGTCGAGTGGACCATTTTCGCCCCGCGCGTTGAGTGCGGGGCGCTTGCTGTAAGCGGACGAACTCGTTTCGCCGGAAGTTGGTGAGCTTATGTCGGTGATGGATGCAATCAACAACCTGTTGAAGATCATCAGTGATGGTGTGGCGAATCTGGTTGAGGGCATATTAGGCCCCGGCCTGAGCGCCGACCTGATCGTCATGGGGCTGGGGGCAGTGGCTCTGTGCACGCTGGCTGCCTTGACCTTCATGGCCATGACCTGGGCCGAGCGCAAAGTGGTGGCGCGCATCCAGAGCCGGGTGGGACCGAATCAGGCCGGCCCGTTTGGCCTGTTGCAGCCGATCGCCGACGGCATCAAGATGTTCACCAAGGAGGACACCACGCCGGCCAGCGCCGACCGGTGGGTGTACAACGCCGCTCCCCTCATCATCGCCACCTTTGCCCTCGTGACCTTCGCGGTGTTCCCGCTTGCGCCAGGGGTTGTTGGCACGAACCTCAATATTGGCGTGTTCTTCGTCATCGCGGTCGGCTCGGCCAGCACGGTTGCCATTCTGATGGCCGGGTGGGGCAGCAACAACAAGTATTCACTGCTGGGCGCTTTTCGCACGGTGGCCCAGCTGGTGGGGTACGAAGTGCCCATGCTGCTCAACGTCATCCCGGTGATCCTGCTGGCTGGCTCCATGGGCCTCGCTGATATCGTGCAGCGTCAGACGCTCGCCGACGGCAACCCGGGCATTCCCTTCATCCTCTACCTTCCCCTGTCTGCGCTGGCGTTCTTTATCGCCGGCGTAGCCGAGACCGGCCGCTCGCCTTTTGACCTGCTCGAAGCCGAGTCGGAGATTGTGGCCGGCTTCCACGTCGAATACAGCGGCATGAAATTCGCCCTGTTCATGCTGGGCGAATATGTGAACACCCTGGCGGTGTCCATCGTGTTTGCCACCTTGTTCCTGGGCGGGTATGCCGGCCCGATCCTCCCGCCCTACCTCTGGCTGGCCATCAAGACGGCGGCGGTGTTCTTCGTCTTCATGTGGCTGCGCGGCACGCTGCCGCGCGTTCGGGTCGACCAGCTCATGTCGCTGAACTGGAAAGTGCTCGTGCCGATGTCGGTCGTCAACCTCATCGCTGTGATGATTCTGGCCAAGCTGTTCGTCACCAGCCCCGGCCTTCAGGCGGCCAACGGCGGCATCCTGGTCACGCCGGAGACGCAAGCCGCCATTCTGTTTGTCGCCAATATGGCGATTTTGCTGTCCGGCCTGGCCATTGCGGCCCGGCGCGCGCGCGCGCTGCGATTGGCCGAGGAAGCCGACATCGAGAGCCGGCGCGAGGCCAACCGCGCCGCAGCGTCGGGCTTTGCAGGAGGCGCCCCCGCCAAATGATTGTCGATTTGGGATTTCGGATTTGGGATTGAGCGCAATCCAAAATCCAAACTCCCGAATCCAAAATCGGTGCAGAGATGACCATTTCACAGATTCTGTTCATCGTGATGTCTCTCGTCGTCCTGGGTGGCGGCGTGATGGTGGTGACCGCGCGCAACCTGTTCCACGCGGCCCTGTTTTTGATCGTGTCGTTCTTCGGGGTGGTGGGGTTGTACCTGCTGCTCGACGCCGGCTTCTTTGCCGCCGCGCAGTTCCTGGTGTACATCGGCGCAATCTCCATCCTCATCATCTTCGCTGTGATGTTGACGCGCGGGGTGCAACTGGCCCAGCCGGCCAACTCGCAGTGGCCGGCGGCGCTCGTTATCAGCGTGATCGTGTTTGTCATCATGGCAATCATGCTCGGCCCCATCGCCATTACCATCGGCCAGCGGCAGTTTGGTGACGTGAGCTGGCCGAACGTGACCGCAGGGCAGCCGGCGCCGGCTGTGCCCGACGACAGTCTGGTCCGGCTGGGCCAGTCGTTCGTGGACTTCAACCAGTACGGCGCGGCGTTTCTGCTGACGGCAGTGCTGATTCTGGTGGCCATGGTCGGAGCAATCTGGGTGGCGCGAGATCGAACGCTCAAGGATGTGATGGAAGAGCGGGCCGAGCTGGCGGCCGAGGAAGCGCAGGAAGCCATGCTGGCCGGGCTGGTGCAGCAGCCCTTGCCGTTGGGCGAGGCGCAGAGCGCCGAGTCGCCGGCTGTGCCGGCTGCGCATCATTGAGTTTGAAACAGAGGACACGCAGGGTGATTGAGGTCGCGCAATGCTGAATGGAATCCCGCTTTACTGGTTCTTGCTGGTCTCGGCGGCCCTTTTCTGCATCGGGCTGTATGGCGCGCTGGCGCGCAAGAACGCCATTGCCATCCTGATGGGCGTTGAACTGATGCTGAACGCCGTCAACATCAATCTGCTGGCGTTCTGGCGCTACATTGCGCCGAACTCTGCCGGCGGCCTGGCGTTCGCCGCGTTCATCTTTGTCATCGCCGCCGCCGAAGCTGCCATCGGTCTGGCGCTGATGATTTCGGTGTACCGCAACACGCAGAGTGTGGACCCGGACAAACTCGACTCGCTGAAACTGTAACGGGCAGAGAGAATTGAGCCATTGAGTCATTGGGTCATTGGGTGATTGAGCGATTGGCTCGATGCCCGGGTGGCCAGATGACCAGGTTGCACCATGAGCAGAGAACTACTTCAAACCCTGACCTGGCTGGCGCCGCTGCCGCCGCTGCTGGCGTTTGCCGTCATCGCGTTGTTCACCCACCGGCATCGTCAGACCAGTTCGACGATCGCCGTAGGCGCGATGGTGACGTCGGCAATCCTGGCCTTCATCGTGTTCTTCAATGTGATCGGCATGCCCGATCTGGGCAAAGACCCCATCCGGCAATCGATTCCCTGGATTCCAACCGGCGAAACAGTGTTGCGCCTCGGCATTGCCGTTGATCCGCTGGGCGCCACCTTTCTGTTCATGGTGCCGGTCACATGTTCGCTGATCTTTATTTACAGCACCGGCTATATGGCGTCCGATCCGCTGTACAGCCGGTTCTTTGCTTTCCTCAGCCTGTTCGGCGGCTCGATGATGGGGCTGGTGGTGTCGGACAGCCTGCTTGGTCTGTTTATCTTCTGGGAGCTGATGGGTTTTTGCTCCTATTCGTTGATCGGCTTCTTCTACCGCAAGCCGTCGGCGTACAAAGCGGCGGTCAAGGCGTTCATGACCACGCGCGTCGGCGACATGCTGTTGCTGCTGGGCATGGTCTATCTGTACAGCCAGACCGGCACGCTGAACTTCTTCGACATTCTGCACAACGAAGAGACGCTGCGTCTGCTGGCGGAGACGCCGGCGGTGCTGGGGCTGGGCATCTCCGCCGCCGGCATGATCGGCATTCTCATTTTTGGCGGCACAGTCGGAAAAAGCGCGCAGTTCCCGCTGCATGTGTGGTTGCCCGACGCCATGGAAGGCCCCACGCCGGTCAGCGCCATGATTCATGCCGCGACGATGGTCAGCGCCGGCGTGTTCATGCTGCTGCGCTTTTTCCCGCTCTTCCAGTTTGCCGGCCATGACAGCGTCGCCTTCACCATCGTCGGCGTGATTGGCGCGATCACGGCTTTCCTCGGCGCGACGATTGCGGTGGCGCAGTACGACATCAAGCGTGTGCTGGCCTTCTCCACCATCAGCCAGCTTGGCTTCATGGTGGCCGCGGTGGGCATCGGCGCCTACATCGCCGCCGGCTTCCACCTGCTCACGCACGCCTTCTTCAAGGCGCTTCTCTTCCTCGGCTCCGGCTCGGTGATCCACGGCGTGGAGCACGGCCATCATCACGTCGCCCATCATCGTTCGGCAAGTGCTTCAGGTTCGCACAATCAACATTCAGAACCTGATGAACATTCGCAACCTGGCGAACATTCAGCGCCTGAAGAACACCCATTCGATCCGCAGGACATGCGCAACATGGGCGGCCTGCGCCACAGGATGCCGGTCACCTTCTGGACGTTCCTGATCGGCGGTCTGGCGCTGATGGGCTTCCCCTTTATCACCGCCGGCTTCTGGAGCAAGGACGAGATCTTCGCCGACGCCTTTCATGCTATGGGCGAAGGCAACATGCTGGCGGTCATCGTCTTCCTGGTGCTGGTGTTCTCGGCCACCCTGACTGCGTTCTACACCACCCGCCAGATTGCCATGACCTTCTTCGGTCAGCCGCGCAGCGCGGCGGCTGAACACGCCACTGAGTCCGCGCCTAGCATGACCATCCCGCTCATCGTGCTGGCGGTGTTTGCGCTGTTCCTCGGCTTCATCAATGTGCCGAAGGACTTCCCGCTTTTCGGCGCTATTCTGGGCGACGGGGCGTACTGGCTGAAGAACTTCCTGATGTCCGGCCTGCTCGAAAAGGAGCCGACTATTCCGTTTAATCTGATCCCGGTGTTGTTCTCGCTGGCAGTGGTGGCGATTGGTCTCGGCCTGGGCTATGCGGTGTATCTGCGCCGGCCCCTGCAAGCCGGCCAGACCGACCCGGTGGAAAAGTTGGGCGGCCTGTTCACGTTCCTGCACAACCGCTGGTATTTCGATGAGTTGTACCGCGCCATCTTCATCCGACCGATGCAGTGGATGGCTGACAACTACACCCGGCTGGTGGACAAGGGCGTCATCGACGCCGCGCTCGAGGGCGGCTATCGCGCCGGCAGCGTTGTGGCCGGCTGCTTCAAGACGTTCGACCGCGTGGTGGTCACCGGCGTTTCAGACTTCATCGGCAACACCTTCCGCGACATCGGCCGCGAAGGCCGCGAGTTGCAGAGCGGTCAGGTGCAAAACTACCTGCTGTCCGGCCTCATCGCTGCTGTGGTGCTCATCGTGTTCTTCCTGGTGTTCTCCCGGTAACAATTCTGGATTTGGGATTTTGGATTTGCGCCCAAATCCGAAATCTAAAATCCAAAATCCAAAATCGATATGGATTTCATCAAAGCGAATCTGCTCACGGTCATCACCTTCACCCCGTTGATCGGCATGGCGCTGGTGCTGCTTACCCCGCCGCATCGCACCCGGCTGATCCAGTGGGGATCGATCGCCTTCAGCCTGATCCCGTTGGGTTTGGCGATTCTGATGTGGGCCGGCTACGACACCACGCAGGGCGGCTTCCAGTTCCGCGAACAGACGGTGTGGTTCCCGCAGGTCAACGCCAGCTACCATGTCGGTGTGGACGGCATCAGCATGCCGCTGATCGTGCTCACCACGCTGCTGCAACCGCTGGCCCTGCTGATGTCATTGCGCATCGAGCGCGGCGTCAAGGCGTTCTTCGCGCTGTTTTTCCTGCTCGAAACCGCCGTGCTGGGCTGCTTTGTCGCGCTCGATCTCCTCTTGTTCTTCCTGTTCTACGAGATCAGCCTGGTGCCGATGTACTTCCTCATTGCGCAGTGGGGCGGCCAGAACCGGCGCTACGCTTCGTTCAAGTTCATCCTCTACACCATGTTCGCCAGTCTGGGCATGTTGCTGGCGATCCAGGTGATCGGCCTCGCCTCGGGCAGTTTCGATCTGCTGTACCTGTTCTCTGACCTGGGCCGGCCTTTCACCGGCAACAACACGATCAACGCCCTATTCGAGGACGCTAACACCTGGAAAGCCGTGGCGTTCTTCGCCTTTGCCATCGCTTTCGCTTTGAAGATTCCCATCTGGCCGTTGCACACCTGGCTGCCCGACGCGCACACCGAAGCGCCGACCGGCGGCTCGATGATCCTGGCCGGCATTCTGCTCAAACTGGGCGGTTACGGCTTCCTGCGCATGGTCATCCCGCTATTCCCCGACGCTGCCGCGCAGTTTGCGCCGGTGCTCGCCCTGCTGGCGTTGCTCAGCATCGTCCTCGGCGCGTTTGCGGCCTGGGGTCAGAACGACTTCAAGAAGCTGGTGGCCTATTCCTCGGTGAACCACATGGGCTTTGTGGCGATGGGCGTTGCAGCGGCGGCAGTGATGGCAGCCGACGCCAGCCGGCACACCGACGCTGTGATCGCCGCCAGCGGCGCTGCCCTGCAAATGGTCACCCACGGCCTGTCTTCGGCGGCCATGTTCGCGCTGGTTGGCGTGGTGTACGAACGCGCCCACACCCGCGATCTGACCAAACTGGGCGGCCTGTGGAGGATCATGCCCATCTACGGCGCCATTCTGATCTTCTGCTCGATGGGGTCGCTGGGTCTGCCCGGCCTGAGCGGTTTTGTCAGCGAGTTTATGGTGGTGCGCGGGGCGTGGCCGGCGCTTACCCCCTACGTCGTGCTTTCTATGGCCGGCCTGCTGGTCACCGGCATCTACATTCTCAAGTCGTTGCAGAAAGTGCTGCACGGCCCGCTGGGCGAAGAGTGGCGCCATCACCGCCTGCCCGATATCCACTGGACCGAAACCCTGGCGGTCGCGCCGCTGATGGTGATGATGCTGACGCTGGGTGTGTACCCGCTGGTGGCGCTCAACGTAATCAATATCGGCGCGCTGGACATTTTCAGGCTGTTGCCCTGAAGCAGCGCCGCAAGCCGAGAGAGTATACGAACTGGCCAGAGGCTTTCTGCGATGAACTTCTCAATACCTGTGCTCACACTCATCATGCTGATGCCGGTGATCGGCGCGG
>DAOTYS010000300.1:0-2141 GCA_034434575.1 Thermoflexales bacterium
TCGACAATCGCCACGCTGCGCGGCTCTGTGCGGCGCCCGCCCAACGCGCCTGGGTTGAGCAGCCGGGTTGCTCCGTGCGATTCGAGCGCGCGGCTGTGTGAATGTCCGCAAAACACCCACTCGTAGGCCCGGCTAAAGACCAGATTCTCGACCAGGCCGGCGTCGTCGCCATGCGCCACTGCCACCGCGTGACCGTCGAACTCCAACTGCGCGTCTGCGCCCATGTAGCGCACATTGCCCAACCGCCGGGCCTGAGCGCGCAAACCGAGACCGTCAAAATCGTTGTTGCCGCGCACCAGCCACACCTGGAAGCCGGCAAACAACTCCAGGAGGTGCGGGCCAGTCACATCGCCGCAGTGGATCAAACGGTTAACGTTGCGCTCGCGGAAAATGTCCAGCGCCGCGCAGGTGTTGTCGCGATTGTTGTGTGTGTCGGCCAGCACGCCAATCAGCGCAGGAGAACGCGATGTCATGCAGTCCGATCTCCTCTTGCGAGACCGGCTTGCGCGGCCAGGCGGCGTGGGTCGAGCTGGATCGAGCGAACGCCGGCGTCCATGGCAGCGCCGGCCGCTTGCTCCAGATCGCTGGCCGGCAGCAGGGCCACTTCCAGCAGCATGGGCAGGTTGACGCCGCTGACGACGCGCACCTGCTCACGGCTGTGCGCCGCCCGCAATGCCGCGTTCCACGGCGTACCGCCCGGAAAATCCACCAGCACCAGCGCCGGATGATCCGGCGCCAGCGCCGAAGCCAGGCGCGCCTCGAACACGTCGGGCGATTCGCCGGCAGCCAACCCAAGACAGACGATATCAGACTGCGGCCCGGCGATGGATTCCACCGCGCTGAGCAACGCGCGCGCGAGTTCCCCGTGCGTCGCAACGACGATGCGCGCACGCCGGCGCAGCGGAGGTGAATCACTCGCACCCATAAAGGTCGCATTATATGACGCGCCCCGTTGCCTTCGACAGGCTCCGCTTCGACAAGCTCAGCGACCGGCAACGGCGCGCTGACGGGGCAAGGACAAGCCCGGCGGCTTGTCCTACGGCATCTGCGCTTCGACAAGCTCAGCGACCGGCAACGGCGACAGACTCAGACAACGAACCTATGCTTTCGGTTCATCGGCGGTCGGCGCATCGCTGGGCAAGATGGTGGTTGGTTGCGCTTCGGGCAGCGTAGCCGGGCTGGATGGCGTCACGGGCGAGACTGGCGCGACAGGCCCGGCGACCACCCCGGTCGGTCGCGGGTAATCCTGCGTGCCGGCCACAGTCAGAATTAGCGCGCCCATGCCGATGGCCGAGGCGGCGAACCCAACCAGCCAGCCGATCAGCGGAACCGCGCCCAGCACGGCCAGCAACACTGCGCCGCGGCAGTCTGGCCCACGGTCGTCCAGCTCGTCTGCTTGAAGCCGACCATCAGCCATTCGCCAATCATGCGCGCCACCACAGCCCAGCCGCACACGACCAGCACTGCCATTGCCAGCGCCAGCGCAATGGCAGCCGGGATAGTGCAGATCAACACGGTCAGAATGACGATGACGATCGGCACAGCCACGTAGGTCAGCACACCGATCGCGCCGGAGACCAGCCACTGGCTGCGGATGACACGCTCGGCGCGCTGCGCATTGACCGGAAAGAGCGCAATCGCGGCAATGGACAAGAGGGTGATCAGGAAGATGCCGGCCAGCGTCGCGACAAAGTTGCCCGTCACGTCCCAGACCCAGCGAAATGGGCCATCCCAGCGGTCGACGGATCGGATTGGATTTGGCGTCGTGATGCGCGGGCCAGTGTACCGATTGCTCTGACCTTCCACGACTGCGCCGGGGTCGCGGGCAACCGACCCGCCCAGGATGGACAGATCGCCCTGAATGCGCGCGGAGGCCGCCAGGCGAGCCGAACCGCCGATCATGCTGAGGTCGCCGGTCACGATGCCGGCGATGGTGGCGTTGCCACCGAAGACCGACACATTGCCTTCGACCCGGCTGCCTTCTTCGAGCATCGCATTGCCGCCGAAGAGGGTGAGGTCGCCGCGCAAGATCTCGTCGGAGCGCAGGGTAAAGCTGTCACCCATGACGAACTGATCGCCGCGAATGACCCGACGGTCTTCTTCGTAGGGCGCGGGAGTTGGCGTCGCGCGGACCTGGTCAG
>DAOTYS010000301.1:0-19548 GCA_034434575.1 Thermoflexales bacterium
GGCCTCGTAAGTGACCCTCAGCAACTGGGCAAAGAGCGACGCCGGCGCTTCGGGCATTTTCCAGTAGGCGCGAATGTCCGGTTCGTTCCACACCTGCCAGTCTTTGATGATGGCGCGGTAGCGCGACACGGTTTGAAACACAAACTGCGCCCAGTGGTTTTCGGGATGGTTCCAGGGCAGGTGCAGATTGGCCGGCGCCGGCCAGCTTTCGTAGGGCACGTTGGGATCGCTGGCCCACAGCGGCGGCGCGGTCAGCACAGCCAGAATCCGCAGGCCGTGCGCCGTCTCATCGGCTACCAGCGCGTCGTATGCCTGCCAGTCCCACACGCCGGGCGAAGGCCAGATGGCGCGCATTTGAAACTCGACGCGATCGTGCGCCGCGCCGGCCTCCCGCGCGCGGGCGTACATCGGATTGCCGGCGAAGTAGTTGGAGAAGGTCAGACCCAGGCGCGGGTTTTGGGGCGCTGCCGGCTGCCCTGCGACAGGCGCAGCCGGCAACGCCACAACGGCTGACAGAATCAGCAAGGCTCGCACTGCTCGCGCAGCCACACCGGGCCGGTTGCCTGGAGCGATCATGATTCCATCTTACCGCCGACAGGGCGCCGGCGCGCCAACCCGTGCGTTTGACACCTATCAAATAGTCCTGTAAACTGGACTCTAGTCCGTTTAGCAGGACTTTGGATATGTTGTCCGACGCCTCCTCATCAATCACACGCGCGCTGGCTTTGCTTGAGCTGTTGCTCGAGCAGCCCCAGGGCGTGGGGCCGGCCGATCTATTCAAGCAGATCAACATGTCGCGCAGCGCGCTGTTTGTGTTGTTGAACACGCTCAAGCAGCTTGGCTACGTCGAGCAGACGGAACGACGCGGGCGGTATCGTGCCGGCCCGCGCCTGCTGGCATGGCGAGGCAGCGCGTCGCTGGCGGCTGACCTGCAGGTAGCCTTTTACCAGGAAGCCGGCGCGCTCGAATTGTCTGAAACGGTGGCGCTGGCCTTGCCGGTGCAAGACCGGCTGATCCTCGCCGCGCAAGTTGAGTCGAACGAGCAGATCCGCAGCGTGTTCCCGCCAGGGTTTTGCTTTGAGCCGCAGAGCGCCGCCGCGCAGGCGCTCTCGGCCGCTCCCGCGCCATCCACGCAGCGCAACGGCTATGCCGTCAGCCGAAGCGCCGAGAGCGTGGAGCTGGCTGTGCCGGTGTGCGCCGACGGGCAAACGCCAGGCGCCGCGCTGGTGTTGAGCGCGCCGGCTTTTCGCTGGAGCAAGGCCAGTCTGGCCGAATGCCTGCCCCCGTTGCGCGAGATGGCCGCCCGGTTGTCGTATCGGTTGGGGGCGATGCGCTACGCCCCCTGGCAAGCGGCGGCGCGCACATCAGCGCGCGAGATTGACGTCGCCCAACGCCCGCTCGACCCGCAGGCCACGCGCGCTTTTCTGGCGGCGCCCTGGGTGGCGCGCCTGGCCTGTCTCAGACCCGATGGCTCGCCGCACGTGGTGCCGGTCTGGCATGAGTGGGACGGCGCGCATTTCTTCGTGGCGGCCTGGCAGGGGTCGCTGTGGGCAGACTATGTGCTGGCCAATCCCAGCGTGTCGCTGAGCATCGACGAACCCTGGCCGCCGCTGCGCCGGGTGCTGGCGCGGGGGCGCGCGCTGCCGCTGCAAGCGGCCGACTTTCCGGGCGGCTTGCCGGCTCTGCTGGAGCGATTGCGTCGCCGCTACCTGGGGCCGGCGGGCCGGCTCGCTTCCACCGCCTGGCAGGCGTTTCGCATCACCCCCGAAACGCTCAGCGCCTGGCAGGGCATCCGGGCGTGATCAATCACTCGCCGCTGCGCACGAATCATGACAGATCACGACGCGCGCTGGCTCAATGCCAAATCCTACGGGCTGGCAATCCTGGTGGCGCTGGCCGCCATGGCAGCGTGGGAACTGATCGTGCGCTGGCGCAACGTGCCGGTCTATCTGCTGCCGGCGCCCAGCCGCATCACGCAAGCATTTTGGGCGCAGCCAGACTATTACCTGCAAGCGTTGCTGGTGACGCTCGGTGAGGCGCTGGGCGGCTTATGCCTGGGGGCAGCCGCCGGCGTCGTCATTGCGGCCATGGTCAGCCTCTATCCTCAGTTCGAGCGCGGGGTGATGACGCTGGCCATCCTGGTCAAATCCACGCCGCTGGCCGCCATCGCGCCGTTGTTGACCATCTGGCTGGGCTTCGGCCCGCTGCCCAAACTCATCATCACCGCCCTTCTGACATTCTTCCCAACGCTGGTCAACATGCTGGTGGGACTGCAAAGCGGTGAGCGCGCGCTGCGCGACCTGATGCGCCTGCATCGCGCGACTGCCTGGCAAGAGCTGATTCACCTGCGCGCCTGGCTGGCCCTGCCCTACTTGTTTGCGGCGCTGCGCATCACGGCGCCGTTGGCGCTGGTGGGCGCGGTGATTGCCGAGTGGACTGGCGCGTCTGGCGGCCTGGGGCGGGTGATGTGGCTGGCCTATAACAACCTCAACCTGCCTCCCATGTTTGCCGCCATCTTCATCCTGTCGCTCAGCGGCGTATGCGCCTATGGGTTGATCGTCTGGCTTGAAAAGCGATTCCTGCGCTGGAAAGCGTAACTTTGGAAAAGGAGTGTCTCAAGAACCAATGAACAAATCCTCTCGTCTGTTGTGGTGGGCCGCACTGATGGCCGGATTCACACTCAACCTCAACGCTTGCGCATTGGCGCGGCCGGTCACCCCGCCGGCGGTCCAGGGGGCCAACCAACCGAGCGCGCCCATCGCGCTTGTCTTCATGGCCGGCTACAAACCGCAGGCCAACCTGCCTTTTGTCGGCGCATATGTGGCTCAGGCAAAGGGCTTCTTCGAGCAGAACGGGCTGGCGGTGACCATCGAGCATTCGCCAGGCCGGGGCGAGCATGTGCAACTCCTGGTGGCCGGCAACGTGCAGGTGACCACCATGGACGCGGCCACCATCCTGCAACGCCGCGCTGACCCTGGCTTGCCAGTTGTCTCCATCGCGCTGATCGGCCAAAAAGGCCAACAAGCGTTCGCTGCGCTGGCGGATTCGGGCATTCGCACGCCGAAAGACTGGGAAGGCAGAACGGTGGGTTACAAGGGCGCGCCGCCGCCTGATCTGTTTGCGTTGCTGGCCGCCGCCGGCGCCGATGTGAACAAAGTGAATCTGGTCAATGTTGGATTCGACCCGCGCGTGCTGAGCGAGAAACAGGTGGATGTGTATCCGCTCTTCAAATCCAACGAGCCTTACCTGTTGAGGCGTTGGGGCCATGCGCTGACCCTGTGGGATGCGGCAGACTACAACGTGCCGACCCTGGGGCTGGCCTATGTCACCAGTGAGGCGTATTTGCAGGCGAACCCCGACGCCCTCAAGCGTTTTCTGCGCGCGGCGCTGCTGGGAATTGCTTACGCCCAGGAGAACCTCGACGAGGCGGTGCAAATCGTGCTGAAGTATGCCGGCCCCGAAACTGACCCCGATCACATGCGGTTCATGCTCGACACCGAGCTGCGCGATGCGCGCAGCCCGCGCGGCTATGGCTGGCAAAGCGCGGAACAATGGCGGGCGCTGGCCGAGATGCTGGCGCAACATCAGGCGCTGCCGGCCGGCGTGAACGCCGAAGCCGCTTTCGATACGACGCTCTGGCAGGCCGCTCAGCAGGCCCGGTAGCCTGCCCCCGACATGTGTAGAGACGCGCGGCAGCGCGTCTGTGCGGCGCGTCTCTACTCACCCGGACACATCGGGAAAGAACGCCTTGACCAGTGGAGGGCCAAAGGATCGTTGGCCAGCGAGCCGATACGTTCACCAGCGTTTGCGATAGGGCCGGTGCAATGTGTTGCTTGCGCCACGCTGCCCAGTGGCCATGTCGATCCTGCCAGTGATAGTCCCGCTCAGAGCAGCACCTGCCGAAAAGCCTCCCAGTATTGAACCTGCCCATCCGCCAGCAGACGGAACAAGCCGGAGCGCAGCCGATCGCCGACTTTGATCGGATCAGGCTCTTTGACTTGCGACACATGTTCGCGCACGGCGCGCACCTTCAGGTCGATTGTGGCGGTCACATCGACCCAGAGATTTGGCGCAGAGGGGCCGGCGTAATACACTTCGCGCGGCAGGTGCGGCGCATAGCCATCGGCCAGCAGTTCGGTGAAATAGAAGCGACTGCCGGAGCCGGGGAAGACCGCGTCGTTCACGGCGTTGCCGATGGTGCGGTGATCGCGATGGTTGATGCCGCGCGATCCCCAGTGCAGCGTGAGCGGATCAAGTGTGACGACTCTGTCGGGCCGGGCGCGGCGAATCTCGCGCACGATGTCGCGTTGCAAATCATGGGTGTTGAACAATCCGCCATCAGGATAGGCCAGGAACGTGATGTCGCGCACGCCCAGCACGGCGCCGGCTCTGCGTTGCTCTTCGCGGCGCGTCTCAACCAGCCGCCAGGGGGTCATCTGCGGGTCGTCACTCCCTTTGTCGCCGCTGGTGACGATGACGTATGCGACGTGATGCCCCTCTTGAACCCAGCGCGCAATACTGCCGCCGCAAAAGAATTCGGGGTCGTCCGGATGCGCAACGATTACCAGAATGTTCATTTGGGCCTGGGGTCAGTTCTGTGATGATGAGCCCTGGGCCGGCCTGTCGGGCCGTGAGGCGCGTCGGCGCAGCGGCTTGCGCAAGGCGCGCCGTTGCAGCGGCTGATCGCCCGATCTGGATGCGGGCAATTCCGGCCCGGCTGTATTGCGGTCGGGTGGGGGCGATGGTTGCTCCTGTTTGCTTTGCTGGCGCTCTTGGGCCTGACTGTCAGGCCAGCGTCGATCCGGTCTGGGCGGCACAGACCCGCGAGACGGTGGCGGCTGTGATGCCACAGGTGTTGAGCCGGACAAAGCGGCGCTTTCTTTTCGCCTGCGCTTCTTGCGCGCGCGACGTTCAGCATCTGTGGCGCGCGCCGTTTGGGGCGCGGTGGCGGCGATCTCAACAGCAGGGGGTTCGCTCACCGCTTCCGGGCGGCGGGCCGCCTCGGTTGGGGCGCCGGTTGCCTTCCCGCAGTCGCATTGACCGCCGTCGTGTTTGTCGCACGCGCCGCTGGCTGCCTTGTCTTGCAGCCGTTTCAACTCTTCGAGCGGGACGAGTTGCTCGCGGTGGAACTCATAATCCCTGGCCTGCTCTGCTTCACCGATGCGCACACGCACCGAGTCGCGCATCGGAATCACTTCGATCACTTTGCCCTGGCCGAGCGGCGTGCCAATAATGGCGTTTTTCTTAGGCAGATGACGGCGCGCCTCCACATATTGCTCGAACTCGTACACCAGGCAGCAGCGCAGCCGGCCGCACATGCCGGTGATGTCGTGCGGGTTCAGGCTGAGGTTTTGCTCTTTGGCGTGTTTGATGGAGACCGGGCTGAATTCGGTCAGGAAGCGAGAACAACAGCGCTCCTCGATGCCGCATGCGCCCATGCCGCCCAGGATTTTGGCGACTTCGCGCGGGCTGATCTGGCGCATTTCGATGCGGGCGCGGTATAGTCGGCTCATCACCTGACGCAACTCGCCGGTCTCGACTCGCTCTTCCTGGTCTGTGGAATACAAAAAGGTCAGGGTCTGGCCGTCGAAGCTGTATTCGGCGCGCACAATCTTGATCGGCAATCCCAGGGCGCTGGATTCGGCCCGGCAGGCGATCATCGCCTCCAGTTCTTTGGTCTCGTAGTAGTGGCGCATGGCCATATCCCGGCCGGTCGCCAGCCGCTCGATTTTCTTGAACGGGCCGTCGTTTTTGTTGCGCGGCGGGTTCAACGTGGCGACCTGGCCCATCTGCCGGCCGCGCGGCGTGTCTACGATCACCCAGTTGCCGACCTTGAGCGCAAAGCCGTTGGACAGGTAGTGATAGACCTTGCCGGCGCGTTGGAAGCGCACGCCGGCAAAACCGGCGCCCGGAACGCCGGAGCGATCTTCTGCGCCGGTCCAATACGGCGAGTCAAATTGCGACGGCTCAGCGGCCTGCGCGGCAGAGTCGAGCGCCGGCTGTGAATCGAGTGTTACAGCGCCAATTTCTTCTGTCATCTGGCCGTCCATGTTACCGCGGATCACAGATCACAGAGCACAGATTACAGAGCATAGAGCATAGATGCTGATGTCATCTGTCGTCTGTCGTCTGTCGTCTGTTGTCTCCCTCAGCCGATGATCGAGATTGGGATGACGTTGCTGCTCTGGTAATTCAGCACGCTGACCCGCGCGGCGACCTGCTGGGCAATGCTGATGAGGCGCTGGGCGGTCTCCGAAGCCGGATCGGCGACGAGAATTGGCTTGCCGCTGTCCCCGCCAACGCGCACCATCTGATCCAGCGGCACGCTGCCCAGAAACGGCACGTTCTTCATGGCGGCCAGGCGCTCTCCGCCGCCCTCGCCAAACAGGGCCACCTTCTGGCCGGTGCGGGGGTCGATGTAAGGCCCCATGTTCTCGATCACGCCAACGATGGGCACTTTGAGTTGTTCGAAGGCGGCCAGGCCCTTGAGCGCGTCGCTCATCGACACCAGTTGCGGCGTGGTGACAATGATGCCCATCACGCCGGCGGCAACCTGCGCCAGCGAGAGTTGCGAGTCGCCTGTGCCGGGCGGCATGTCAACAATGAGGTAATCCAGCTCGCCCCATTCCACATCCTGCAGAAACTGGCGAATGGCGCTGTGCAGCATTGGCCCGCGCCAGACCAGCGGCGCTTCAGGAGGATAGATAAAACCGATGCTGAACACCTTGATGCCGTACTTTTCAGCCGGCAGAATCCGGCCGTCGCGCTGTTGAACGGACGGGATGCTGGTCTTGCCATCGGGCGACACCTGCGCGTAGGGCAGGCCGAGCATGAGCGGCACGTTGGGGCCGTACACGTCGTTGTCGAGCAGGCCGACACTTGCGCCGGTCCTGGCCAGCGCCAGCGCCAGGTTCACAGCAACCGTGGTCTTGCCGACGCCGCCTTTGCCCGAAGCCACAGCGATGACGTTCTTGACCGGGATGTTGAGCGCGCCGCGCACACGCGCGTTGGCCGCCACATTGCTGGTGAAGCCGATCTCGATCCTGCCGATGCCGGGGATTTTGCCCAGCTCGGCGCGCGCCGCTTTATCCATCACATCTTTCAGCGGGCAGGCCGGCGTGGTCAGCTCGATCTTAAAGGCGACAGAGTTGCTGTCAATGGTCAGGTCCTTGATCATGTTCAAGGACACCAGATCCTTGTGAAGTTCAGGCTCGATCACCCGCGACAGCGCGTCGAGCACTTGTTGTTGCGTGATCACAGATTGGTTCACATCCTCGTCGATAAAGTTGCGCCGGCTGCTGCCATCGCCGGCGCAGAGCGTTATTATCCGCGAGGTTGCTGAGCGCGCGCTGAGGGGCGCTCGCCAACCGATATCGTCGGGCCGGTCTCAGGACAGGGGGTGGCGCCTCGATGCGGCTTCTGCGAAGATCCACTGAGCGGTTGCCAGGCCCAGTGTCACCGGCTTGCCGGCCACATCCAGCGTGATTGTCTGATTGAAGAGCATGACATCGCGCACGACAAATCTGGTTCCCGGCATCAGGTCGCTGGCTTCGAGAAAAGCCATCAGCTCGGCGTTGTCCTCGGCGAATTCGTGGATGCGCCGAATAACCCCTGTGTCGCCGGGCGCCAGCTCGGTCAGCCTGGCCCAGTGCGCCACAGCCTGCTCTTCGCCGGGCAGGGGATTGCCGTGCGGACAGGTGGCGGGATATCTCAGCTTGCTCTCCAGCAATTCCAGCGTCTCCTGCGAGATGGTGTGCTCCATTGCATGCGCTTCCTCATGGATGCGCGACCAGGGCAGACCCAACACCTTGCGCAACAGCAGTTCGAGCAGAAAGTGGCGCCGCAGCACAGAGCGAGCCATGTCCCGGCCCGCCGCCGTGAGGCGGATTTCCTTGCGCTCGTTGACACTGACCCAGCCGTCGCGCGCCATGCGCTTGATCGTCGCCGTTGCAGTGGGCAAAGCCACGCCCACCTGCTCGGCCAGCCGGCTGGCAATCGCCGGCTGGCCGTCGCGCTCGAACACATAGAGCAGGGCCAGGTAATCTTCCACCGTCGCCGTCGCAGTAGGCTCCACTGTCGCGCCGGGGGCCGGCATATCTTTCTTCATCACGCGCGCTCCTGCTTGACAATTCCTGAAGCGAAGTATATCATCTCTTCCGAAGTTAGTATATGCTAACCCGGGCGCATTGTCGAGGCTTTTGCCGGCTGTGATCTTGAGCGATCTGCCCGCCGCAGCCGCGCAGCGCCGTCAACGCCCCGGCGCAGACAACACAGGAGGACAACCAAATCATGAGCGCCAACAGCATTGCCCTGGTGGGGCACCCCAACGTTGGCAAATCTGTCTTGTTTCAACGCCTGACCGGGCGCTATGTCGCCGTTTCAAACTACCCCGGCACCACTGTCGAGGTGGCGCGCGGCGCCGCGCAAGACCTGCCCGGCGTCGCCATCATTGACACGCCCGGCGTGGCCGGCCTGCCGGCTTCCAGCGAGGATGAGCAGGTCACTGCGCGCGTGCTGGTTCAGGAGCCGCTGCGCGCCATCCTGCAGGTGGGCGACGCCAAAAACCTGCGGCGCACACTGTTGTTGACAGTGCAACTGGCCGAGATGGGCGTGCCGCTGGTTCTGGCGTTGAACATGATGGACGAGGCGCGTTCGCGCGGGCTGACCATTCATCACGAGCAGTTGAGCCGGCATCTGGGCCTGCCGGTCAGGCCGACGGTGGCCACACAGGGGCAAGGCGTGAAAGAGGTGATCCATGCCCTGCGCCAGACCCGGCCGCCCGCCATCCACATCACTTATCCGGCCCCGATCGAAGATGCGCTGCGCGACATGGCCCGCTATCTCCCGGCTTCTGCCGTCTCCGCGCGCGGGTTGGGGTTGCTGTATCTGACCGGCGATCCGGTCGCCCAGGATTGGATCGAACAGCGCAGTGATGAATCGGCGATCGCGGCCCTGCGCCAGCGCCGCGAGGAAGCACAACGCGCGCTGGGACAACCGCTCGCGCTGGCGGCGCAATACGCCAGAATGGCCTGGGTCGAGCGTGTCGTTGCTGAAGTGTCGTCCGGCGCCGCTGTCTCGTCGCGCCCGGCTCTGGGGGTGACGCTGGGCCGCTGGGCAGCCCATCCGATATTGGGCCTGCCCATTCTGGCCGGCGCGCTCTACGCCCTGTACTGGTTTGTCGGGGTGTTCGGCGCCGGAGATCTGGTGGGTTTGCTCGAAGAGACGCTGTTCGGCGAGATCATCAATCCGTGGTTCTCCGGCCTGGTTCATCAACTGCTGGGCGATTCGCTGCTGACCGAATTCCTGGTGGGCGAGTACGGCGTGTGGACAATGGGCATGACCTACGCGCTGGCGCTCATTCTGCCCATCGTCACCACCTTCTTCATCGCTTTTGGCGTCCTTGAAGATTCCGGCTACCTGCCCCGGCTGGCCGCGCTCACCAATCGCATCTTCACGGCGATCGGCCTGAATGGCAAAGCCGTGTTGCCAATGGTGCTGGGCCTGGGATGCGTCACGATGGCCACCATGACCGCGCGCATCCTGGAAAGCCGGCGTGATCGTGTGCTGGTGACTCTGCTGCTCGCGCTGGCGGTGCCCTGTTCAGCTCAGTTGGGGGTGGTGATGGGCATGCTGGCCAGCGTGTCTCTGGGCGCCACGCTGATATGGGCCGGCGTTGTGGTGGGTGTGTTGCTGGCCGTGGGCTGGCTGGCGGCGCGGCTGTTGCCGGGCGAGCGCTCCATGCTGTTCGTCGAATTGCCGCCGCTGCGCCTGCCTCAGGCGTCAAACGTGTTGATCAAGACGCTGGCCCGGCTGGAGTGGTACATCAAGGAAGTCGTGCCGCTCTTTCTGATTGGCACTGCGCTGTTGTTTGCGCTGGACAAGATCGGCGCTCTGCCCTGGCTGATTCAAGCCGGCGAGCCGGTGGTGAGCGGCTGGCTGGGATTGCCGCCGCAAGCCAGCGCCGCGTTCCTGATGGGCTTCCTGCGGCGCGATTTCGGCGCGACGGGACTGTTCGCCCTCGAATCCAGCGGCCTGCTGTCGCCGTCGCAGATCGTGGTGGGCATGGTCACCATCACCCTGTTCATCCCGTGCGTGGCCAGCGTGATGATGATCGCGCGCGAGCGCGGCGTCCGCACGGCGGTTGGCATGTTTGTCCTGATTTTCCCGCTGGCCCTGCTGGTGGGCGGACTGGTGCATCGCCTGCTGGCGCTGCTGGGATGGAGTTGACACGGTGAAAACGTCACCCGCGCCGCAATTCGTCACCTGCCCGATGTGCGGGCATCGCTTTGACGCCTTGCAACACCCCGGCTGCCGGTCGTGCCCGTTGCACAGCAACTGCAGCACAGTGTGTTGTCCGCAATGCGGACACACCACGATCAACCCGGCGCGCACACGCCTGGGCCGCTGGCTGACTGCTCTTCTGCCTGCGAGAGATTCACATGAAGTTGAACCAATCAACACAACCGATCAAAAATGTTGAGCCGGCTGCGCCCGGATCGCCCTCGCTTGCCGAGGTCAGGGCCGGCGCGCTGGCGCGCATCACCCGGCTGGATGATCTGCCTGCCGGCTGGCAGGAACGGCTGCTGAAACACGGCCTGGCGCCCGGACGCCAGGTGCTCGTCCTGCAGCAGCGACCGGTGACCATCCTCCAGATCGATCACACCGAACTGGCCCTCGAATATGATCTGGCCTGCGCGATCAAGGTTGATCCAGCCTGATGAGCGAGACGTTCGACCCCTGCGCCGACTGCGCGGCATTCAACGAAGCCACCCTGCGTTATCTGGACGCCATCTACCGGCTGTCACAGCGCGGGGCGCCGGCGGCCAATAGCGCAATTGCCGAGCGGCTGGACGTCACGCCCTCTGGCGTCAGTCTGATGTTGCGCCGGCTGGCCGATCGACAGTTGGTGGAGATCACGCCGTACAAAGGCGTGTCACTGACGCCGGCTGGCCTCAAAATCGCCCTGCGTCTGGTGCGCCGGCATCGCCTGCTGGAAGTCTTCCTGATGCAGACGATGGGGTTTCAGTGGCACGAGGTGGACGCTCACGCGCGCGCGCTGCAAAGTGTCATCAACCAGGAGTTCGAGGATCGCATCGATCAGGTCACCGGCCACCCTGCGCGCTGTCCCCACGGGCATGTGATCCCCACCCGCGACGGCATTGTGCCGGCTGTGCCCGATGTCCAACTGATCGCCTGTGCGCCGGGAACCTCTGGCGTGATTCGCTGCGTGGACACCGATAACGTGGCGTGGCTGGAGTATTTGGGCCGGCTGGGGTTGACGCCCGGCGCGCACGTCACATTGAAGTCAATCGCGCCGTATGGCGGTGCGGTGACGCTCTCCACCCCGCGCGACATCATGACGCTGGGGTTTTCGCTGGCCGAGACGATTCTGATCGAGAAGCTGTGATCGGCGCTGTGGATCGATCTGTGCCGCGCTTGTCGCCGCGCAGGTCAGGCCCACGTGTAGCGCCAGCTCACCGGCTGGCCGCCCTGATATGGCATGACGCCGTGAAACTGGCGCGGGTCATCGCCGAACACGAGCGGGAGGAAGTAGCGATCGCCCGGCCACATGGGCAGCGCGTCTGCGGGAGGATGGCCGGCCTCGTCCACCCGGCAGGACGCCAGGATGCGCGACAACGGTATCCATTCGAGCGCGCCCTCATCGGTTTGAGTGGAGAGGGTTCCGCGCCATTCAGGGATCAGGAAGATGAAACCCAGCCAGTGCTCGCCATGCGCGCCGAAGCCGGGCCAGTTGACCGTGCCGCGCAACACCAGGCGCAGCGCCTCGATGCCGGCTTCTTCGCGCAGTTCGCGCGCCATGCCGGCGGCCACATCCTCATCCTGTTCGAGC
Source organism: Thermoflexales bacterium (assembly GCA_034434575.1). Classification (GTDB taxonomy): domain Bacteria; phylum Chloroflexota; class Anaerolineae; order J036; family Brachytrichaceae; genus Roseilinea. Next base: position 11,852 of record DAOTYS010000301.1, read on the forward strand.
TTGCCGCCCAGGCCGTTGTACTTGCCCAGGTGCTGATCGCCTGGCCGGCGGTTGCGATGGATCATCAGCACAGACTGACGATCCGCCGACAGCACATAGCCGAGCGTGGCGACGATGGGGGTGTAAGGCATCCGATCGATGTTGGATTGGCGATTTTAGATTTTGGATTGGGCCAGGCCATCCTCTCGCAGGTTCACAATCTGCGAGAGGATGTGTGGCGCCTGTTTTAACCTTGAGGCGGCGCGGCAGGTGGCTGAGGATTGCCAGCACTCGGCTGGGCAGGGGCCGCAGTGGCTTTGGCGGCGGCCGCTTTGGCTTTGGCTTCTTCGGCCTGGCGCTTCTTCTCTTCCTCGGCTGCTTTCTCGGCCAGTTCGCGCGCCCAGTCCGTCGGGTGAATGGCGGCGTGATAGGTGTCCGGCTTCGTCAGGCGCTCCTTGTCCAGGATCATCTCCTGGATGCGGCCATAGTCCGACAGCTCATACTCCACGTTCATCTTGATCGCGTCGAACGGGCAGAACTCGGCGCAATAACCGCAGTTCATGCAGATGGTCGAGTCGATGTAGAACTCTTTGGGCGCCGGCACCGGGCGTTTGGTCACCGGGTCGGTGGTGCGCACAATCCAGATGCACTGCGGCGGGCAAACCTTGGCGCAAATGCCGCACGAAGTGCATTTGTCTTCGCCGGTCTTTGAATCGCGCACCAGAAAAGGGATGTTGCGAAAGTTCTCCGGCAACGGCAGGCGCTCTTTGGGGTATTCGACTGTGACCAGGCCGTAGTTCTTGGGGCTTTGCCGGCGCAGCGGGCGCGGCTCGACGCCGGCTTTCTTGCCGAGATACTTGAAGTCCTCGACATACGTGTTGATGAAGTGCTTGAGCGTCACGCTCAAACCCTTCAGAATGCCAGTTCCCAACAGACCCATGGTGTGTTCCTCAGAAGACTCTCAAAGTTCTTAAGGTTGGTCAGGTTCCTCAGGTTCTTAAAGTTTGTAAGGTTATTGGCGCTGCCCGGCAAACCCTTTCTCGAACCGAACCTATGGACATTACCAACCTTATCAACCTTACGAACCTTATCAACATCAACCTTACCAACCTTGCCCAACCTTACCGATCCACTTCCCCCAGCACAATATCCAGGCTGCCCAGAATGACCACGGCATCGGCGACTTTCTGGCCGATGGTCATCTCGCGCATCGAAGTCAGGTTGATGAAGGACGACGAGCGCACGTGGTAACGATAGGCGTTCTGTCCGCCGTCACTGACCAGATAGAAGCCCAGTTCGCCCTTGGGGGTCTCAACGCGCGCGTAGGTCTGGCCGGCCGGCACGCGATGATTGTAGGCTTTCTTGCCGGCCTGAATGTCGCCGGCGGGCGTCTGGTCGATCTGGTTCAGCGCCTGCTCCAGAATGCGCAGCGACTGGCGCATCTCCAGCACGCGGATGCGATAGCGGTCGTACACGTCACCGCCGTAGAGCACCGGGATGTCGAAATCGAAGCGGTCATAGATGCTGTAGGGATCGACGCGGCGGATATCGTAGGGCACGCCGGCGGCGCGCAGACAGGGGCCGGTCAGGCTGTAGGCGATGCTGCGCTCGGCGGACATGTAGCCCACGCCGATAGTGCGCGCCTTGATGATCTCGTTGTCCGAGAGCAGCCGCTCCAGTTCGTCGATGGCGCGCGGGATGCGCTCGAACACCAGTTCACGGGCGCGCGCAAACTGATCGGGCGTGAAATCGCGGGCGACGCCGCCGAAGCGCATATAGTTGCACATCATCCGGCTGCCGGTGACCGACTCGAACAGGTCGATGATCAGATCGCGCTCGGTGATGAAGTACAGCGCCGGCGTGTAGAAGGCGCCCAGGTCGTTGAGCAAAAAGCCGATGGCCCAGAAGTGCGACTGGATGCGCGTCAGCTCAGCCATGATGACGCGCAGGTACTCGGCGCGCTCAGTGGGCTTAATGCCCATCATGCGCTCGACGCCGATCACGTAGCCCATCTCGTTGGCCATGCCGCACAGGTAGTCCAGCCGGTCGGTGTAGGGGATGTTGTGCAGCCAGGTGTTGCGCTCGCCGATCTTCTCATGATTGCGGTGCAGGTAACCCAGCACCAGCTTGAGGTCGGTGATGGTCTCGCCGTCGATGCGGACAACCATGCGCAACACGCCGTGGGTGCTGGGATGCTGGGGGCCCATGTTGACGATGAGCTGGTCGGTCTTCAGCCCGCGCAGGTCCATGCTTTGAGAGGGGCCGATGATCGTATCCACGCCGGCCTGAACCGGCGGAGCATCCAGTCCCTTGATGTCCACGCCCTCCATCATCGACTCATAGATGTTGCCGTCGGGATTGGCGACGTAGCCGTTTGGGTCGAAACCGGGCGGGTAGTTGACGTTATCCGCCCAGGGCACGCGCTCCTCGGCCAGTTTGTGGTTGCCGCCGGGCCAGCGCGAATCGAAGGGTTTGGCGTCGCCCTCGTAATAGGCTTCTTTCCAGTCCTTGCGCAGGGGCCAGCCGTTGAAGCCTTCCCACATCAGAATGCGGCGCAGATCGGGGTGCTCGGAAAAGCGCACGCCATACATGTCGTAGATCTCGCGCTCCTGAAATTCAGCGCCAGGATAGACCGGCGTCAGAGAGGGCACAGCCACAGACTCGTCGCGCGGGACGCGCGTCTTGAAGCACAGCGGTTGTCCGCCCTGGATGTGCGAGACGTGGCAGACAATCTCGATTGCGTTGTCGGCCGGGTAATCGACGGCAGTCTGGTTGCTCAGCGTCTCGAAGTTCAGCTCGTCGCGCAGGAAAAGGGCTACCTCGCGCAGTTTTGCCGGGTCGGTGACGAGAATACCCTCGAAAGCGGCCGGCTGGATGAGCGCCTCGCCGAAGCGCTGCTGCACAGCGGTCATTTCGGGCGTCAGGGTTGCCAGCGTGACCGCCGGCTTTTTCTCGGCGTGTTTGCCGGCGGGAGCGGCTTTGGGGGCCGGCCTGGCGGCGGGTGTCGCAGCCGGGGCCTGGGTCGTTTCTGCCATTCGCTTTATCTCCGCTTGATTTTTCAGAATGAGTAGGGCGCTGCCGCCGTCAGGCAGTCGGCTCGGCCTGTGGTGTCAGCGTGCGCGCAGCGATTTCCTGGGATCGACGCAGGTCCGTCAGGTCCGGGCCAAGCAGCGGCACCGGCACCGAAATCTGATCGCCCTTGCGATACCACGACACGGAGCGCAACGATTGCTTCTCGATCTTTTCCTGTAGTTTGGTGAAACCGTGCAACAGCGCTTCGGGCCGGGGCGGGCAGCCGGGGATGTAGACATCCACCGGCAAAAACTTGTCGATGCCCGAGACGACGTTGTATCCCTCTTTGAACGGCCCGCCGCTGGTGGCGCATGCGCCCATGGCAATCACATAGCGCGGTTCAGGCATCTGGTTGTACAGGCGCACGATCTGCGGCACCATCTTCTTGGTGACGGTGCCCGACACGATCATCAAGTCAGCCTGGCGCGGGCTGGGGCGCATCAACTCCCAGCCGAAGCGGGCCAGGTCGTGCCGGCTGGCTGCCGTGCAGATCATCTCGATGGCGCAGCAGGCAAGGCCAAACAACATCGGCCACATGCTGCGCTTGCGCCCCCAGTTGTAGAGCTTGTCGAGAGTGGTGATGAACACATTGTTGTTCAACTCCGCAGGCACGCGCGGATCATTCTTGATCTCTTCGACAGATTGATTGGTCGCCAACTCAGCCATATTCAGGTCCCATTTTTTCACACGCCGCATCGCCTATTGCAGCCGGCGCAGGCGATGCGTCTCAAAGTCCAGGCCACACGCTATTTCAAGCCACCGATTTCCAGCCACTCGCACTGAATGTCATCCAGCCACTCCGTGCGCGCCATGTCTGGATCGTCGCTAAAACCCGGCAAAGCAATCACCCATCGCCTCAACGTCGCATGGTCAACATCCGCCGGCTCTACGCCCGGATGGCTTGCCTTTAGCAACAAGGCGATGGGGTAGGCATCGTCCCAGTAGATCGGGTCTGCGCCTGACCTTGCCATGACAAGGCCGGATTATACCCCCGGCCCTGCCGATAATGATACATTTCACAAATGAGCAGGGCATGAGAATAAAAAGATGTTGGTCGCTCAAATTGCGCTTGTGCTGGAAATCCGCCCGGCCTGTCCACCCGCTGCCCGCCCCAGCGAGCATGATGGCACAAAGGGACGATGCCCTGTAAGGTGCGTGTGCTGAACACCAATTCGGCCAGCCACAATAAAAAAAGAAGACTGCCATTTGACAAATTAATCGGAATCCTTACAATCGTCGGCATGCAGGCAACGCGACAGCGTATTCTGGAATTGCTGCGGGACAGACGGGCGCTGACAGTGGACGATCTGGCCAGCGAGCTGGCGCTCACGCCGGTCACAGTGCGGCACCACCTGGATATCCTGAGGGCGGAGGGACTGGTGGAGTCGCCGGAAATCCGGCGTCGTGACACGCCCGGCCGGCCACAATACACCTTCCGGCTGACCCCGGCGGCGCTGTCGCATTTTCCCAAGAACTATCAGGGATTTGCGCACCTGATGGTGAGTGAAATTCGCGAACGTCTGTCCGAAGCCGAAATGGAGCGCATTCTGGCCGGCGTCGCCTCGCGCATGGCAGCCGAAGCGGCGCTCCCCCCCGGCGACGCGCCAATCGAGCGCCGCCTTGACGCCGCAGTGCGATACCTCAACGCGCGGGGCTACGAGGCGAGTTGGGAGCGTCTGTCGTCGGGGCGGGTGGCGCTGCGCACGCGCAACTGCCCTTATCATGAACTGAGCCGGTCGAACGCGGAGTTCTGCCGGCTTGATCTGGCGCTGGTGTCGCAGCTTCTGGGATTGAAACCTGTTGTGGAGGAGCGCATCAGCAATGGTGACGCTGCCTGCTCCTACGTCATGACGCTGCCGGGCGCTTGAACAGCCCGCTCTGCGTCATGCAGACAGTGTAGAATCCCGGCTTCACCCGGATCAAGTGAACAATAGTTTGAGAGGTGTCTTGAAAATGGCAACAACCGCAATGGAAATGGTGGATGTGCAGACGAATGCCCCGGCTGAGGTGGAAAGCCCGGCATTGAGGTTGACGGCGGCGGCGGAAGGCAAGCTGCGCCAGTTGCTGGCCGAGCGCAATATTCCGAGCTATGGGCTGCGCGTGTTCGTAGCCGGCGGCGGCTGCTCGGGGCTGCAATATGGCATGGCTTTCGAGCCAAAGGCCCGCGACTTTGACACCGTCATCGAGCAGAATGGCGTGTCGCTCTTTGTTGACCCCACCAGCCTGATGTATTTGGCCGGCGCCACCATCGACTTCGTTGACACACTGATGGGCGGCGGGTTCAAGATCGACAATCCCAATGCGGTCGCCTCCTGCGGTTGCGGCCATTCATTCCGCGCGAAGGACTCAGCCGGCGGCGACGAAGAAGGCGCCTCGTGCGGCTCTGGCTGCGGCTGTCACTGATCTGAAACCCGCGCAGGAGAAGCGATACATGGCTGAACTTTGGCGGCCCGGAGCGGCTACCTTTCTCAAAAAAGCCGGGCCGAAAAGGTTATGGCTGGACCTGGGCGACCTGGGCGACCTGGTCAACCCGGCCGGCCCGCATGAGCAATGGCAGGACCACGGCCTGGGCCTGCTGCGCACCGTCCTTCACCAGAACGGCCTGATGACCGACTGCTTTTCCACGCGCCAGTGCGTTTCGTGGGACGAAGTGCGCGCGCGAATGGCAGCCGGCGGGTACGACATGCTCATCATGAACGTGCGCAGCTACACCTACCCGGTCGCCTATCGCTCGGCGAAAATTTTCAAGGAAGTCAATCCCAGGGGCATCATCATCGCCGGCGGCATGCACGCCACCGTGGCGCTGGACGAAATGGAGGCGGTGCCTGAATTTGATCGCATCGTTCAGGGGCCGGGCGAGAAGAACATCGTCGATATCATCAGCGATCCCCTGTCTTTCCCGCGCGTCATTCTGGGCATGGGCGCGCGATCGATGGAAGAATGGCCGATGATCGACCGGACGCTGTGGCCAAAGCCGGCCAGTAAAAAGCTGGAGAAGAAATTCAACTGGCCATTGGAGCCGGAGTGCGGCTGGGGACCGCCCAAGGTGGCGACCATTCTCACCAGCCGGGTATGCCCCTGGCAATGCGTCTTCTGCAACGAGAACTCGTACATCCCGAACATGGGGCGCCGGCCGGTCGAGATGGTGATCGACGAACTCAACTATCTCGACCGCATGTACGGGCCGCTGGGGTCGGTAGTCATTCACGACTCGATGTTCTTCCAGAACCCAAGCTGGCTGGAGGAATGGATCGAGAAATATCCGCGCAAGGCGCGCAAGGCGTGGCCCTACTGGGCGGCCGGTCGCGCCGACACGGTGCGCCAGTGGCCGCACCTCTTCGAGGCCCTCATCAAGGAAACCAACTGGATGACCGTCTCGATCGGCTTCGAGTCCGGCAGCGATCGCGTGCTGAAGATCATCAACAAAGAATGCACCGAAGAGGACAACTACTTTGCCATTGACCTGCTGCACAAGATCGCGGACGAGCTGGAAGCGCAGGGCCGGCCCGCGCCGGTGTTCTGGTCCAACATCATGCTGGGCATCCCGGGCGAAACGCGCGAAGACGCCATCAAGACCATGCGCATGGTGAAATACACCCGGCGCATCATGCCGTCCATTTCGTTCTACGCGCCCTACCCCGGCTCGGCGCTGGGCTACCAGTTGATCGCCGAAGGCAAGAGCCTGATGTCGAAGGAAAACTATCATCGCTTCCCCGACGACGAAAAGGTAAAAGGCATCGACTACGCCTTTTACCGCGCGCTGCTGGCCGGCAAGTATGACGACGAAATCAATCGTGGTTTGCCGGAGCTGGCTCGCCAGCGCCGCAGCGTCTTCATCGATGCGCTGACCAAAGCCTGATCCATTTTGGATTTTCGATTTTAGATTCGGGATTCGCCGGCGTCCCAATCCAAAATCCAAAATCCAAAATCCAAAATCCAGATGAGCAGCTTCAGCAATCCGCACTACATGTATTTGTTCAGCCTGAAGAACGGCAAGAAGAAGCTGGCTTACGGCCAGTCGCCGGAGGATGCGCTGAAGATTCTGAGTTACCGTCTCAGCCCGGAGGAGATGGATCAGATCATCACAGACGATTACATCAAGATCAACCAGCGCAAACTTCAGGAATACATTCACGACCTGGGGTAGGCGCCATGCGATTGACGCGCCGCGAAAGGGAACTGCTGGGCGCGCTGGCCCAGGGGGGCTCGCTTAAGGCGCACCGCGACCTGGAGGGCCGCAAGGTGTATCTGCTGCGCCGGCCAGATGGCGCGGCCGAAACCGTGTCCGAGGCCGACGTTCACCGTCTCGTAGACAACCGGCTGCTCGACAGCAACAAGAAGTTTCCCGCTGCGACGTTCTTTCTGACCGATCGGGCCGTGGCGGTGTTGGGCCGGGCGTCCGCCGGCCCGCCTCCCAAAGGTCTGGTGGCTACATCACTGCTGCCAGAAGGTCCGTCAGCCGGCAGGTGAAGCCCGGCAGCACCGTCTCGCCATCCAGCGCGTCCTGCGCCTGCAACACGCGCGCCGAGCCGTCCGGTCGGTAGACGGTGGCGCGCGCCAGCCGGGGATTGATCACCCACACCAGCCCCGCGCCGTGGGACAGGTACAACTGCACCTTGCGCTCGATGTCGGTGATGTTGTCCCCC
>DAOTYS010000302.1:0-6628 GCA_034434575.1 Thermoflexales bacterium
TAGGTGAACGCCAGCCGGCGGCCATTGCTGTATCCGCCGACGACGTAGAACTCGGTGGGCAATGCCGCGATGGCGACACTGCGCCAGTCGCCGATCAATGGTGTCTCGATCGAGGTCCAGCGGTCGGTTTGCGGATCGTAGCGTTCATTGAATCCGATGAAGCCGGCCCATCCGCCGCCCACAGCGTACAGGCTGTTGCCCACGCGGGCGATGCCCGGCCCGCCCCGCGCAAGCTGCATGGGGGCGCAGGTGGACCAGGCGTCGCGCGCCGGCCAGTACACCTCGCACGTGGCGAACTCGCGGCCTTCGTCGTATCCGCCGATGACGTAGACGCGGTCGCTGAATGCGGCCGCCCCGGTCAGGCTGCGCGGGGTGGGCATGGGTGCAATGGGATGCCATGTGTCGCCGGCGATGTCATACGCGAAGCTGTCAACAGTTCCGGCATTGCTCGACTTGTCGCCGAACACGTACAGTTTTCCGCCGAGGGCGGCCATGCTGTGGCCACTCATCGGGGCAGGCAGTGGCCTGAGTGAGCGCCACGCATTGGCGGCGGTGTCGAATGCTTCCAGCCTGTCGGTTGCAACGCCGTTGGCAGTCGCGCCGCCGGCCACATAAATCAGATTGCCGACGGCAACCGCAGCCGCATTCCAGGCCGGCGTGGGCTTTGGCGCGCCCAGTGGCGCCCAGGTGTTGTTCCTGGGGTCGAACACCAGCACATCGCCCGATGCAGTTTGATTGGTCTCGCCGCCGATCACGTATACAAGGTTGCCCACGGCGACGGCCGCGCTGCGGGCGCGCGCAGCCGGCAGCGCGCTGCGCAGGTACCAGCGGGTGGCTTCGCCCGGCGCCAGCAGGTCACTGCTCAATATGTTGGCGTCGATCAGGTCGGTGCCGTCGGCGCCTGGCGCGGTGTTGCTCCCCAGCGCAGGCAATGAGGCAAGGCTGCCGGCCACGATGAGCAGCAGGGTGGCGATGATCAGCGCGCGCCGCCACAGCGCCAGAGGCGGCAACGCTTGTGGGTTGGGCGCGACCGGCACGGGTGGCACTGTGCGCGGGATGGCGCGCGCGTCGGCGGGATTGGCCGGCGTTGCCGCAGGCGCTGTCGCCTCGGATGGGCTGTCTGTGCGGGGCGGGGGCTGGCCCTCTGCCGTCCCTTCGGCGACCGACTGTTCGGCGTCAATGGTTGCTGCGTCTGCTGCGGCGGCTGAGGCCTCGGATGGCGTATCTGCGACTGCCTGTGGCAGGCGAGTGGTCTCTGGTGTTGTGTCTGCCGGCTTGCCATTGGCCGGCGCAGCGGCCTGTTCTGTTGCCGGCCCGGCGACTGGCGCGACCCACCCGTTGCGCACGGCGATCATGGTCACTTCCACGCGCGATTGGGCCTGGAGCTTGGTGAAGATATTGCGCAGATGCACCTTCACCGTGTTGGGGCTGAGGTGGAGCTGCGCGGCGATCTCCTTGTTGCCGGCGCCTGTGGACAGCAGCCGGACGACTTCAAGCTCGCGCTCGGTCAGGGGTTCGCCCGCTTCTGCCATGCGAAGCATTATAGCGAGCGCCGGGTGTATTCATGGATAGATTTGTGCGCGCGCAAGTGTTGCCGTATGATGTGTCCGCGCAGATTGATCCAGGTTGCTTGCTCGTCACAAGCCGGATGTTGCGCCAGGCCATTTGCAGGAGGAATAACATCGATGCCATACCGTCGTCAGAGCGCATGCCGCAGCCTGCGCCGCTCTCGATCGCAGGCCACGACGGGTTGTCCATCGCTATGGCGCGTCTCGCGCGCCTCATCCTGGTGTGCGGGCTGCTGCTGAGCACAGTGTGGACTGCGTCTGCGCTGCCGCTGACCCTTGCGCTTCGGGCCGCGCCCCAAAACGATCTGGCAGCGATCCAGACGGCGCTCGGATATGGCGAGCGTGGAGGCGATCGCAATGACGCTGACGAGATCACGCCGGCGCACACTGCGCCGGCCCCGTCGGACACTTCTGCCCCGCTGATTCTCCTGCTTCCGGCGCCGGTATCGTCTTCTGAGCCGGACGCCTCTGAGGCTGATTCACCACCCCCGGCGAGTGGCGCTGTCTTCAATCTCAAGTTCGACAATTACTTCACATGGTCGGCCGGCGCCACGCCGACGGGCACAGCGCAGTTCTGTTTCCCGGAGAAGAAGGTGTTGACGCGCACGTTGTACCTGCCTGTGGTGATGCAACAGGTCGCGCCGCCGGCCTGCGACACGTATCCCTACACCTACACGTTGAATGTCACGCCCACGACGGCCCTGACACTCGGCGGCTTCATCACGGTGCAACTGACGCATGTGGCGTTCTTCACTTCCGCGCGTCTGATGATCGAGGCGCTGCCGCCGGGTCAGTCCCTGCCGCCGGGCGCTGTGGATCGTTCAACGTTCTTCACACTTCGCGCGTGCAGCCTGGCCACAGGTGAACCCATTACCTGGTTCAAAGACCCGCCTGTGGCGACAATCGCATACACCGGATCGGTGATCGCCGGCCGGCTGGACGCGGATCGCATTGCGCTGGTCGGCCTGCCCGCGAACGGCGCGGCCTGGGGTTTGCAGCCACGCATCTCTGCGCCTGGATCGAACCCGGTCGTGGCCAACATCAACCGGACGGGGGATTACGGGTTGGCAGCCAGTCTGGCTGTGAGCAGTCCGGCGGCGGTTCTGCTCGCGCCGCGCATGGCAGGCGCGATCAGCAGCACAGCCACCCATACCCGCCCGGTGTGGACGCCGTTCTACACAGCCACGAGAACCATCACGTACACCGGCGGGCGGATCATGCTGGCTTCGACGCCGGATGGACGAGGCGATTTGTTCACCGACGACGCAATGACTGTCACGGTGCGCCAGCCGGGCGGAGTCATTACCCGCGCAGGCTGGTGGTTTGCGCCGCCGGTCAATGGTCTGGAACCAATCAGCGGGGTGATGTCGCGCCCGGCATTGGATGTGAGCGGGCTGCTCGTGACGGGTGTGAATGTGATTACCGTGACGTTGTACGACACGTGGGGCACGGTGACGCGAACGCAAGAGTACTGGCTGGCGACGGACAACAGCCTGGCGGCAGGCGGCAATGGGTTGCAGGGCAACTTTGACGCCGGCCGGCATTTTGGCGGGAACTATCCGACGGCCATCGCCGAACACCACGTCGATCTGGTGACGGGCAACTTCATCTGGGATGAGATGGACTTGTCGGTGGACGCGCCGCGCGGGACGCCGATCCGGCTGACCCGGACGTACAACGCGCAGGACGGATCGAGCGGTGTGTTTGGGCGAGGCTGGTCGTCGGCGTATGACATGCGGTTGAGCGAGGAACTGGATGGTGTGACGGTGATCGTGCGCCGGGCCGACGGCCAGCGCGCAACGTTCCGCAGGAGCGGCGCGGTGTATGTTCCCGGCGCCGGCGTGTTCGATTCGTTGGACAGGGCGGGCGCGACATGGGCGCTGACCGAGTTCCGCACGCGGCTGCGCTACGTGTTCAGCGACACCGGCAGACTCGTCAACATCAAAGACCCCTACAACAACGCGCTGACTGTGACCTATAACATTGTGGGACATCCGACCGGCCTGATCGATCCGGCGGGCCGGCCGTACACAATCACCACGGATGCGTCGGGGCATATCACCGGTATCGTGGATGTGGCGGGACGGGCTTTGACGTACACGTATGCCGGCGACGCGCTGATCGGTTTCCGCGATCTGCGCCAGCAGCCGGTGACGTACACGGTGGAGAACGGCCGGGTGACGCAGATCGAAAATGCGCTGGGCGTGGCGCGCCGCGTCAGCTATGACGAGTTCGGCCGGGTGACGGGTTTGACCGACGGCGACGGCTACACGGTGTGGATGCAGCACAGGCCGGAGACGAACGAGACGCTGTATCGCAACGCCGAAGGCGGTGTGACAACGATTCGCTACGACGCGCGAGGCCGGCTGACCTCGGTTGTGGAGTCGGGTGGCGGGCAGGCGACGTATGCCTATGACCTGCACGATCAGACCACGCGCCTGTCGCAGTTGATAGTATCCGATCCGATCTCCGGGGCGCGCTGGGTGACGGCGACCTATGGCTATGACTCAGGGCGGATGATTTCGGCCACGGATTTCAACGGGTTCACCACCACCTACGGCTATGCGGCGGGGTTCGACGCGCCGATCACGGAGACCAACGCCGCCGGCCAGGTTTCGGTGTACAGCTATGCGCCGGGCACGAGCGATCTGACATCGTGGGCGCGGCGCGCGCTCGATGGGACGCCGCTGGTCACGCTGACGATACAGCGCAACAGCGCCGGCCAGCCCATCACCGTTGCGAATGGGAGCGGCGCGCAGGTCGTGGCGGCATACGACGGGCCGCGCGGCGAGCTGAGCGCGCTGAGCGACGCAGCCGGCGCGGTGCGCTACGAGTACAACGACATCGGCCAGGTCGCGCGGCGCACCGACGCAAATGGCGACAGCATCACGATGCGCTGGGAAGGCGACGCGCTGGTGAAGAGTGTGACCGACGCGCGAGGCGGCACGGTGTCGTACAGCTATGACGCAGCTTCGCGCCCGGTGCGAGTGACGAACCGGCGCGGATATACCACGGTGTACACCTACAGCGCGCGGGGGGATTTGCTGGCCGTACAGGATGCTGAAGGCGGCGTCACGGCCTATGTGTACGACGGACGGCAGCATCGCATTGCCATGATCGATCCGCGTGGCGCGCTGCCCGGCGCAACACAGGCGCAGGCGAACCGTTACACGACGTGTTATTCATACACCGAGCGCGGCGACCTGGCCTATGTCGATCCGCCGGCGCTGGGCAGGACGGTCTATGGACGCGACCTGGCCGGGCGGGTGGTGACGCTGACCCAGCCGAACGGGCAGACGATCTTCTACGATCTGGACGCGCAGGGCCGGCCGGTGACGACAACGCAGATCGTGGACACGATCGGCGGGGCGCAGGTCGCGCGCTCGGTCAACACCTATGACGCCAAAGGCCGGCTGGAACAACAGCTTGATCCGCTGGGCCGGCTGACCACATTCACCTACGACGCGGCCGATCATCTGCTGCAGGTGATTGCGCGGGCGGTGTCCGCGCCGGCCGATCCGCTGTCTCAGGTCACCACATACACATACAACGCAGCCGGCCAGCGCGCGACGATGATCGCGGCGGATGGCGGGGTGACGGGTTTCGTCTACGACGCCGCAGGGCGCCTGACGCATCGGACGCAGACGATCACGGGCGCATGGCTGACCGACACGGCGGACGTGGCGACAACGACAACCGTCTACGACGCGGCCGGCAATGTGACGCAGATCATCGACGCCAACGGCCATGCCATCACGCGCGCCTATGACGCCAACCGCAATGTGCTGACCGAGCAGTTCGCTGACGGACAGGTGATCAGCTACACCTACGACCTGGAGAACAACCGTGTGGCGCGAACGGAATTGCGCCGGACGCAGGACATCTCGAATCCGTCCATCATCACCTACACCCCGCAGGCGACCTGGCGCTGGTTCTACGACGGCATGAACCGGGTGATCAGCGAGACTGATCCGTATGGTCACGTGACGCGCTATCGCTATGACGCGGCGGGTAATCTGATCAGCGTGACCAATGCGCTGAGCGAGACAACGCTGTATGTGTACGACGCGGCCAACCAGAGGGTGCGGCAAACGAACCCGGTCACGGTCGCGGCGCTGACGCACCCGTCGATCACGTTCAGCTACGAGGGGTACGCGCAGGCGCCGGCGGATGTGCTGCCGGGTGTATGGATCACCTACGACGCGGGCGGGCGCAGGACAGCCGCGCAGGATGCGCGCGGGCAGGTGACGCACTTTGCCTACGACGGGCTAAACCGGCAGACGCTGATGACATACACGCTTGCCGCAGGGCAGGTGTTCACCGAGACGCGGCAGTATGACGCGGGAGGCAACCTGCTGGTGGTGACGGCGACCGATGGGATGCGCCACACGCGATACGCTTACGACGTTTTTGGCCGGCCGGCGCTGATCACATCGAGCGAGGGAGTCACGCAGGCGCTGGGATATGACCGCATGGGCCGGCTGGTGACGCGCACAAACGGGCTGGGCCAGACATGGGTGACGACGTATGACAGGCTGGGGCGTGTGGAGCGGGTGACCGATCCGCTCGGTCATGCGACGCGCTATGGCTATGACAAAGCCGGCAACCGGGTGGTGATCACCGACGCGAACGGGTCGGTGACGCGCTACGACTATGACGCGCGCAACCGGTTGGTTGCGGTCCGGCAATGTCTGACTCTTGTTGCTTCCTGCGAGGGAGCGGGAAGCGCGGCGATCACGCAGTACGGCTTCGACAGTCTGGGCAACCGGGTGGCGATTACCGACGCGAACGGAAATGCGACATGGACGGCCTATGACCTGCTGCATCGCGTGGTGAGCGAGACGGATGCGCTGGGGCATTCGTGGGTCTATACATACAACGCGCTGCGGCTGGAGCAGACAGCGGACCCCAGGGCGCAGGTCGCCGCGCACCGCTATGATCCGCGCGGGCTGAGGACGCACATTGACTACGCCGACGCGGCTACGCCGGATGTGACGTTCGGCTATGACCTGAACGGCAACGTGACGTCGATCGCGTCGGCGGGGCTGGGCGTGATCGAG
>DAOTYS010000303.1:0-1579 GCA_034434575.1 Thermoflexales bacterium
GGTTCGACACATCGACGGTGATGCGCTCCATGAGATCAGTGGGCAGACAGCGAATGGCGACGGTGTTCATTTCCTGCAACAGCACGCCGAGGCCGCTCTTCATGTCTGCGGATTCGCCGACGTGCTCAATGGCGACATCGGCGTTGATCTTGTCCGTCATGGACACCTGGTAGAAATCGACATGCTTGATGGCGCCCCGGATCGGGTCGCGCTGCACCTCGCGCGCAAGCACCATCTTGTCGGCGCCGTCAATGTTCAGGGTGATGAGCCGGTTGCGGCCGGCGGTGCGCAGCACGGCCAGCAATTCCCTGGCGTCGATCTGAATGCATACCGGGTCAACGTGCCGGCCATACACGATGCCGGGAACCAGGCCGGCGCGGCGCAGCGCGCCCACGCCGCGCCTGACCGCAGTGCGCGCGCTCGCTTTGAGAGTAATTGTCTCTGCCATGTTTATTCCTTTCAATCGCCCATTGCGCGCTCACGAGCGCGCGAAGCGCCCGCTACCGCTACTCACGATTGAGCTTGAAAAAGAGTGACACTGCTCCGGGCGCAGGCCCGAAAGCGGGGCGATTATACTCCAGCCGACCGGCGTAGAATCACGCTGCATGGCTCGCGACATTTTCTTCACGCGCTCCCTCGCTTCGGGCGCCCTCTTGCAGGCGGCGATCAACTACGATGAGGCCGCCCTGGGTCTTTGCGTCGGCGCGGTTACGCCCTGGACTGTGTCCATCTCGGTGGATGGCCTTGATTGGGGCCGGCTGGTGGGATATGAGGGCGACGCGCAGACGATCCTCAACATGCATCATCTCAAGCCCGATCTGAGCGCGAAACGCGGCTTTGAGATCACCGTCTTCCGCGTGCGTGACGATCTGCGCGCGGAACAGGGCCGCGCAGGCCGGCTCGACGCCCAGGTGTTTGCCGCCCTCGAACGCTGGCTGCTCAAGCGCGGCTGGCGCGGCAGCATCGTCAAAGTGCTGAAGCACACCGACCCGCAGCAGGTCGCGCCCGTGCGCGAGTTCTGGGTCAAGGCGCTGGGGTTTGAATTGATTCTGGCCAACGAAGGCCGCTGGGAAGAGCACGTGGTGAAGCGCTGGCGCTGATGCATGACCCGCGCGCGCGTGCGCCGGCGGCTTCAGGCGTTGCCATCAGCGATTCTGTCTGCCGGCGTGGGTGTGTAATCGCCTTCGACCCAGCTTGATCCATCGGGGCGCGTCTCGCGTTTCCACACCGGCACGATCTGTTTCAGCCGGTCGATCCCATAGCGCGCCGCTTCAAACGCCCCGTCGCCGCGATGGCCGGCGCTGGCTGCCACCGCCACCGTTGGCTCGCCAATCGCCATCTCGCCAACGCGTTGCGCCAGCGCGATGCCATGGATGGCGGGAAATCGCGCCCGCATCTCGCGCGCCACCTGACGCAGCTTGGCGGCGGCCATATCGGTGTATGCCTCGTATTCCAGCCGGCTGGTGACCTGATCGCCGTCGCGTCCGCGTGTGCGCGCGCGCACCGTGCCGGTGAAAATCACCACTGCCCCGTCGTCGGGCGTGGTGATGGCCTGTTGCAGCGCGTTGAGGTCGATGGG
>DAOTYS010000304.1:0-1752 GCA_034434575.1 Thermoflexales bacterium
GCGCTGCTGAGGCCGCCCTGGCCCAACAACGCGGCGTGGACACCTATACCCTGCTCAACGAGATGGCGACAGCGGTGCCGCCGGGTTCGGAGGGCTTGATTGTGCTGGACTACTTCCAGGGCAACCGCACGCCTTACGTGGACTCGCTGGCGCGCGGTGCGTTCTGGGGGTTGTCGCTCAAGCACACCACCGCTCACCTGTTTCGGGCCATCCTGGAAGGGATAGCCTATGGATCGGAGCACATCTTCCGCGTCTTTCGCAACAGCGGCTATATGGTGAAGGAAATTGTGGCCGCTGGCGGTCCCACGCGCAGCCGGCTATGGATGCAGATTCACGCCGATGTCAGCGGCATACCTATCATGCTCAGCCAGACGCCCGATGCGCCGGCCTTGGGATCGGCCATCCTGGCAGCGGTCGCCGCCGGCCTGTACCCCGACATCGTCACTGCTGCCGGCCAGATGTCCCGCATCGCCGACTGCATCGAGCCGGACCCCGAACGTCACGCTCAATACCAGTTCTACGTCGAGCAATACATCGCCACCTATCCGCGACTGCAGCCCTTGATGCACGAGATGGCGCGACACCAAAACGCGCTCTCCAACCCATCCTCTGAAAAGCGATCATGAATCACGAGTTTGCCTGTCAGGCGTTGCGTCACATGGTGCGCATTCGCCTGTTCGAAGAACGCACGCTGGAAGTGCTGATGCAGGGCAAGTTGGCCAGCACCATGTGCCATGTCAGCATCGGCCAGGAAGCGGTGGCCGCCGGCGTATGCATGGCCATGCAGCCCAACGACTACATCACCAGCACCCATCGCGGCCATGGCCACCTCATCGCGCGCGGCGGCGATCTGGGCCGCATGATGGCCGAGCTAATGGGCAAGGCCACTGGCTACTGTAAAGGCCGAGGCGGCTCCATGCACATTACCGATGTTGCGCTAGGCCACCTGGGCGCCAATGGCATCGTAGGCGGCCACATTGGGATCGCCGTCGGCGCGGCGCTGTGGTCGAAGCTATCCGGCAATCAGGCCGTCACCGTGTGCATGTTCGGCGATGGCGCCGTCACCGAGGGCGTATTTCACGAGGCGTTGAACATGGCGGCGGTTTATCAACTCCCCGCCGTGTTCGTGTGCGAGAACAACCAATACGCCATGTCGTTGCCGTGGACCAAAGCAACCCCACCGGTGAGCTTCAAGACGCGCGCCGACGCCTACGCCACGCCCGGCGTGGATGTGGACGGCCAGGATCCACTGGCCGTGTATTGCGCAGCCGCACAAGCGATCGCCCACGCCCGCGCCGGCGGCGGCCCCACGTTGATCGGCGCACACACGTATCGCTTCCTGGGCCACTCGCGAGGCGACCCCTCAGCCTATCGCGATCCCGAAGAGGAAAGGCAGTGGCGCGCCCGCGATCCAATCGCCTTGTTCAAGGCGCGCGCCCTGGATGAAGGTTGGTTGACGCCTGATGACATGCAGACCATTGAAGCCGAGGCGCAAAGATCCCTGGATGAAGCCGTTCGCTTTGCCGAGGAGAGCCCCGCCGCACCTGATGAAGTAGCTTTTGAAGACGTTTACTTCCAGGCAACCCATTTGTAAACCCTTCCGCTTATCCACACAGCTACTGAGCGTTGACAAAATCATGTCCGTTCATGAAAACCTGCAACGTCATTCCCGCGAAAGCGGGAATCCAGTCATTCGCGGCACCCTGGATGCCCCGTCATGCCCGCGAAGGCGGGGACTGCGCGGGCATGACG
>DAOTYS010000305.1:0-10321 GCA_034434575.1 Thermoflexales bacterium
GTGGCCGGTGCCTGCCACGACGCCTCAAGCGCGCCGCCGCCCACATTGCGCACAGCCAGTTGCTCAGGCGGCTCAGGCAGATAACGCGGCGTCACGCCGTCTTTCTGGGCGTAGTAGTTGACGATGCCCTGATATACCGCCCGCGCCAGCAACTGCGCAAAGCGCGGCTCGCGCAACTGCGCCGCATCGGTGATGTTGTCGTGGAAGGCCATTTCGATCAACATGGCCGGCGCGCTGCGCGTCTCGCGCACCTCGCCCAGATTGGCCTGCCACTGACCGAAGTCATACCAGCTCGAATCCCACCCATTGCGAATGGCCTGAATCACCCGGCTGTGCACCGCAGACTGCAATTGGAGGGCGCCGGGCGCGCGCGCCCACTGGTTGTAAGGCGGGTCGGGGTCGTTGTTGTAGACAAATGAAACCGTGCCGCGCGCGTTGCCGTTGCTGGCATTGGAATGCCACGACACAAACACCGCATCGTCGCCAGTGCCGATGTTCTCCCAGTCTGCGTAACGGGGTCGCGCGCTGATGTCGTCGCAGGCGTCGGGGGCGAGCGCGCCGCACCATTGTTCACCCTCGCGCGAGTCGTACACACTGGCCGGCGCGCCGAGCAGCATCGTCCAGTAGCGCGCCGCCTCCTCCCAGCGCGGCTTGAGACTCGGCCCCGGCCCGCGTGCGATATCCCCCACCCCGCCGCCGAGCCGGATCGCGTCGGCGATCACAGCCATCCCGGCCACGCTGGACGCATTCGACACCGCCACCTGCGCCACCTCTCCTGCGCGAAAGTAGTACGCGCCCAGATAACGCCACGTGTAGCCATGCGTCTGTTGAGAGATCACCACTTCGCTCGCGCCGCCGGCATGGAGAATGCGATAGCGCGCCTGCGGGACGCGATTGGCAGCCGCAACGTACCAGGCATAGACGGGATACCATCCCGACACCGCCACCGGCGCGCTCCAGGTCGCCACAGCCGTGGGCGTAATCGCAGCCACACTGACCGCGTAGCGATACGAGCCGCTGCGATAGCCAGCCAATGCGCTGGTGAACCATTGACCCGCCTCTGCATAGCCGGCGCCGCCCACATTATCTGCGTTGTCGATGACTCGCTCGGCGTCGATCAGCGCCGGGTCGCGCGCGGGAAACACATCGGCGCCGGCCTGGCGCAGATAGGCGATCAGATACTGGTTGACCGCTTCAGCATTGTTGTGGTCTTCGATGATGCCGTTGCTGACCCCGCGCTGGGTGCGCCAGCCCAAATCGGGGTGATAGTACCAGCCGTGGCCGGCGCTGACATACACACTCTTGCCAGAGAGAGCGCCGCCGGCTGCCTGCGAATAGGCCCCCCGTTGGCGGTCTGCGTCAGCCGGTGCGCCGGGAACGGCATCGGTGCGCGCGCCAGCCGGCAAATGCGTATCTTCGGCGCCGCTCAAGACAGGCTTTGTTTCGATGGGGCGCGCAGGGGCAAAGGTGTGCAGAGGTCTGGGCTTCTGATCTGGCGCGGAGGCGTCAACGGCCAGCAGATGCAACCGGCTGATCGGCAGGTCAAGCAGGGCGTCAATGACCTGGCGGGTCAGGCCGTCGCTATCAACCACGCGGACATGGTCCGCTGCGTCGAGGGCCGGCGGCGTCAAACGCAACACGACGGTCACGGCCTCGCCGGCAACCACGACCGACTGAAGCTCAACATCGGGTCCAGGGGCGTCGGCAGTGGCGCCGACAGCGGACTGTGTCGATGGGCCGGCGAAGAGGGTCGTCAAGCGCGCCTGCACCGTCTGGCTGATGGGAGCAGCCGGTTGCGTCGGGCCGGCGATGAGCCGGACTGCCACTGCGGGCGACTGGCCAGCCGCGCACGCCACTGCCGCTACCGTGAAGCCGGCAGCCAGGCCCAGGACGATTATCCGTGTCCTTAAAGGCAGATTCATAGACCCTCCATCAGTCGAATCATAAATCAGAGGGTTACGCCGGTGCGCCGAGTCTCCGCCTGCTCCGATCTGAAGAAACCAAACCACCAGGATAAGAGAGGTCACGAAGGCAAGCAGACCTCAAACCTCTTTGTGTTCCTCGCTCCTTTGCGGTTCACTCCCCGATCTGATACATCTCTAATGCGGCGCCTGCGATCCTGTAACTCAGGCACATATAATCATCTTCACTTATAAGGCAGTTGCCAATCGCTGAGCTTGACGCTCAGCCTGGAGAACGATACCTATGATGAGATTCGACCGTTTTACCGAGCGCGCCCAGGACGCCGCTGCCCGAGCATATGAAATCCTGCAACGCTACAGCCATAATCAGGTGGACACCGAGCACATCCTGCTGGCGCTGCTTGAACAGCCTGAAGGGGTCGTTGGGGACATTCTAGACAGGCTGGGCGTGTCACTGCCGGTCATCACGGCCAAAGTTGACGAGGTGCTTAAGGCATCGCCGCGCGTCAGCATTTACGGCGGCGGTATGAGCAACCAGGTGTTCATCACCCCGCGTGTGAAGCGCGTGCTGGACCTCGCCAACGAGGAGGCCAACCGGCTGAAGGACGAGTACATCAGCACCGAACACATCTTTCTGGCCATTGCCAGCGAACGCAACACGCCCTCTGCGCGCATCCTGGCTGAGCTGAGCGTGACCAAAGATCGCATCTACGATGCCATCAAGGAAATCCGGGGCGGGCAGCGGGTGACCGACCCGCAGGCCGAGACCAAATATCAGGCGCTGGAAAAGTTCTCGCGTGATCTGACGCACGCCGCCAAAGAAGGCAAGCTGGATCCGGTGATTGGCCGGGACGAGGAGATTTTGCGCGTCATCCAGGTGCTGTCACGGCGCACCAAGAACAACCCGGTGCTGATCGGGGAGGCCGGCGTCGGCAAGACAGCCATTGTGGAAGGGCTGGCGCAGAAGATTGTGTCGGGCGACGTGCCGGAAGTGCTGCTGAACAAGCGGGTGGTGTCGCTCGACCTGGCCGGCATGGTGGCTGGGTCGCGCTTCCGGGGCGACTTTGAAGAGCGGTTGAAAGCAGTGGTGGACGAGGTTAAGCGCAGCGAGGGCGAAATCATCCTGTTCATCGACGAATTGCACAACGTCGTTGGCGCGGGCAACGGCGTGGGCGCGCTGGACGCCAGCAACATGCTGAAGCCGGCTCTGGCGCGCGGCGAGTTGCAGTGCGTAGGCGCCACCACCCTCGACGAGTACCGCAAATATATCGAGCGCGACAGCGCGCTGGAGCGCCGGTTTGCGCCGGTGTTCGTGGACGAACCGTCAGTGGATGAGACTATCGAAATGCTGCGCGGCCTGCGCGACAAATACGAGGCGCACCACAAAGTCCACATCTCCGACGCCGCCCTGGTGTCGGCGGCCAAACTGTCGGATCGCTATGTGACAGCCCGTCATCTGCCCGACAAGGCCATCGACCTGGTTGACGAAGCGGCTGCCAAGCTGCGCGTGGCGCTATACACCCTTCCGCCGGACCTGAAAGCCAAAAAGGTCGAGCTGGACAAGATGCGCGCGGAAGAGGAAAACGCCGCCAGCAAGCAAGACTATCAGCGCGCCGCTGAATTGAAGGTGCAACGGCTGCGGCTGCAAACCGAGTTCGACGAGGGCCGCGACAAGTGGCAACGCGAGAAGAACCTGGATGAAGTGGTGGATGAAGACGACATCGCCAGCGTGGTGGCCCAGTGGACCGGCATCCCGGTCACCCAGATGCTGGAGACCGAGAGCGAAAAACTCCTGCACATGGAAGAGCGGCTGCACGAGCGCATCATCGGCCAGGATGAGGCCATCAAAGCCGTGAGCGACGCCATCCGTCGCGCGCGCAGCGGCCTGAAGGATCCAAATCGTCCGATCGGGTCATTTATCTTCCTCGGCTCGTCCGGCGTGGGCAAAACAGAACTGGCCAAGGCGCTGGCCTGGTTCATGTTCGACGATGAAAACGCGCTGGTGCGCATCGACATGAGCGAGTACCGCGAAGGGCACACCGTCAGCCGGCTATTCGGCGCTCCGCCCGGCTATGTGGGCTACGAAGAGGGCGGCCAGTTGACCGAGGCAGTGCGACGGCGCCCGTATCAAGTGGTGCTGTTCGACGAGATCGAAAAAGCGCACCCGGATGTGTGGAATGCGCTCTTGCAGATCCTCGACGACGGCCGGCTGACCGACGGCCAGGGCCGGGTGGTGAACTTCACCAACACCGTGCTCATCATGACCAGCAACCTGGGCACCGAATACGCGCGCAAAGGCGGAACGCTGGGTTTGATCAAATCGGGCGCGCCGGAAGACTTGAAAACCGTCGCCGATCACAAGAAGATCGAAGAGGCGCTGAAGCGCACCTTCCGACCAGAGTTCCTGAACCGGGTCGATGAAATCATCATCTTTGCGCCGCTGACCGTGGAAGATGTGGAGCGCATCGTAGACCTGCAACTGCGCGAGATCCGCGAGCGCCTGCAGGAGCAGGGGCTGAGCATCGAGCTGCGCGAGGGGGCGCGAGCGTGGCTGGCCAGACAAGGCTATGACCCGGCTTTCGGCGCCCGGCCACTGCGCCGCGCGCTGCAAAAGTATGTCGAAGGGCCGCTCAGTGTGCAACTGCTGCAGGGCAAGTTCAAGGCCGGCGACTGTGTCATCGTGGATGTGAATGCCGACAACACCGGCATCGAGTTCTCCAAGTCAGAAGCTGGCTCGCTTGAAACAACCGCAATGCCAGGCATGACAGCCGCGCCTGCCACAGAGACGGTTCAGGTCTAGCCGGCAACCCGCGCAGATGCGCAAGCGGCCGCCAGGAGGGGCGTTCTCGCGCCCCTCTTGTGCTTATACTTGTCCGACATGGCAATCGTGCGCAGCGCATGGCGGCGTGTGCGGCGGGGCGCATTGCGGCGCATCTCACCCGCCGGCCTGCTGCTGTTTCTGGCGGCTTGCGAGGCGCTGTCCCCCGGCGCCTCCAGCCTTGTGGCGCCAGAGCCGTATGCGGCAGCCAGCGCGCCTGCTGCAACGCCCACGGCCGCCGCTCCTACCGTCACCGCCACGCCAAAGCCTTCTCCCACGCCGACCGTGACGCCAACCCCTACGGCCACGCCCCTGCCAACGCCGATGGTGGAAGTCATGTCCGCTTCGGGCGATGCGAGCGTGCGCTTGCGATCCGGGCCGGGAAACCAGCACGAAGTCGTTGGCGCGCTTCAGCCGGGCCAGTTCGGCGAGCTGGCCGACATGACTGAGGATGGCGCCTGGGTCAAGATCGACACCGGAGACTTGCAGGGCTGGTTGCCGGCCAACTGGATTGTGCTGACCGGCGAGATTTCATTCGACCTGCCTGGACCAACGCAGCGCACACGCGATGGTCTGGTGCAGGCATGGGAGAACGTGAACGTGCGCGCCGGGCCGGGCCGGCAGTTCCGCATTCTGGGCCGCCTGGCCCCCGGTCAGATAAGGCCGGTCATTGGCAAAAGCGCCGATAGCCTTTGGTGGCAGATCGTGTTCCAGCAGCGCGCCGGCTGGGTGTCTGCGGATGTCGTCCAGTTTGCCGGGGATGGGGAAATAGTTCAGGTCACAGGAGGCGAGCCGCCGCCAACTGAGACACCTGCCCCGGAATCCGCTTTAACCCCGTCTGTGACGGCAACGCAGATCGAAGAAACAATCGGCGCGCCGGCGCCGTAAAACCGCGCTGAAACCATTCTTCAACCGCATCGGTCAGATGCGATAGACGCGCTGCGCCGTGCCGCCCAGGATGGCATCGATCTCGGCCTGCGCGTAACCTTGCAGCGCCTGATTGGTGGCGGCCCACACGCGGGCATAGTCGCCGGCCAGGATGCACACCGGCCAGTCGCTGCCAAACATCAATCGATCAGCGCCGAACTTTTCAATGGCGAAATCAATATAGGGCTTCAAGTCATCGGCGGTCCAGGCATCCCAGTCGGCGGCGGTGTTCAGGCCTGACACTTTGGCATACACCTGCGGATAGCGGGCTGCCTCGGCCATCTGTTCGGCCCAGCCGGCCATTTGCCGCGCTTTGATCGGCGGCTTGGCCAGGTGATCGATCACCATGGTCAGGCCGGGCACGCGCTCCATGAGCGTGGGGGCGTGTTTGAGGTGATTGGGATACACTGCCACCAGCTCGAACACCATATCAAAGCCGGCCAGCACTTTGAGACCCTCAATCACGCGCTCTTGCACGATCCAGTCCGGGTCGGCCTCGTTGTGGATGAGGTGGCGCATACCGCGGAATTTGGGATGCTTGCTGTATCGTTCGAGCAGCCGGCCTGTCTTATCCGGGTCGAGCAACGGAACCCACCCCACCACGGCGCCGATCCAGTCATAGTCCTCGGCCTGCGTGAGCATGGAGATGGTGTCCTCGGTGTTGTTGGCCGACTGCACCAGCACAGTTTTGTCGATGCCGGCCGCCTTGAGTTGAGGGGCAAGCTCGGCCGGCTCGAACGTGCGATAGATCGGGCCGGCTTCCGGCCCCAGCCACGGGTACTCGACCTTCGCCAGATTCCAGAAATGTTGATGCGTGTCGATCTTCAGCATTGCGCCACCTAATTGAAAAGATCAGTCTTGAGCGATCGCTGACGACTGTTGTCCTCGAAGCAATTCCTGAACGCGCCGGCGCTCGATCTCTAGCTGCGCAAGCAGCTCATCGCGCTGGCGCTCCGCCTGCTCGGCGCGCTGGCGTTCAGCCTCGGCGCGCTGGCGCTCGGCCTCGGCGCGCTCCGCGCCGGTGGGAATCAGGTCGCCGCGCACATCGCACCATCGCAGCCACAAATCTTCGGCGCCTTCATACTTGCCCCGCCACAGCGTCAGCCCCAGACCGATTTTGGCGAGCCGCAGGTCAGACATGCGCGCGTAGCCGGCGGGGTGCAACTCAAAGGCGCGCAACACGCCACTGCGCAGATGCTCATCAGGATCGAGGATGATATAGTAGGAAACGCCGATGCTTGCGTAGAGCGCGAGCTTTTGATCATCCTCGCCGCCTTTTCGATTCGACACAATCTCGATCACTACATCGGGCGGCTTGCCATATTCCCAGACGAAATAGGATCGGTGGCGCTTTTCCCAAAGCTCAGGCGGCGCCTGAACGCCCACGCTGAGCAACACATCGGGAACCAGGGGCGGTTCGCGCACCGAGTAGAACAGGCCGACGTTGGCCAGCGCCAGAAACCGGCCATCGCCATTCGGGCCGCACCAGGAGGCGTACAGCGGTTCAGTCAACAGGCGTTGTTGTTTCTCCGAGTAGATGTTGTCCACCGGCGTGTCGTCCTCTGTGATGATGTCGTCGTAGTTGGGCAACTGATCCTGCGTCAGGTAGCCGTTCAGCACGGCCTCTTCCGCCACTTTGCGTTTGTCTTCCATTCGCGCTCCATTGCCGCCAGATGCGCAGCGAGCAAAGCGCACCATACCATAGCTACGCAGATGTGCCAGGCTCCGCCACCGGCGGGACTGCCGCGCCAGCCGGCCCGCCGGCCAGCAAATGGTCGATTTCCTCGAACTCGCCAAAGTGCACCGTGCGGTGTTTGGTGGCCGAAATATAGCAGGCGTCCACCAGGCGCATGGTGTTAATGTTGTCGGTGATGTCGGTCACGGCCTTTCCCCCGGATTGGATCGCCGCCATAAGCGACGCCATCGGCCCGATGAAAGCGTCTGGAATCCACAAGCCTTCCAGTCGCACGTCGAACCAGACATCCGGCGCGAACTTGTCGGAGTGCGCTTCTAGCGTATCGGGCCGGCCGGTCGGATAGTTGTACATCAGGCCGATCGTGCCTTTGATCAGCCCCTCGGTGCCGAGAAAACGGAACGTGGCGTAGTTGTCGCCGCTCTCGTCATAGTGGTTCACAGCCACCAGCGCCTGCATGCCCCAGGCGTAATCGAGGACGGTGATCGTCTTTGTCTCTGCGCGCGCTTTTTGCAGGGGATATTTGGCGAACCGGCTGGTGATCCATTCGGGATCTCCAAACAGGTAGCGCATGGCATCCAGATAGTGGATGCTGTGGTACTGGACTTCCAGACGCGGGGATTCTGCCAGCCATGGCCACATATGCCAGGGAGTGCTGGCCGAGACTTGAATCTGCGCATCGGTCGGCTGCCCGATGAATCCGCGACTGATGAGGTCTTTGGCGGCCGCAATGCCGGCGCTCCAGCGCATTTGCTGGTTGACAGCCACTTTGAGACCGGACTGCTGCGCGGCGCGCAGAATGGCGATCGCGTCCACAATCCCATCGGCCAGTGGCTTCTGGCACAACAGATGCTTGCCGGCGGCCAGAGCTTTTTCGGCAATCCGCCGTTGATGCCACGGCTGCACGGCGATGTCCACAATCTCGATCTCAGGATCGCGCAGCAGATCATCCAGCGCGTCATACACCCTGGGAATGCCGTGCTGCTGAGACGTCTTCTGCGCCGCCTCGCTGTTGATATCGAAACACCCCACAACGTTCAGGCCGTGTTTGCGATACGCTGGCAGATGCCCGTAATTCACAATCCCCCCGCAGCCGATGATGCCGATGCCATAGTCGATCTTCGAGGGGAGCTGCGGTTTGTAGTTCACCCTCAGAATCGGAGAATCCATGCGCGCCTCCAGCCAGAATATCCCTTCCCTCACACAATCGTGGGACGGATTCTAGGATCGGACGCGGGCACTGTCAACGATTGCGTCACATCGGAACTTCACCGCAGGTAGAATAGTCGAACTACATCCTCCATGAAGAGAGATATCGCTTGGCCAACTCATCTGCTTCCGTTGCGCTGCCATCGCTGGGACATTTAAAGCCCGAATCGCTGAATCGCGCCATTGTTTCGCTGGCCCTGCCGGCTGTGCTGGAAAACCTGCTCGTATCGGCGGTCTTCATCGCCGATTCGTTTTTGATCGGCCATTTGAACGACCCTGCCGCGCTGGCCGCTGTGGGCATCAGCGGCTCCTACCTGTTCATCGCCAATGGCCTGTTCATGGCCCTGTCGATCGGAGCCATGGCGCTGGTGGCGCGCGCCTACGGTGAAGGAAACGAAGCCCAGGCCAAACGCATGAGCGGTCAGGCGGTCACGCTGAGTGTTGTGTTCGCCGTCGTGTGCATGGCGGCGCTTTTCCCACTGGCAGAGCCTTTTCTGCGCCTGTTGATTGCGGACGAGGAAGTGATCCGGCAGGGCGCGCTGTACATTCACATCATCCTGTCCACATCGATCCTGGCGTTTCCGTTGCAGGTGATGACCGGCATCATGCGCGCGACGGGCGACACGCGCACGCCGATGTACATCACGCTCATCATGAACGCGCTCAACATCGGGCTGGCGGCTGCGCTCATCTTCGGTTTCGGGCCGATTCCTGCGCTGCATATCGCCGGCGCCGGCTGGGGAGCGGCGCTCGCGCGGGCCGCCGGGGGACTGATGGCATTGTATGTCATGGTGGCCGGCCTGAGCCGGCTGCGGATGAAGCTGCGCGAAATGGTCGTGTGGGACTGGGGCGACGTGAAGCGCATCTGGAAGATCGCGCTGCCCAGCATCATCGACAGCGTGATCCAGCGCGTGGGATTCATCACCTTCACCGGCATCGTCGCCAGTCTGGGCACCGTTGTGGTCGCGGCCAACCAGATCGCCAACACGATTGAGTCGCTGTCGTTTCTGCCGGCGTGGGGGTTCTCCATCGCCGCCGGCACAATCGTGGGCCAGGCGCTGGGCGCGCGCAACGCGCCGATCGCCGAACTCGCCACCCGGCGCAGCATGTTGCTGGCAGTCTCTGCCATGTCGGCCGCCGGCGTGCTGTTCGTGATCTTCGGCGGCGACATCGCCCGGTCATTTGGCGCGACCGGCGACGTGCTGGCGCTGGCCACGCTGGCCATCCAGCTTGCGGCCATTGAACAGCCGTTCATGGCGCTGCAAATGATCTATGGCGGCGCGTTGCGCGGCGCCGGCGACACGCGCTCGCCCATGATCGTGTCGCTGGTGGGGGTGATCTTCTTCCGCATCACTGCCGTTTATCTGCTGGCCGTTGTTCTGCAAGGAGGACTGGCCGGCGTGTGGATCGGCACCGCCATCGACTGGGCCGGACGCTCGGCAGTCATGTACCTGCTGTACCGGCGCGGCAAGTGGAAGACGCTTGCCATCTAGCCTACTGAGTCTTGACAAGACAATGTCGTGTGTGTCAAAATAGGCCGCATGAGAATAAAAGGGTCAAATGCAGTTGCTGATGCACGACGCGCGCGCGGCCTGGCCTTGTTAAGCGAAGGAACGACATGCGCTCAGGCAGCCTCTCAGGTTGGAGTGAGCATACGCACCGTCCAGCGGTGGCGACAGGAGGAGCGCACCGGCGGACGTCGGGAGCGCCGCAAGGCTGGCCGCGCTTGCTGGCTGACCAGCCGGCAATTGC
>DAOTYS010000306.1:0-9520 GCA_034434575.1 Thermoflexales bacterium
CAACAACATCGCTATCGCACTGATTCTGCAAGCCGGCTTTGTAAATGCAGCCCATGCCCGGCGTGTCTTTGACGTTCACATTGAGAAGGCGTTCAGGGCATTGACTACCGCCCCTCGTTGACTTTGCAGGAGCCATAATCGCGCGGTCATGATCTCTTGACGTTTCTAAAGTATGAATGCATAGTTCGGGTATGACTAAATTGACGCGAATCGGCGCGCGAGGCCAGGTTGTGATTCCCAAACGCATCCGCGACCGATATGGGCTTCAGCCGCGCGCAGTGATTGAATTTGTCGAGGAGCAGGGCCGCGTGGTACTGCGAGTGGCCGCCGCATCGCGGCCTCTTCAGCATGACGCCTGGGATGAGGTGCGCGGCCTGCTGAAGCGCAAAGTGAAGGACGTTGACCGCGACATTGAGGAGATGCGCGGACGATGATCACAGCGGCAGACACCAATGTGCTGATTGATGTCCTGGCAAATGATCCGCGATACGCCGAACGCTCTTTGGCTGCTCTTCGGCGTTGTCAACAAGAGGGGCGCCTCGTTATCTGCGAGATCGTTTTGGCTGAGGTTGCTCGCTACTTTGCCTCGGTTGCAGACCTCCGCAGTGTGCTCTCGCGTCTGGACATTTCCGTGGAGGCCTTTGGCGACGAGGTATGCTTTCGCGCTGGCGCAGCATTTCAGCGATATCGCCGATTCGGCGGCTCGCGCAGTCGAATACTGGCCGATTTTCTCATTGCGGCTCACGCCGAGGTTAAGTGCGCGCGATTGCTGACGCGCGATCGCGGTTTCTACCGCGACTACTTTCCAGGTCTGGCCGTGGTTGACCCTGTTCAGGACTGATATCCGCGCAGCGCGCCGATGGGCATGCAGCGTGAAGGAGCACAGCAATGGCATGCCAGACATGGCGCCGGGCATGGCTGATCCTGCTGGCGCTGAGCGTTGTGGTCAGCGCCTGTCGCGCCCAACCGCCCGCGACGCCGGCGCCGGCCACTCCACGACCCGCTGACGCGCGCGCCGACATCGAACAGCCTGCCGACGTTATCCACGCCTGGGAGTTCGCCACGGCCCGCGATGCGCTGGGCTGGCGTCCCACGCACGACCTGCGCCGCTTCACTTTCTCTGACGAAGGTCTGCTCACCTCGCCCAGCGGCGGCGACCCCTACATGGCCGGCCCGTCAATCTCCATCGACGCCGCCACAGCCTTCTACATCGAAATCCGCATGCGCCTGACGCGCGGCAACGACGCCCAGCTCTTCTGGTCGGTGGATGGCAATGCTTTCAACGAGCGCGACAGTCAGCACTTTACCGTCATTCCCGACGGCGTCTGGCGCACCTATCAGGTTCCCGTCAAAAACAACCCGGCCTGGGCCGGCCGCATCACGCAGGTGCGCCTCGACCCGACCAATGCCGGCAGCGGCGAGATCGCCATCGCCTATATTCGATTGCTCGGCCCCATGCCGGCCCGCGTGGTGGTGACGCGCTTCGGTTCGTCCGTCGCGATCGCTGAGGCAGGGCAGCCGATGGATGTGCGCGCCGTCGTCACCAATATCGGCGACCAGCCGGCCGGCGATCTCTCCTTCTCCCTGCGCCTGCCGGCCGAGATGCGCCTGGCGCGCGGCGAGATCGACATGCCCGTGTCCGGCCTGTTGCCCGGCGCGGTCATCACGCCGACCTGGACTGTCAGCGCGCCGGCGGGGGTGCACCCGCTCGCGCTGGCGCAATCCGAGCGCGGCGTGTCCAACGAGGTGGCGCACATGAACCTCATCGCGCAGAACGCCGATTCATCGCAGGGTCGCGCTGTCGCGCTGGAGAACGACCACCTTCGACTGACTTTCGCGCAGCAGCCGTTTGGGTATGGCATCGGTCTGCTTGAATGGAATGGTGGACGCGGCTGGCAGGCAGCCGGCCGGTTGCGCTCGCTGGGCCAGGTAATCTATCGTGACCAGGCCGGCGGTGAAGGCTCAGGATTGTTCTACGCGCGCGATGCGATCCGTGAAGCCGACGCGATCCGCTTTCAGGCGTCGATCACCGACGCCGATGGCGTGGTGTGGACGTCGCGTGTGGCGTTCAAGCTGCAAGCCGGCGCATCGCACATCGAGATGGATTACACGCTGGCGTCTTCTGCCAACGCGCGCTTGCTGGCGTGGAGCGGGCCGGAGTTTCTGGCCGGCGATGGCGCGGGCGCATTCGCCGGCAAGCGCGATAGCGCGCTCTTCCCCGGCCTTGAATATCTGCTGGCCGACGACGAGAGTTCGAGCGCGCGCTTTGCGCACGAGCCGCACAACCGGCGCTATGTGCCGCATCCGAACAAGATTACCATCCCACTGATGGCCGTGGCAGCGGACGGATTGGTGACCGGCCTGATGTGGGACCCCTTGCAGAAGTGGGACGCTGCGCATGATCGCCCGGCGGCTCTCTTTGCGTCTCCAAACACGTGGGAGGGACAGTCCAACCATCTGATGCGGCTATTCGCGCCTGGCGCAACCGCCGGCCTACAGGAGAACGCTGACCGCCTCGAGCAGCCTTATGCGTTGGCAGCCGGCCGCGCGTTGTCGCTCAGCGCCCGGTTGTTTGCGGCTCCCGATGCCGGCCCGTTGACCGCCCTGCGCGTGTGGCTGGACATGCAGGGGCTGCCCGATCTGCCGCCCATGCCGCGCCCATACACCGACGCGCTGCGCCTGGCGCTGGCCAACTACCGCGAAGTCGTCTGGGCGCCGGAGCAGATGGGCTGGCGCTATGCGCTGCAAGACCCGTGGGGGCCGGGCTACAACGCCGGCATCGCGCTGCATTTGTGGCTGGCTTCCATGGACAAAG
The DNA here is from genome assembly GCA_034434575.1 of Thermoflexales bacterium. Taxonomy (GTDB): domain Bacteria; phylum Chloroflexota; class Anaerolineae; order J036; family Brachytrichaceae; genus Roseilinea. The sequence continues at coordinate 2,816 of DAOTYS010000306.1, forward strand.
ACCTGCGCGCCGATGCGCCGCGCATGTGGCGCGATGTGGTGCGCGAGTCCATGTCCAGGCCGGCTGTGGGAGGCCAGCCGAACCAATGGTTCTATCAGCCGGCGCTGTTGTTGAATCAGGCCGGTCGGGGGCGCGATGCTGTCGATGATCTGAGTGTGGTGCTGGCTCGGCTTCGCCTTCTCATCGACTCGGCGCGCGGGGCTGCCAGCGGTCAACGCGCCGACGGCTCGTGGGGCTTCACACAAACGGCCGCGAACGCGCCGCGCTTTGGCGAGGAAGGCGACACCTCCAACGGCTGGGTGGCAGCGCACGCGCTGCAGGCGCTGTATGTGGCGCGCATCACCGGCGACCCGCAGTTGGTCGAGGCCGGCCTGAAGGCGCTGGCGTTTTTGGAGCGGCAACCCCTGCGGCCGGCCGGCGCGCAGACGTGGGAGCTGGCGCTGCACGTGCCCGACATCCTCGCGTCGGCGTGGATCGTGCAGTGCTTCGTCGAGGGCTATCGGCTCACCGGCGAACCGCGCTACCTCGAACGGGCGCAGGACTGGGCGATGGCCGGCCTGCCTTTTGTGTATCTGTGGAACGCTCCTGACCGCGAGGTGATGCGCTACACCACCATCCCCGTCTTCGGCGCCACCAACTACACGTTTCCCTGGTTTGGCAAGCCGGTGATGTGGAACGGCCTGGACTATGCTTTCGGCTTGCAGGCGCTGAATGCCGAACTCAAGGCAGCCGGCATTGCATCGCGGGTTGATTGGCGGCAGGTGGCCGAAGGCATCACCATCGCCACGATGCAGATGCAGACGGATGACCCGGCCTATCGCGGCATGTATCCTGATGCGTGGGATGTCGTGCAGGGCGCGGAGGCGTACACGTGGTGGCTGGCGCCGACTTACCTGATGCAGAACATTCTGATGCTGCAACAACAGCCCGGCGCGCTGGTCAACACGCGCCGCTTTGTGTGGAATGCGCAAGAGGCGCATCTGAATGCGGTGGCCAATATCGACGCGCTGGAGCTGGCCGGCACAAAGCTCACCCTCGCCCTGAGCTACTATCCAGGCGAGACCAGCGCGCTGATGCTGTCGCAACTGGCGGCGAAGCCGGCGCTGCTCGCGGTCAATGGCGAGGCGCTGCCCGAATCGGAATGGGTGTATGAGCGCGGCATGGTGGTGGCGCGCATCCCCTTCGACGCCGGGGGCGCTGCTGGGGTTGTGGTCTGGTATGGCGAATGATCTCTATCTCAGGAGGTGAACCGTGCGCTTTGGGATGTCGGGGTGTTTTCTGCCTTCCAACATGGACGATCTGACGCCGGAGATGTGCCGGCGCGTGCGCGCGCTGGGCTTCTCCGGCATCTTCACCCGCTTCCGCGACAATCACCCGCTCGACACGCCCAAATCGAAAGCCGACCGCGTCCGGCAGATGATGGCTGATGAAGGCGTGCGCATGTATCAGTGCACCGGCTTCTGGCAAAACCTGGTCACGCCGGATGAGGGGCGGCGCCGCGAGTCGGTGCGCGTGTTGCAGGGCGCGCTGCGGCTGGCCGGCTGGCTGGGCGCGCGCGGCATCGACACCGGCCCCGGCTCGATGAACCCCGCCGGCCCGTGGTTCCCGCACCCGGACAACTGGACGCCGGCCGCCCGCCGGCAACTGGTGAAGAGCCTGAAAGAGGCCGCGCCGGCCGCGCAGGATGCCGGCGTCTACCTCAGCCTCGAGGCGCATCAACTGGTCACCCTCGAAAACGCCGAGATCACCGCCGAAGTGCTGGACGAAGTTGGCTCGCCCTGGGTGAAGAACGATTACGACTCGGCCAACTGGATCACGCGCGAGACGGTCTTCGACACGACAGCGGCGGTCAACCATCACTTCGACGTGTTGGGCGACCGCATCATCAGTTGCCACGCCAAAGACATCTGGATCGAAAACCGGCTGGCGCTGCACTTGCAGGATGGCTGCCCCGGCAAGGGGCTGATGGATTTCAGAACGCTGTTCCGCCGCATGGAGGCGCTGAATCCCGACTACCCGGTGATTGCCGAGGGCAACAACACCGAAGAGCTGCCGCAGGTCAGCGCATTGTTTCACACCATCGCTGGCGAACTGGGAATAGCGGTCATTGACGATTGACGATTGAGCGATTGACGATTGACCGATTGACGATTAAGCGATTGAAGATTGGGTGATTGAGTGATTGAGTGATTGACGGTTGCGTGCTTCTTGCTTCACGGCAAACCATACGCAACACGCAATACGAAATACACTACTCAACCCTCAACCCTCAACCCATCAGGAGTCCCATGCCAAACCTTCGTTTTGCAGCCCCGAAAGAACGTCGCGTAGCCATTGTGACCGGCGGCGCGCGCGGGATTGGTCGCGCCTGCGCGTTGCGCATTGCCGAGGAAGGCCGCGACATTGTGATCGCCGATGTGCTTGACAGCGGGCCGGACGTGGCGCGCGAGATCGAATCGCTGGGCCGGCGCGCCCTGTTCATCAAGACCGACGTGTCGGACGAAGCCGCCGTGCGCGGCATGGTGGCGCAGACGGTCGAGACGCTGGGCCGGCTCGACATTCTTGTGTGTTGCGCCGGCATCCTCGGCAGGGAAGTCCCCTTCCTCGAACAGACCGCCGAGATGTTCGACCGCGTGATGAAGATCAACGTGTACGGCGTGTGGCATGCGCACCATGCCGCCATCCCACACATGCTCAAGCGCGGGTGGGGGCGTTGCGTCACCATCACGTCGGGGGCGCGCCTGGGCGCCACGCACGTCGCGCCCTATGGCGCATCGAAAGGCGCGGTGTGGTCGCTGGTGGCGGCACTGGGCAACGCCTACGCCAGAGAGGGCGTGTTCGTCAATGGGGTCGAGCCGGGGCGGGCGCTCACCGAGATGGTCGTGCCGCGCTTCTCGGCGGAATACCTGGCCAACCCGCCCGGCGTGGCCGTGGGGCGCTATTCCGACCCGGAGGAAGTGGCCGAGGTGGTCGAGTTCCTCACTTCCGAGCGCAACACCTACACCACCGGCTCGGTTTGGAGCGTCAAGGGCGCGACGGGGTAGGAGATTTTGGATTGAGCGATTGAGCGAATGAGTGATTGAGCGATTGAGCGATTGAGCGATTGCGAACGTGTCACCGCGCCACACCCAATACGCAACCCTCAACCTTACCAACCTGCACACCCCCCATGACAAACCCTGTTTTTTACCTGCCGGAGAACCCGGCCTATACGATTCTCGATAGTCTGCACGATTCGGTGCGTTTCGCCCGACATTGCCTGACCGACTATCGCGGCCATCGCTGCGCCACATCGTCGTTCGTCGATCCCGATGGCGCGCCCATGTTGTGGCACGACTTTGGGCCGCTGGAGGGGCCGGGCTGGGCGGCCAACGCGGTGGGCGGCGCGTTCGAGTTGCACTGGTATGCGCGTGTGATGAGCCGGCCCGACGTGCGCCAGGATGCGTTGGGCATTCTCGATCACGTGCTGGAGGATGGCTTCATCGACTGGACGACCGGCTTCATCAAGCCGTATCGCCACATCCCCGATGACCGCCTTTGCCTGAACTACAAGTCGAACGACGAGTGGTTCTGCGCTGGCTCGCTGGCGCGCATCGGCTCGCAGTTGCTGCGCTTCGCCGACGCACTGCCGGCAGATGATGCCCGCGTCCCGCGCATGCGCTGGGCGGCGGTCAACCTGGCCGGCTGGCTCGACGCGCATGTGCAACCGCTGAAAAGCGGCTGGTTCCCGCGCCGCTGCTACCCCGATGGCGCGCCGTACCCCTTCACGCCGGAGGGCGGCGACGACCCGCTGTTCGAGCGCAGCGCCGACGGCTTGTTCATCCTGGAACTCTGGGAGCAGTTGACCGCGCGCGGATTGGCCGACTACCGCAAGCCCTTGCGCAAGTTCGCCCGGCATGTGGTGACGCGCGGCGGCATCTTCGGCAGCATCAACCACGACACCTACGACGAACACGAGAGCGTGGCCTATGCGGTGACGTTCCGGCTGTTCCGCCGGCTGGGCGGGTTGTTGCGCGACGACACGTTGAGCGCCTTCGCTTACAACGTGGCGCTGAAAGGGTTGCGCCGGTTCGAGATGAAGGAAGACCGCAACGGTGTGGCGACGCAGGGGCTGTTGTGGATGGAACGCTCGTGGGACACCGCCTACCTGTGGGAGAACGCTCACGCGGCCCAGGCGTATCTGGAAGCCTGCATCGACGCCGGCCGCAAGCTTTACCTTGCCAAAGCGCTCACCATCCTGCGCGCGATTGCCAAACACCACCACGGCCCGCACGGCTTCCTGACCGAGGGCGTGGACTGGAACAACCACGTGTCTGCGCAACACCACTTCGACCGCGCCGAGTTCGGCGACATTCGCTACACCGAGCCATTGCTGAACAACCTGCATCTTGCCGAGCCGACGCTCTTCTGGCTGGAGCGGGTCGCGTTGCCGATGGCGTGATTGCCGCGAATGTGTAGGGCAAGCCGCCGGGCTTGCGCTGGTGTTGGCTATCCGGCGCGCGTAGCCCTGTAGGGCAAGCCGCCGGGCTTGCCCATGTGGAGCCGCCGGGCTTGCCCATGTGAAGTCGCCGGGCTTGCCCATGTGAAGCCGCCGGGCTTGCCCATGTGAAGCCGCCGGGCTTGCCCATGTGGAGCCGCCGGGCTTGCCCATGTGAAGCCGCCGGGCTTGCCCATGTGAAGTCGCCGGGCTTGCCCATGTGAAGCCGCCGGGCTTGCCCATTACGATGTGCCGGACGATCGGCGGCGCAACCGCCTGGCCAGGCTGCTACAGGGCTATGGCGAGCGGGTGCAATACAGCGTCTTCGAGTGCATGTTGGATGATGATCAACACGCGGCGCTGCGCCGGCGGATGGCGCGGCTGGTGAACGCGCAGGAGGATAGCGTGCGTTTTTACCGGCTGGGGCCGGCGCGGCAGGCGGCGGCGGCAGTGGAGGTGCTGGGGCTGGGCCGGCTGACCGAGCGCCCCGTGGTATATTTGTAAACCTCGGCGTCGGTTGCGAGAACCCCCTGCCGTGTGATGCTCTGAAGGGGCTTTTGGGATGGGGATCTCGCGGCGTCGCAGCGGGTGGTGAGCAGTTGGTGTGAACGCAAGCTTCATCCGCTGCGTTCAAGCTGCCGGTGGTGTGTCTGGCCCAATATCGGGCGCGACCGGGCCTGCAGGTGCAGGCCATTCCCTGAGCGCCGGCGAGGGGTTGGAAAGCAGATGATGCTCACAGGGGCATTAAGTTGCATCTTCATCCCGACCGACGTTTTCGATCTCCACTTTGGAAAGCAGATGATGCTCACAGGGGCATTAAGTCGTAATTGCCACCCGGATCCCAGATCATGTAAGCGTTGTTGGAAAGCAGATGATGCTCACAGGGGCATTAAGTAAAAAGCTCGTCTCCTGGCCTTGTTACGTAGTCCAGGTTGGAAAGCAGATGATGCTCACAGGGGCATTAAGACCAGTGGTACTCGTAGTTTGCGATTTCGGACATGTCTCTTGGTTGGAAAGCAGATGATGCTCACAGGGGCATTAAGACGGCTATATGGGCCTCAATGTCCTGCCGCAGGGGATCGTTGGAAAGCAGATGATGCTCACAGGGGCATTAAGACGCCACTGCCTCCACCAGTTTTTGACCCCGGAGCTCAGTTGGAAAGCAGATGATGCCCACAGGGGCATTAAGACAGCAGCGCCTCGAGGGTCTCGGGTGGCAGAGGCGACGTTGGAAAGCAGATGATGCTCACAGGGGCATTCGGATTGGGACGCGGTAGGGCCGAATAATCATTTCCCCCTACCGTCTGTCGCTGGTGGTTGCCGTTGGGAGCATTCATTAGTAATGAGGAGGCGCTTGTATGTCTAGGAAAATTTTGTTTCTCGTTGGCGATTACGTCGAGGATTATGAAGTGATGGTGCCGTTCCAGACCCTCGCTGCTGTGGGCTATACGGTCGAAGCGGCTTGCCCCGGTAAGGCCGCAGGAGATAAGGTGCGCACCGCCGTCCACGACTTCGAGGGCGACCAGACCTACAGTGAGAAGCCCGGCCACAACTTCGAGCTTAACAAGACGTTCAGCGAAGTCAATGAGGCGGAGTACGACGGCCTGGTCATTCCCGGTGGACGCGCGCCCGAATACATTCGCTTGAATCCGCGCGTGCTGGAAATCACCCGCCACTTCTTCGAGACCAACAAGCCGGTGGCAGCCATTTGCCACGGCGCGCAGGTGCTGGCGGCAGCCGGCGTGTTGAAAGGTCGCACGTGCAGCGCCTATCCGGCGGTTGGGCCGGACGTGACCAGCGCGGGAGGGGAATATGCTTCCATCCCGGCCAACCAGGCTGTTACCCAGGGCAACCTGGTTTCGGCGCCGGCCTGGCCCGCGCATCCGGCTTGGCTGTCGCAGTTCATGAAGTTGCTGGGCGCAAAAATCGAACTATAGCCGGAAGATTGAAGCGCGACGAAACCGCCAGGCAGTGTTGTCCTGGCGGTTTTGATTTCCGGCCGCGCCTGTCGCGCAGCAGCGCGAAAGCCGCCTGACCAGCCCCCAACGGTGAGATTTTTCATCACGTTTGGGGATGCGATATTCTCCCCGTAAAGTGTTGACAGGTGGCACAACGACCCCAAGCAGCTCTTTAACAGTCCAAACATGGTCTGTGAGTCCAGCTACCATCGCAGGTGAGCGTGGTAGCCAACGCTGAGAGGCGTTGCTGTTCTCCAGACGCAGCGTCTT
>DAOTYS010000307.1:0-1822 GCA_034434575.1 Thermoflexales bacterium
GAAATCCAGGCCCATGAGCCGCGCGTGGCGCTGGACGGCGGGGGAGATGGCCTGGCGCTGGTGCGCCGGCTGCTGGGCCAGTTGCCGGCGCATCTGCTGCCGGGCGGCGCGGCATTCTTCGAGATCGGCGCGTCACAGGGGGCGGCTGCCCTGCGCGCCGCCGCCGAGGCGTTGCCTTCAGCGCATGTGACGCTTGATAAGGATCTGGCCGGCCTGGACCGCGTGTTGAGCGTGGTCATGCCGGCGTGAAGCGCATGGAATCATCCCCGTCCAATCCCCACCCGCCCATCAGCCTGCTGGCCTTCGATCTCGACGGCACCGTGCTGAGCGAACAGTTTGTCATCTCGCCGCGCGTGATGGCTGCCATACAAGAAGCCAAAGCGCGCGGCGTGCAGGTCACGATTGCCACTGGCCGGCCTCTCGGCGTCACCCTGCCCTACGCCGAGAAGATTGGCGTGAATGCGCCGATCCTGTGTCTGCAAGGCGGGCTGGTCTATGACACAGCAACACAGCGCGCGCTGCGCCACCTCACTCTGCCGCACGCGCTGGCCTGCGAGTTGATCGAGATGGAGCGCGCCTATCCCCAATGGCAGGCGGTGGCCTATCTGAACGGCGATATGTTCATGTCGTCGAAGCGCTACGACGACGCTTTCTATGAATCGTTGCTGGGGAAGGACTACTCGCTGCACACAGACGTGTGCGGCGCGCTGGCCGGCGGAGACCCGGACAAAGTGCTGTTCATCATCGAACCGCCCGACGCCGGCGCGATTCTGAGCGCGCTGGGCCGGCTGGTGGGCGCGCGCGCCAGCGTGGTGCAGTCTCATGCGCGCTTCATTGAGGTCAATCCCCTGGGCGCCACCAAAGGGGCCGGCCTGGCCTGGCTGGCTGAACACCTGGGGATTCCGCGCGAGCGCGTCATGGCGATCGGCGATCAGGACAACGACGCTTCGATGATCGAATGGGCCGGCATCGGCGTGGCGATGGGCAATGGCAGCCCGGCGGCGCTGGCTGTGGCGGACTGGATCGCGCCGCCCATTCACGAAGACGGCGCAGCAGCCGCCATCGAGCGGTTCATCCTGAAGCCGGCGCGCGCAAACCTGCTCTCGCGCGGTCTCGAATGACGGCGTGCGCCGATCGGCAGGCTGGCCCGGCATGTCAATGCGCCGCGCGCTCGTAGTATGATTTGCGTATGAGCGCCCAAACCAGTCTGCCGCCGGCCCGCTTCTCCGACACAGAAGCTGCTGTTGCGGCTGGCCAGTCGCCAGAGCCGGCATGGGACATTGCGACATTGTTTCCGCCGCAGGGCCAGTGGAGTGAGGAGGAATACCTGGCGCTGGACACACTCAGGCGCGTGGAGTATTCGCACGGCCACATCGAGGTTCTGGAAATGCCCACCCAAAGCCACCAGATGATCGTTGGCCTGCTTTACCGGCTGCTGTTCGAGTTTGTGGCTGCGCTCAAACTGGGGGTTGTGCTTCCGGCTGGAATTCGGGTCAGGCTGTGGGCCGGCAAATTCCGCGAGCCGGACGTTGTGTTCATGCGCGCCGAACACGCCAGGCGCCGGCACGAAGCGTACTGGGACGGCGCCGACCTGGTGATGGAGATAGTCAGCAGCAATCGTGAACTGGACATGACCACAAAGCGGCGCGAGTACGCACAGGCCGGCATCCCCGAATACTGGATCATCGATCCGCTGTTATCCACGATCATCGTGCTGGTTTTGGAGGGGGACGCGTACCAGCAACACGGCGCATTCAGAACCGGCGAAGTCGCCACATCCGCCACGCTGCCCGGCTTTGGCGTGAGGGTCGATCAGGTCTTT
>DAOTYS010000308.1:0-4550 GCA_034434575.1 Thermoflexales bacterium
CGCCTCGCGCTTGCCTCTTTTTACCCGCATTCGCCTCTTGACATTTCACCGCATCGCTTCTATGCGTTGCGCTCTGCCCGCTCTTTGATGCCCAACAGCATCTTGCGCTGCATCACAAACGCGCCCGGCTCCATGAAAGCGCGGAAGTAGACCTGATTGACGAAGGTCGGGTTGTAATCCGCGCTGAAGCGCTCGACCAGCCGCGTGGCGCGCTCATCCACCCAGTAGAGATGCCAGCCCCACGTAACAGCCATGTAGTCACCAGGCTTGAGCCACTGCACATCGTCGCCCTCCTGGCGGGTATCGCCATGAACCACCAACGCGCGATTCGGCTCGACAACCACGATGGGCACGCCGAAGCCGCCCTGCGCCAGCGGCAGCCGGTCTCCCACCCTGGGGTTCTGAAACTCCGGCAGGATGCGATCCGCATTGTGAATGTCCGCGCCCATGGCGTTCTCGATGAACTCGTAGGAGTAGAAGCCGCCGCGCCCCTGTCCGATCTGCGCCACCCAGGGCCACACCTTGTCCACCGGCGCCTGGATGGTCACCGCATGAGTCACTTTGACGCGGGGCGAGGGGAGGAGGTCGTCGCCGGGCAGCGCGCGCGCCACCTCGTCATCGGTTGCGCCCCAGCGCATGTGCCACGGGCGCACGAAGCACACATACGTTGCGACGCCGGCTGCGCCCAACGCCACGACACCTTGAACCGCCTGGAACAAGCAGGATTTGCGAGCCATAAATCACGATTTTCCTTTCGACTGGTTGAGTTTCTCGGCGCGCTCCTTGATGCCCAGCATCATGCGGCGCTCCAGGATGAACTCAATCGGTTCGATCAACAACCCCAGCGCAAATGCCAGGGGCGACTTGAACACATTGATGCGCGCCCGCCATCGGACAACAAGCTGGGTATGTTCGGGGTCGACCGGCCGCAGCAGAAACAGCCAGGTTGTCTCACCACTTGCCGCTTGCAGCCCCTGCCCGACAACGCCCTGCGGCGCGCCTTTCGCCAGCAACAGCAGATACTCGTTTGGCTTCATGTCGATGACGGTGTAGCCGCTGCCGCCTGGCTCAATCGCAATCACATCACCCACTTTCAGGTTCTGCAACTCCGGCACGATGCGATCGGTGCTGCGCACATCCAGGCGCAGCAAATTCTCCAACACATCGTAGGAGTACATTCCGCCGCGACCCTGGCCCATCTGCACGAGCCACGGCCAGATATGCTCTGGCCGGGCGCGTATGGTGATGGCGCGCGTGGAATTGAAGGTCGGCCGTTGCACCTGCTCGTCACCTGGCAGGGCCGAGGCCGCATCCTCATCCGTCGCCCCCCATTTCACATGCCAGGGGCTTACGGCCACCCAATACGCCACGATGGCGCCGGTGAAAATGCCCAACACGCCGCCGATGAGCTTGAGCGCGTTCCACAGCTTTGTCATGGCTTGCCTCCGCTTGCATGCGCGCGATCTGGTGTGTCTGGCCTGGCCAGGCCACACCGGCTACCAGTGTAGCCGAGACGACGCTCACATCAGCGCCGCCGGCATGGCCTGCGCCCGCGCGGTCCGCGTCCGCGCAGCCTGCGCGCCGACACGCCCCAGAGAATACACAAACTGCCAGGGCGGAAGACTGGCAACCATTCCCATCACATCCAGGGGCGACGCCGTCTCGTCCAGGAAGCGGAAGACGCGATGGATCGGGTTTTTGGCGAACATGGCGGTGAAGATGGGCTTGATCTCGTCGCCGCGCCGCAGCATGATGTCGAGCAGCACCGAATCGCCCAGGCGGAACAGCCGGGTGCCATGGGACACATCAAACGGATGCCCACACTTCAGCAGCGACTGGACAATGGCCGCCGAGTCCTGCTGCACCCGCATGAATGAATACCCCGTGCTCGGCTTCAACTGGCCGCCTTTTGCGCCGATCGCCATGATGCGCCGGCCGGTTCGCCGCGCAAACGGATAGTCGGTGATCGGCACGCACCCGTTTTCTTCGAACACGATCTGGTAGTCCTGGATGCCGCGCACCGACTCGATATGCTCGCGCAGGGCGCGCTCGTAGTGGTCCTGGCGCAGCACATCGGGCGAGAACAGCACGTACTCGACCAGGGCGCGGCGCGATGTGAACGGCATGACGTAGAAGAAACGCATGGCGCGCACTTCGGACGGCCGGCCCGCCGGCGTCCGAAAATCGAACAGCGTGGCAGCGTTGGGATTGAACACATCGTCACTGGTCTCGATCTCCCAACCCTTGAAGTGCATCTTGAGGAAACGATACGGGCCGGACTGGCGTTTGAGCGCGCCGGCGCGCATGATGCTGTCGAACACCCAGCGCCCGTGATATTCCCGCCCATTTACCACCACGCGCGCCTCATCGTTCGCGCCGGCTGCATCCTCCACTCGTTCGACAACGCCGCGCGCGAAGGTTACGCGGACAGGGTCCGCGTTGCCGCGCGCGCGCAGTGTGTCCAGCGCATAGCGGTAGAAGTCCGCGCCCCGAATGAGCTTGTACTGGTAGTCTTCGAGGTCGAATGTCCGCTCGAACCCCTCTCCCACCACATGCAGTTGCCGCCAGGCCCGGCTGACTGTCGCGTCGAATAGCGTAGGCTGGTTGGTCCAGAAGCCCCAGTTGCGGTTGATCTGGTCGTCGTCATCTTTGTCCACGATGAGGATCGAGCAGTCGCGCAGGGGACTGTTGATGAGGTGGCAGGCCAGGCTGAGGCCTGCTGCGCCGCCGCCGGCGATGATGAAATCAAAAGGGGAACCCATGCGAATACTGCTCCTGTTCTACGCGGACCATCGCTGCCAGTGTGCAGCAAACAGACTGCGCGGTACTCTGGCGCAGGATGGAGCTTTGGAGCGGTCGAAAGTCGGACTTACAGCAGCGCCAGGATTTTACGGGCGGCCTGCGGCGCGCCATCAAGCGTGGTCGGATGACGACGGGGCAGGGCCAGCAGCTCCGGCAGACGCGCCAGCCAGGCGCCGGAGTCAAATTCCTCTGCGCTGAAGCGCACAGCCGGCATATGCTGATCGATGAAGGCGGCGATGACTTCGGACTCCGGGAAACCGGGGCGCATGACATAGCCAAACGGGACGCCAGCGGCATAGACTTCAGCCGTCGTGCTGTAGCCGTTCTTGCCCACCACGGCATCGCACGCATGCGCCAGATCGGGGTGATACACCTGATCGGTCTGCGACACCATCAGCACATTGGCCGCCGCGCGCGTCGTGACGCCGCTGGTCGGGATGACAAAGAATGTCCCCGTCCATTCACCGAGGCGTGACAGGAAGGCATAGTCATGGGCAATACCGCCCATCGTCAGCAGGACCAAACGCGCATCGGCCGGCGCGCCAAGCCGCTCACGCACATCCTGCGCAGCCAGGCGCGGCTGCCGGCTGATCGGCGGAATGACGACCGCTGCGCCGGAGCGCGCGCACACTGGCTCGGTTTGAATATGCACATCGGCGCGCGCGTATTCGGCGCGCAACAGATCGATGAACGGCTGCAAACGCGGCTCGCGCTCCACATAGCCGGCATAGATCCAATCCCAGGTGAAGTTCTCCAGCAGCAGGCTGAGCAGGCCGGCCTGCCGCGCCACTGCGATGCCCAATGCAGCGACATCGCACACCACCAGGCGGCAGCCCAGCTCCAGCGCACGGTCAGCCAGCGATTCGACCAGCGCCGGACGAAAGGGCAACAGGTCGCGCAGGCGCGCCACGGTTTGATCGAGGTCTTCGCGCAGGGATGTGCGCTGCGCCAGACCGACATCGGTGAGCAGATCGTGATGGGTAAAGACATCGGTCGGCAGGGTCTGCGCGAATAACCAGGCCGGCGCGCGAGTGAAGAGATGAAAATGTGTGGCAGGGTCGAATTCGCGCAATGCGGCCATCACCGCCGCCGCGCGCGTGGCGTGACCAAAACCGTGCGGGGTGATGAACCAGGCGATGTGTCGCAGCCGGTCAGATTGAACGCTCATCTTACGCATGCATTATCACGCTGCGCCCGCACTGCGCTTTGCAGGCGACTCATCAGCGCAACCAGCGGTCGCGGCGCTCGGCCACGAATGCGTCGTCGTTGAGGTGCGGATAGGCGCGATAGACGCGGTCGATCTCTTCGCTTTGCCCCGGCGACAGACACTCGGCCGGGTCGATGCACCACACGCCTTCCAGCAGACCCTGCCGGCGCAGCACTTCGTGCAGGCCGGCGATGCACCCGCGATAGGCGTTGGCCGCGTCGAAGAAGGCGGCGTTGCAGTCGGTGATCTGCCAGGCCAGCGCCAGCACGTCGGGCGGGATGGGCGCATTGTCAGCCGCCAGGGCGCGCACCCGGGCAAAGGTCTGCGCGACCGTGCGCGTCCAAACGGCCCAGTGCCCCAGCAGACCGCCCACAAAGCGCGCCTGCGTCAGTCGGCCCTGCGCGTCGGGCAGATGAAACGGGGTCAACAGGTCGGACAGGATGGCGTCGTCGTTGCCGGTGTACAGCGCGATGTCGTCCTGCCGGCCGGCCTCGATCACCGCGCGCGCCACGTCCAGCGTGGCGTAGCGATTGAACGGCGC
>DAOTYS010000309.1:0-1892 GCA_034434575.1 Thermoflexales bacterium
ATATGTCGCACCTCGCCGATGCCGAGTTGTGTTTCGGGCGGTTGGCGAAGCAGCGCGCGGGCGGCGCGCACATACGGCGCGACGTTCCAGCCCTGCGGGACGAGGAGGTGCAGACCCCTGGCCTGCGCCAGCGCGGCCAGCGCGCGCGCATCGCGTGCGCGCGTGCACATCGGCTTCTCGACCATCACGTGCCGCCCGGCCTCCAGCGCAGCGCGCGCATGCTCATAGTGCATCACGTGAGGCGACGACACGATGACTGCGTCGAGGTCTTGCGCGAGCAGCTCGCGATAGTCCTGTGTGGCGTGGCGAAAGCCGAACCGGTCACGCACCAGGCGCAGTTCGGCTTCGCCCAGCCGACACACGCTCACCAGCTCCACATCGGCGCAGGCGGCGAACCACGGCATCTGGTACTCTGTGGCCCACCACCCTGCGCCGATGAAACCGAGGCGCACCTTCGTTCGAGACATTCCCATGGTTGAACCGATTGCGCGATCCGCGAGCCGCGCACTAAGCTCACTTGTCCACGTTGTCCTTGTTGTAGACCGTGAACGGGCCCATCAGCACGCGCAGGCCTTTTTCGCGGGTGGGGTCTTTGGTGATCGTGTATTCGCCCATCCGCCCGGCCTTGAACTTCACGCCTTCCTTCGCCTCGATCTGATTTGTGGCCAACAGGTATGTCAGATAGTAGGTGAGATAACCGAGATCCACGAAGCTCCACAAGGCGAACTCAGGAGCGCAGCCGCTCTTGGTGTATTCGACCATCTCCGCCGGCAGACCCAGGCCGCTCACCTTCACCTTGTCACACAATCCCTCGTCCGTCATGGCCTTGGCAGCCGCCGCTATGCCTACCGTGGTCGGCGCCATGATCAGCTCCATGTCCGGATACTTGTCCACCAGCGCCAGCGCCTGCTTGTAGCTCTCCTCCGACTGGTCATTCCCATACACCACGTCCAGCAGCTCCAGCTTGGCATACTTCGGGTCTTTCAGGGCTTCCTTCATCGCCGCTATCCAGGCATTCTGGTTCGCAGCGTCCGGCGAGGCAGACAGCACCGCAAACTTGCCCCCATCCGCCCCCAGGATGCTCAACGCCATGTCCGCCATCACCTTGCCGGTCTCGTTGAAGTCCACCTGCGCGACAAACACCGACTCGCCCTCCGCAGACGGAATCGGCGAGTCCCAGGTGACCACCTTGGTCCCCGCCTCGACCGCCTTCTTGACCGCCGGCACAATCTGATCGCCGGCGTTGTTGGAGAGCATGACGGCGTTGACCCCCTGGGTGGCCGCGGTGGTGACGATCTCGATCTGGCCGGCCACGCTGTTCTCCGGCGTCGGGCCAAGGAACTCCAGCTTCTCAGGGTTGCCCAGCTCTTTGTGGGCTTCCTGCGCGCCCTGGTTGGCCTGGTCGAATACAGCGATGCCCAGGAACTTCGGCAACAGCACCATCTTCACGGCTTTGCCGGGTTCGGCCTTCACCACCTCGCCGGACGGCGCAGCAGGCGCCTGTGTAGCTGCCGGCGCGGCAGGCGGTTCAGTGGCTGCCGGCGCGGCAGGTGGCTCGGTGGCGGCAGGCGCGGCCGGCGCTTGCGGCGCGGCGGCCGGCGCTGCGCACGCGCCGAGCAGCAAACTGGCAACGATCAAACTAGCGACGGGTTTGTGCAGACGAATCATTTGACTTCCTCCTTAACTTCATGCAACAGGGCAAATGACCTGGAGTTTCCGGAGACCGCCCGATGAGCACCATTTGCGCATTGCGCTCCGGACATACGCGAACACCTCATTCAACTCATCTCCACCTCCTGCGCAGGTTGGGGCGTCGGTGCTGTCGTTGCCGGCCGCATGCGGCTGCGCAAGGCGCGCAACCGGCCAATCAGGCTGGGCACGAGCACCGACAG
>DAOTYS010000310.1:0-8065 GCA_034434575.1 Thermoflexales bacterium
TCCTCATTGGTTTCGAGAATCCACGACATCTCACCGCCGATGACGCCTTTGCGAAGGCCGGCTTCGAGCGTCTTGTAGATCATGACTGCGTCCATGCCGCTGGCCCGGTACTGCGGCAGCAGGCCCAGCAAAAACACGCGCACACTGTTGACCATGCTGCGCCGATACCACAGGAACTTGAGCAACGTCCACCATTCCGGCGTTCTGGGATTGGGATAGGCCTTGCGCAAAGGCCGGTTGACGTTGGGCAGGGTCACCGAGAAGCCGACCGGTTCTCCATCTACTTCGGTCACGAAGATGAAGTCCTGGTCGGCAAACTGCTTGAGGCTGGTCGCCAGGTGCTGCAACTCATGGTCGGTCAAAGGCACGAAGCCCCAGTTCTTTTCCCATGCGCCGTTGTAGATTTTCTTCAGCTTCTCGATTTCGTTGTTGAAGTCCCTGAGCACAGCATTGCGGATGGTGAATTTGCCGCGCTTGAGGACGGCGTTGACGACGCGCTCGAACTTGCCGCGCAACACCTTATCTTGGGCGACATTGATCGGCACCCACCACGCCAGCAGGTCCATCGCCTTGCGAAAGCCGTACTGCTCCAGCAGATCAACGTAGTAACGCGGATTGTAGGGCATGAGCACCACCGGCTCCGAATCGAAGCCTTCGATCAGCAGCCCCCACTCGTCGTTGCTGCTCAGGGTGGCCGGACCGCGCATGACGGTCATGCCGCGCGCGCGCAGCCAGTCGCGGGCGGTGTCGAGCAGGGCTTTGGCGACCGGGAAATCGTTCACGCACTCGAATCCGCCGAAGAAGCCGGTCTGTTCCTGGTGAAACTCGTTGTGCCGGTGGTTGAGCACGGCGACGATCGTGCCGACAATCCTGCCATCGCGCCGGGCGATGAACATGCCGGCCTCGGCATGCTCGAAGAAGGGGTTCCTGCCCGGATCGTAGAACGCCTCGCGCTCGCTGATAAGCGGCGGCACCCAGTAGGGATCGTCTCGATAGATTTCCCATTGGAACTCGATGAACGCGCGGCGCTCTGCGCGCGTGCGGCATTCAGTGATCTGAATGGGCGGCGTGGGCGAAGCGGTATGGGCGGGGTCGCTGGCCGGGGAACGGGTTGCAGGCGCGGTGTCGGACGATGTGTGCATGCCGGTAATTGTAAATCGGTTTCCGGGCTGGCCCGATTCGTGATATGATTGGTTGTCGCCAGGCCAGCCGAGGCGGCAGAAAAGCTTTCCGCTCCTGCGACTCACCTGCGGGCGCGCTGTCGAGCGTGTCCGCTTTTTTGGCGCTTGTGACGCGCTCAAAAGCGGTTGAAGCAGCGGGGGCAGATATACCAGGGAAAGGAGTCACTTTTCATACAATGTCTCGTTACTATGAACTGACGCTCATCATCAAGCCCGACGTCGATGACGCCGGCGCGGCTGCGCTTATGGAGCGCATCTCAGGGTTCATCACTGCTGAAGGGGGCAAAATCCTCAAGTCCGTCCCGTGGGGCATGCGCCGGCTGATGTATCCCATCCGCAAGTTCCGCGATGGCCGCTATGTGTTCAACCTGCTGGAACTGGACGCGAAGTCCGTCACCCGCATTGAAAATCGGCTCAAGTTGATGGAGGATGTTATTCGCTTTCTCTTCATCCGCGCTGATGACGATCTCGATGTGTCCCGGTTGCTGGAGACGCCTCCGGTGGCCGAGGCCGAGACTGTGGCCGCAGGCGCCCCGGAGTTGACTGCGCCTGTGGATGCGGGCGAGCCGGCGCCATCGGGATCGCCGGAAGCTGCGTGACGAGCGCCTGACGCGCCATCATCGAAGGGCGCATTCGGCCTGTTTGGGCCGGCCTGCGCCCACGGTGCAATTGGGAGAACACCATGCGCGGTCTGAACAAGGTTTTGATCATCGGGCAACTGGGACGCGATCCTGAACTGCGATACACGCCCGGCGGCAAGGCCGTGACTTCGTTCGCCGTCGAAACCCGGCGAACCTGGGTCACCCCCGAAGGCGAGCGCCGCGAGGACAGTGAGTGGTTCAACGTGGTTGCCTGGGGCAGCCTTGCTGAGATCTGCAAACAACATCTGGCGCGCGGCCAGCAGGTCTATATCGAGGGGCGTCTCCAGACGCGAGGATGGGAAGACGCCGAGGGCAAGCGGCATTACCGCACGGAAATTGTCGCCAATGAGATGATTCTGCTGGGCGAGCGCCGGGCGCACGCCGCACACGACGACTTCAATCAGTACGATGAAGACGCGGAGGGCAGCGAGGAATCACTCCCATTCTGACCTGATTCTTGCTGACCTGACGCTTGTCTGCCCCGGCGCTCAGAACGCTCAAGTCACTATCTGACTACTGACCTCTGACTGCCGGCTCCTTCAACGCATCATGCCATACAAGCCCAAGGTTTCCCAATCCAACATCTCTGACCTGGTGCAGGCGCGAGACTCGCGCTATCAGCGCGAGCAGAGAATGCGCAAGGCCGTGGTGATTGGCGTGGTCGTGGTCACCGCGCTGGTTGTTCTGCTCATCGCTGCTTTTGTCGTCCAGGAATTTGTCATCAATCCTGGCCGCGCGGTCGCTACGGTGGGCGGTCAGCCCATCACCGTGTCGCAGGTTCAGTCGCGGATGAGAATCGAGCTGGCGCAGGCCACCTTCAACTACAGCCAGGTGGTCCAGCAGATTCAGGCGGCGCAACAGCAGAACACAGAAGGGAGCAACGACTTCCTGATCCAGTTCTACCAGCAGCAGTTGCAGCAAATCGGCGCCAACATCAATGTCCCGCAGATCGCCAGCGCCGCCCTGGATTCACTGATCGAGGACCAGTTGATCCGCCAGGAAGCGCAACAGCGGGGGATCACAGTGTCGCCGGCCGAGGTGCAGGAGGAAATCGAGCGTCAGAACGGCTTCTTCCGCGCCACGTTGACGCCCTTTCCCACCTACACGCCGGCGCCAACACCAACCCCGTCGCCCACCCCCACGGACACGACCAGCCTGACGCCGACACTCGCAATCACTCCTGAGACCCTTCCCACGCTGGCGCCGCCCGCTCAGCCGACTTCCATTAGCCAGGCGGATCTGGATCAGATCAAACAACGTGGGCGCGAGTTTTATGTGTCCATGGGCTATCCTGAGTCGCAGTTTGAGCAGGTGTACGAGAGCAGCCTGTTGGCGCAGCGTTTGCAGGAAGCCATCGGCGGCGAAGTGCCGACGCGCACCATGCACTATCAGTTCAGTTACATTCGCTTCAACACGGTGGAATCGGCCACACAAGGATTGCAGCAATTGACCTCCGGCGCGATCACGTTCGATGCGTTGATCAGCCAGACGAATGCCATTACGCAGCCGGCGGTCGTTGGCTCCGGCGGCGTTCGTGATTGGCGCAGCGCCTCAGCGGTTGAGCAGGAGTTCGGCGTGGATGTCCTGGGCGCTTTGGATAAGGCTGCGCTCAACCAACCGTCGCCAGTGGTCACGTCGAGCCTGGGCGGCGCTTATCTGCTGCTGCCCACCGGGCGAGAAATTCGTGATCGAGACGAAGGCGAATTGAGAACAGCCCGACAGCAGGCTTACAACGACTGGCTGCGCAATGCTCAGAACGATCCGGCGCGTGTTCAGCGCCTGATTGATCCGACAACCATCGTACCGGCGACTGTGCGCAATGCAATCGAGCAATTCCGGCGCGCCAATTTGTCCAGCGCGCAATAACAGTCACGCGCGCAGCCCATGTCGGACTCCTCAAAGGAGTCTGACGCCTGTATGGCCGCGCGGGCGTCTTGCCCAAACCCAACCGGTCGGGTATCATGCCGGTCTGTGATACATGGAACAAACTTGTTGGACGCCGGCTCAACGCCGGGGAACGTCCAGTGATTGACCACCCTGCGGAGGATATGGAATGATTCGTTCGGATACGACTGCGAGCGGCATGGACCTGAGCAGCATTGCGGAAGCCCTGCGCGCGCAGATTGACCATTTCGCCCCCACCCTGGAAGCCGTTGATGTCGGCACCGTTGTCGAAATTGGCGACGGCATCGCGCGTTGCAGCGGCCTCAAGAACGTGCAGGCTTCTGAATTGGTGGAGTTCACCAAGACCGGCAAGCTGGGCATGGCGCTCAACCTGGAGCCGGACGAAGTCGGCGTCATCGTCATGGGCGACTACCAGGACATCGAAGAGGGCGACACCGTGCGCTCCACCGGCCGGATTATCTCGGTGCCGGTTGGCGAGGCGCTGATCGGGCGCGTGGTCGATCCGCTGGGCCGGCCCCTGGACGGCAAAGGGCCGATCAACACCAGCAAGTTCCGCCCCCTGGAGCGCATCGCCCCCGGCGTGGTCAAGCGCGCCAATGTGGACACGCCGGTGCAGACCGGCATCAAGGCGATCGACGCCCTCATCCCGATCGGGCGCGGCCAGCGCGAACTGATCATCGGCGATCGCAGCACCGGCAAGACAGCCGTGTGCGTCGACACCATCATCAACCAGAAGGGCAAGGGCATGGTGTGCATCTACGTGGCAATCGGCCAGAAGCTGGCGCAGATCGCGCGCGTGGTCGCCACGCTCGAAAAGTACGGCGCGATGGATTACACCATCATCGTCGTGGCCGCCGCCTCCGACGCCGCCGCCCTGCAATACATCGCCCCCTATGCCGGCGCGGCGATGGGCGAGGAAGTGATGGAGCGCGGCGTCATGGTGCAGGGCCAGATCGTAAACGATGCGCTGTGCGTGTATGACGACCTGACCAAGCACGCCTACGCCTATCGGCAGGTGTCGCTGCTGCTGCGCCGCCCGCCGGCCCGCGAGGCTTATCCGGGCGACATCTTCTACCTCCACTCGCGTCTGCTCGAGCGCGCCGCCCGTTTGGCCCCAGAATTTGTCATTCGCAAGCAGGAAGATTCGTCTGACTGGGGCAACGGCGAAAGCGTGAACGGCAAAATCTACACCGACGCGCTCGGTGAAGAGCAGGCCAAACACGACCTCAAGGCGCTTGGCGAGGGCTATAAGCTGGTGCGCAATCCGCGCTCCGGCGGCTCGTTGACCGCCCTGCCCATCATCGAGACCCAACTGGGCGACATCTCGGCTTACGTGCCCACCAACGTCATCTCGATCACCGACGGGCAGCTCTTCCTGGAAACGGATTTGTTCAACGCCGGCATCCGCCCGGCGATCAGCGTCGGCCTCAGCGTCAGCCGCGTGGGCGGCGACGCGCAGACCCGCGCCATGAAACAGGTGGCCGGCCGGCTCAAACTCGAACTCTCGCAGTTCCGCGAGTTGCAGGCATTTGCCAGCTTCGGCAGCGATCTGGACAAGGCGACTCAGGCCACGCTCGACCGCGGACGCCGGCTGACCGAAATGCTCAAGCAACGGCAGTACGAGCCGCGCACGCTGGCCGCTGAGGTCACTGCCCTCTTCGCAGTGACAAACGGTTACCTGGATAAGGTCCCGGTGGGTCGCGTCGTTGCCTGGGAGGAAGCCTTCATCAAGTATATGGAGACGACCTACCCGGATATCAACAAGACGATCATGGACGAGAAGCGGCTGAGCGACGACACCATCGCCAGGCTGCGCCTGGCCGTCGAGGCGTTCAACCGGAGCTGGTCCGGCTGAGGTCGGGACGCCGGCTTTCCGGCCCGGCGGCACTGACGAGCGAGGGCTTTCACCGCTCATGGCAACAGCACGAGAAATCCGGCGCCGCATTCGCAGCGTCAAGAACATCCGTCAGATCACCCGCGCGCTCGAAGCAGTCAGCGCGAGCAAGGTGCGCCGCGCCCAGGATGCTGTGCAAGGCACGCGGCCCTACGCCAGCAAAGCGCGCCAGTTGTTAGCCGACGTGGCGGCCCTGGCCGGCGGCGAGACGCGCCATCCGCTGCTCACGCGGCGCGACGTTGTCAACAGCGCCTACATCCTGTTGATCACATCTGATCGCGGCCTGTGTGGCGCGTTCAACACCAATGTGGCCCGAGAAGCGTTTGACTTTGCGCGCGACTATGGCAAGCCGGTCAGTTACGTGACCATTGGGCGCAAGGGCCGGGACTTCCTGCACCGGCGCGGGCGAAACATCGTCGCCGAGTTCGCCAATCTGCCGGCGCGCCCCGGCCTGCTCGACACCACCGCCGCCACACGCACGCTGATTCAGGATTTCCTCGATGGCAAGTGCGATGAAGTCTACCTGGCCTACACCGAGTTCCGCAGCATGGTGTCACAGCGGCCTGTCATTCGCCGCTTGTTGCCGCTGGCCGCTGAAGAGCTGGCCGGCGACCTGCCCAAAGGCGGCCCGCGCCCGGCGTATGATTTCGAGCCTGGCCCGGTCGAAATCCTCGACGGTCTGCTTCCCCGATTGACCGAAATGCAGGTCTATGTGGCGGTGTTGGAATCATTGGCCAGCGAGCACGCCGCGCGCATGGTCGCCATGCGCAACGCCACAGACAGCGCCAGCGACCTCATCTTCAGCCTCACCTTGAGCTACAACAAGGCGCGCCAGCAAGGCATCACCAACGAGCTGCTTGATATTGCCGGCGGCACCAGCGCTCTGGAGCAGACGCTGAAACAGGCCGCGGCAGCCAGCCAGTTGCGCGCATGAGCGCCGCACGACAGACGACGGACGACGGAGTGCCGGCGGCTGCTCCTGGCGCTGGCGTCCATCCTGATGCGCATGCGGGTCGCATTTCAGGCAAACGGCGCGCGTTGAACCTTCTGAACGCGGCCATCCTGTCTGCCTGCGTCGCGCTCTTCCTGTGCATCGCATTGCGCCAGCTCGATCTGCCCGGCCTGTACTACGACGAGGCGCTGGACCTCGCGCCGATGCTGGACATCATGCGCGGCGCCCCTACTCCCCTGTTGCGCGGCATCGGCGTGACGATTGGCGGGTACACTTACCCGGTCATGCTCATGGACTACATGGGCAGCCTCAACGGGTATGTGACGCTGCCGTTCATGCTCGTTTTGGGGCCGGGTGTGACGGCGGCTCGCCTGTCGCCCATCCTCTTCTCGGCAGTCACCATCATTCTGGCGTATGCCATTGCGCGCGCCTGGTTTGGTCGAACGGCGGGGCTGCTCACAGCGTTGCTGCTGGCGGTCAACCCGTCATTCATCTGGTTCAGCCGGCAGGGCATTACGGTCACATCGATCATGACAGTGTTTTCGCTGGGCAGCTGGCTGCTGCTTGATCGATGGCGGCGCGGCATCGCGGAAGGCGGGCAACCCCGGCAGCTTGTCGGCCGCGCGCGCCTGATGCTGCTGGCCGCAGGCGTGTTGCTGGGCCTGGGCCTGTGGGCCAAGATCATCTTTCTATGGTGGATCGTGTTGTTGGGTGTGATGGGGCTGGTGTGGCTGTTGACGCGACCGCGCCTGGTTGCGACGGTGGCGCGCCTGCTGCGCGCAGCCCCCTGGGGCGTTCTTGGATTTCTGATCGGCGCGGCGCCATTCGTGTATTTCAACCTGGCCGGCCTGGCGCAGGGACAGGCGCCGGCGACGTTTGATCTTCTGTTTCGTTCCCTGTTCGAGCCGACGCAATACGGCGTCGACAACCGCAACCTGCTGGCCAATCTCGACAAGCGATTGCAGGATTTTGCCGTCTTTCTCAACGGCAGCTACTTCTGGTTTCTGGCCCCGGTTCCCTATGGCAATGTCTACGCAGTCCCGGCGTTTGGCGCGTCTGCGGTGATTGGCTCGGCGCTGGCGTTCCAGCGCGCCGAGTGGTGCAGATGGACGGCGCTGATCGCCTGCGTCGCAGCCTATCTTCCGGTCAGCGCGTTCACGGTGTCTGATCTGTGGGCGACGCATTTCTTTCTGCTTTTTCCGCTGCCCCAGATGATTGTGGCTGTCGCCGCACTCTGGCTGGCAGAAACGGCGGCGCGAGGCGTCTTTCGCGCGCAGCGATTCCCGCGCGCTGCGCTCAACGGGCTGCTGGTCGTCGCGCTCATTGCCCTGCCGTTGAGCCGCGATCTGTGGGTCAACGAGCAGTACCATGAGCAGCTTGGGGTCATGGGCGGGTCAGGCCGGTTTTCCGACGCCATCTACAAGCTGGCCGCCTACCTGGATGAGCAGAAGATTGTGGAGCCGGTGGCGCTCGACTGGGGCATCGAGAAGAA
>DAOTYS010000311.1:0-15871 GCA_034434575.1 Thermoflexales bacterium
CGCTCGAATCGCGCGACGGTCATTGTGTTCATTTGCAACCATTGCCCGTATGTCAAGCATGTGGACCGCGCGCTGGTCGATCTGGCCAACGACTACATGCCCAGAGGCGTTTCATTTGTCGCCATCAGCGCCAACGATCCGGTCCAATACCCAGAGGACGCCCCGGACAAAATGCGCGCCGAGGCGCAGCGCGTGGGGTATCCATTCCCGTATCTCTTCGACGAGACGCAGCAAGTGGCGCGCGCTTACGGTGCCGTCTGCACCCCCGACACGTTCATCTTCGACGGCGACATGAAACTGGCTTATCGCGGCCAGTTGGATGACACGCGCCCGAACAGCGGCCGCCCGGCCACCGCCGCCGATGCGCGCGCTGCGCTGGACGCGATTTTGAGTTGTCAGCCCGTGAATCCCATTCAGAAGCCCAGCGTCGGATGCAGCATCAAGTGGAAGGCGTGATGCGGTCAACGCCCCCATCATGGATGGATGATGGGGCCTCCGCAGACGCTAAAGGCCGAAAAAGCACTACACTTGATCGGCATGGGCAAAATCAAACAATCCTTCTCGTGGTGGAGTTTTCACCGGCAGGGCCAGGATGCGCGCCAGTTGATGCAGGCGGCCAAATCCATCGGCTACGCGGCGGTTGAGTTGTTGCCGCGCGATCTGTGGGACACGGCGCGCGACGTGGGTCTGGTCATTGCCAGCCATGGCGGCCACGCCTCGCTGGAAGACGGCCTCAACCGGCGCGAGAATCACAGTCGCATCGAAGATGAGATCCATCAGATGTTGGACCTGGCGGTTCGCTACCAGATTCCGAACCTGATCTGCTTCTCCGGCAATCGCAACGGCCTGGACGATGAGACCGGCGCGACCACCACCGCCGAAGGGCTGCGCCGCGTTGCGCCGGCTGCCGAGGCCAAAGGGGTCACGCTGGTGTTGGAGTTGCTGAACTCCAAAGTCGATCACAAGGATTACCAGTGCGACCACACAGCCTGGGGCGCGCAGGTCATCCGCGCGGTCAACTCGCCCAGGGTCAGGCTGCTCTACGATATCTATCACATGCAGATCATGGAGGGCGATGTCATCCGCGCGCTGCGCGATCACATCGGCCTGATCGGCCACATTCACACCGCCGGCAATCCGGGCCGGCATGATCTGGACGATGAGCAGGAACTGAATTACGCCGGCATCATGCGCGCCCTTGCGGCCACGCCTTATGACGGCTACGTTGGTCAGGAGTTCGTGCCTAAAGGCGACCCGGTGGCGGCTTTGCGCGCCGCATATCGCGTGTGCGACGTGTAACCGTTGGACAAACCGCCGGCTCGCCGTGCCGATGAGGTTGGGCAAGCCGCCGGGCTTGCCGACGCCGCCGGCTCGCCGTGCCAATGAGGTTGGGCAAGCCGCCGGGCTTGCCGTTGTATGAGGTGCAGAATGACCGAGCAATACTTTCGCAGTGAGGGCCTGCTGAAGGCTCGATTTGACGGCGCGCAGCGCCAGATGGGGTTCCGCGCCACGACGCTGGAAGCCTGGCGGTTGTGGCGTCAGGATCTGCGCGCGACCCTGCGGCAACTCACCGGCCTCGACCGCATGACGCCGGTTGCGCCGCGCCCGCGCGTGACCGAGACTGTTCAATGCGAAGGATATCGGCGCGAGCGTGTCGAGATTGACACTGAGCCGGGCGTGACTATGCCGCTGTATGTGCTCGTCCCCGACGGCCTGCAAGGCCCAGCGCCCGCTGTGATCGCGTCGCACGGTCACGACAGCGGCGGCAAAATCTCGCCGGCCGGTGTGACCGGCATTCCCGGCGTGGCTGAGCGCGTGCGCGACTACAACTATGACTACGGGGTCAAGGCCGCCCGGCGCGGTTTCGTTGTGTTCTGCCCCGACGCGCGCGGTTTCGGCGAGCGGCGCGAATCGTTCAGCGCCGGGCCGGACAAGTTGTTCAACTCATCCTGCGCGCAGCTTGCCCACATGGGCATTCCGCTCGGACTCACTGTCACCGGCATGTGGGTGTGGGATTTGCAGCAGCTGGTGGACTATGTGGAGAGCCGGCCCGAATGCCAGGGCCGCAAGATCGGGGCGATTGGCCTGTCCGGTGGCGGGTTACAAACCCTGTGGTTGTCGGCGCTCGACGACCGCATTGCGTGCGCTGTCGTCAGCGGCTACTTCTATGGCGTGAAGGACTCGCTTTTGGAGCTGTCGAACAATTGTGACTGCAACTATGTGCCGCATCTGTGGGAGAAGGTGGATATGGGCGATCTGGGCGCGCTGGTTGCGCCGCGTCCGTTGTTGATCGAGGCTGGCCTGCAAGACCCGCTGAACGGATCGCGCGGCATCGACAACGTGAAAGAGCAGGTGGACATTGCCCGGCAGGCGTATGGGTTGTTGCAGTCGCCGGGGACCATTGATCTGGCAACGTTCGACGGCCCGCACATGTGGCATGGCGCGCGCGCCTGGGCCTGGCTGGACACATGGCTGAAGGGGTAGGCCGGCGGGGATAATAGCGCCCATGAAAAGCTATCGCAAAGAGCTGTGGTTCACTGTTCCCGCCCGCCGCGCGTTCATCAACATCACCGCGCAGGTGGAGCAATGCCTTCAGGAAAGCGGCGTGAAGGAAGGGCTGGTGTTGGTGAACGCGATGCACATCACCAGCTCGGTCTTCATCAATGACGACGAGAGCGGGCTGCATCACGACTATGACCGCTGGCTGGAGAAACTGGCTCCGCATGAGCCGATCTCGCAATACCGGCACAACGACACCGGCGAAGACAACGCCGACGCGCACCTGAAGCGCCAGGTCATGGGCCGCGAAGTGGTGGTTGCCATCACCGAAGGCCGGCTGGATTTTGGCCCCTGGGAGCAGATTTTCTACGGCGAGTTCGACGGACGCCGGCGCAAGCGTGTGTTGGTGAAAATCATCGGCGAATGATGCGCTGTGGAACTGGTTGTCTCGAATCTGCTCAATCCGCCGATCCTTTTCTTTCTGCTGGGGCTTTTGGCGGTGGCGGCCCGGTCGGACCTGGATCTGCCCCCGCCGATCCCGCGCCTGTTGTCGCTGTATCTGTTGTTGTCCATCGGCTTCAAGGGCGGCGTGGCGCTCAGCCAGAATGGAAACGGCCAGGCGGTCTGGGTGTTGGTTGCCGCCATGTTGATGTCGGCGCTGACGCCGCTGTACATGTTCTCGATTCTGCGGCGAAAGCTGGACCGGCCCAATGCGGCGGCATTGGCTGCAACCTACGCCTCGGTGAGTGCTGTGACGTTCATCACGGCCAGCGCCTTTCTCGATCAGATCGGCCAGCCGCACAGCGGCTTCATGGTGGCCGGCCTGGCGTTGATGGAATGGCCGGCCATTATCGTTGGCGTGGCGCTGGCGCGCTGGGGAAGCAGACCGGCAGAAGGCCGGGTTGCGCTGTCTGTGGGCGAGGTCTTGCGCGAGTCTCTCTTCAACGGTTCAGTCCTGCTGCTGGTCGGCAGTTTGCTCATCGGTTGGTTGACCGGCCAGCGCAGTGCGGCGTCACTGAAGCCCTTTACCGAAGGCATTTTCAACGGCGCGCTCAGTTTGTTTCTGCTCGACATGGGCATTGTGGCGGCGCGCCGCATGAGCATCCTCAGGCCGCTGGGCGTCTTCCTCCTCGTGTTTGCCGTGGGCCTGCCGTTGGTCAACGCGGCGATGGGATTGACCCTCGCCCGATTGATTGGCGTCGTCCCTGGCGATGCGTTGCTGTTTGTCGCGCTGTGCGCCAGCGCGTCGTATATCGCGGCGCCGGCGGCCATGCGCCAGGCCGTGCCCGAAGCTGATCCGGCGGTGTATGTGACCCTGGCTCTGGGCGTCACTTTTCCTTTCAATGTCACCCTGGGCATTCCACTGTACATGAGTGTGATTCAGGCGATATGGTGATCTGATGCGCCCGATCAAGCGAGTCGAGATTATTACGGACACTGTCGAGATGAACGCTGTCGTGCGCGTCCTGGAGCGGCATGGCGTGTCTGGCTACACCATCGTCGGCGATGTGATCGGCAAAGGCGAGCGCGGCATGCGCCTGGGCGACGAGTTGAGCGGCGTTTTCCAGAACAGCTATCTGCTGACCACCTGCGAGCCGGAACAGATCGAAGCTTTGATTGAGGCGATTCGCCCCATTTTGCAGCGGCGCGGCGGCGTCTGTCTGGTCAGTGACGCCTGGTGGGTTCGACATTGACCCGCCCCGCCACGCGCCCTTCATCCCGCCTTTTTGAGGTTTGCGCATCACGATGGCTGTTATTACTCTGAAGTCTCCCTATCTGAACGAGGCGGCAACGCCTGTTGTCTGGTTGAAGGGCAACCTGCATGCCCATACCACCATCAGTGACGGCTCTCGCCCGCCGGAGCAGGTGATTGCCGCCTACGAACGGCTTGGCTACGATTTTCTCGCCCTCACCGATCATGACGCGCTGGCGCCGGCGCGTGAATACCAGGCCGACACGCGGCTGGTTTTGATCCCCGGCGTCGAGATCACCGCGCGCGGGCCGCACATCCTTCAGCTCGGCCTCGAAGCAGTTCAGGAGCCGGCGGTGGACCGCCAGCGCAACCTCGATTTCATCGTGGCGCAGGGCGGGCTGGCAGTGTTGAACCACCCCAACTGGCAGTGGCATTTCAACCACTTCCCGCAGGAGTTGATGCAGTCCTTGAACGGCGCAATCGGCGTCGAGATCTACAATGCTGTGATCGACCGGCTGGAAGGCGCGGCGCTGGCCACCGACCGCTGGGACCGGCTGCTCTCCCAGGACAAATGGGTATGGGGCTTTGCCAACGACGATTCGCACTATCCTGCAGACGATGGGCGCGCGTGGAACATGGCGCAGTGGGACGCGAGCGCGACGCCAACTGCCGGGGATATCCTGGACGCGCTGCGCAAGGGCCGTTTCTTCGCCTCGACCGGCGTCACGATCGACGCCATCCAGATCGACGGCCCGACAATTCATGTGACGGC
The DNA here is from genome assembly GCA_034434575.1 of Thermoflexales bacterium. Taxonomy (GTDB): domain Bacteria; phylum Chloroflexota; class Anaerolineae; order J036; family Brachytrichaceae; genus Roseilinea. The sequence goes on from DAOTYS010000311.1 coordinate 4,965, forward strand.
GGCCAGCGCCCAGTGCATTCGCTTCATCACGCGCTGGGGCGTTGTCGCGCATACGGTGGAGGCCTCGCAGGCAAGCTGGACTGTTCCAAACACCCCCGACGTTGTGGAAAGCCTCAAGTACGTTCGCGTCGAGTGTTTCGGCGTGGGCAGCCGCATGGCCTGGAGCCAGCCGATCGCAATCGAATATCAACCCTGATGCGCTGGGGTATCATCACGCCCTATGGACATCGAACTCATTCAATCGCTGGTCGAGACGTGGGGGCCGCCGGGCCGCGAAGGCCGCATTCGCGCGCTGATCGAGCAGCATCTGGCCGGCCTTGTTGACGAGACGCGCACAGACCGCATGGGCAATCTGATCGCGCTGAAGCGGGCGACAGTGGAACCGCCGGCCGGCGCCTCGCCATTGCGCGTCATGCTGTCCGCTCACATGGACGAGATCGGCTTTGTCGTCTCGCATGTGGATGACAAAGGGTTCGTTCGCTTCACGAATGTCGGCGGCCTGCGACCGCTTTCCCTGCCCGGCAATCGGGTCGTGTTCGAGAATGGGACGATCGGCGCGATTCAGGTGGAAAAGGGCATCCTGGCAGCGGACAGCGCGCCGAAGATGACCGATCTGTTCATCGACGTCGGGGCGACGGATGCCGCATCGGCGCCGGTGAAGGTGGGCGATATGGGCGCGCTGGCCGGCGCGCTGGCCCGGCAGGGCGACCGGCTCATCGCCAAGAGCATGGACGATCGCGTCGGCTGCGCTGTGGTCATCCAGGCGCTGCGGCAGCTCAAGCGCACGCCGCACGATGTCTACGCGGTGTTCAGCGTTCAGGAGGAAGTCGGTCTGCGCGGCGCGCGCACTTCGGCCTTTGCCATCAATCCTGACATTGGCATCGCTGTGGATGTGACTGCGACCGGCGATTTTCCCGAAGCCGCACCCATGTCGGTCGCGCTGGGCAAGGGCGCCGCCATCAAGGTGCAGGATTCATCCGTGATCGCCGATCCGCGTGTGCGCGCGTTGATGGTGCAGCGCGCCAAAGAGAGTCGCATCCCCTATCAGCTCGAGGTGCTGAACGCTGGCGGCACAGACACAGCGGCCATCCAGATGGCGCGCGAAGGCGTGCCGGCCGGCTGCATCTCCATACCCACCCGCTACATCCACTCCATCAGCGAAATGGTCGATGTCAAAGACGTCCAGGCGTGCGCTGACCTGCTGGCGGCCATCCTCAGCAAGCCGATCGAACTGAAGGATTGAGCCATTGGGTGATTGAGTCATTGAGCCATTGAGCAACCACCTGATCTCTGGATGTCTCAATCGCACAATCACACAATCACCCGATTCATATGGGGGCCAGCCGGCCATTCTTCAGCATGACGCTGTGCAGGATGCGCTTGTCGCAATCCTTGTCCGGCTCGATGGTGCTGGCCTTCACCGTGACATAGGCCTTCAACGGCGTCACCAGCAGTTTGCGCACCAGCGTTTCTTCGACCTGAAAGATGCCGGCCGAGTTGCTCATGAGGACTTCGATTTCGACCGGCACTTCTTCGCCGCGCCGGATGTTCACCTCTTCGATCGCCAGCGCCGACACCGCGTGAATGTCGATCTTGCCCAGATCGAACGGCATGCGCGCGCGGCCTTTGGTCATATCGCTGCCGTCGGCCACAGCCACGACGGCGCCTTCCATGAACAACGGCGCCGGGTTCACGTCGTGCGTGTGAATGGCCGACAGAATGAAGTTGTGAATGAGCTGCTGCTGTTCGCGGTCGTCGTACAACAGGGGCAGATAGTCGGCCAGGACAGGTTGCGCCAGCATCATGCCGATCATTTCGTGGCCGGCGCGATGGACTGAGTTGCCGATGTCGTGCAGCATGATGCCGCCCAGGGTCACCAGGAAGCTGTCATCGACTTCGCCGGCGCCGGAAACGATCACATCCATCGGCACGTTTGCGCCTGTCAGCAGCGTCATGATCTGCATGGTGGCGGCGGTGACCACCCGCGCGTGGATGGGGCCATGGTCGTTATAGTTGAGCTTGCCGACCGTGGTGTAGTTTGACAGATTCCAGTGCGCGCCCATGCGCGGGTCGCTGATGAGCAAATCGTACAAACGCGCCGTGCGGGGGTGTGGCGCGGTCAACTCGCGGATGGTGGCGTCGGCGCGCCGGGCCAGTTCGGTGTAGTCGTCGGGAAGGGTGACTTTCAGCCGGGCGCCGTTGCCGGCGCGGTCGTGGTCGTGGTGAACAATGCGAATGCGTGACATTGAACGTTTTTCAGGGTCGGCGCCCGCGCGTCCGGTTATTGGCGTGGCGCGTCTTGTTATCTGCCTCGGCCGGGGCGGCGGAGGCCGGCGCTGTATCGATCTGTTGCGCTTGCGCTGCGAGGAGTTCTGACCTTGCCTCTTCCATCCGCGCAACCAGCGCGCTATCGTTGCCCTTGAAGCTCTGGATGGTGCGGCGAGCGCACTGGCAACATCCCAGGCTGGCGCGATAGCTGTCGAGGTCGCAAGTCAGGCAATTGCTGAGCCGGATCATCATGAGGGAGAAGGCAAGCACATCCTCGTGTGTTTCAGGCAGGTTTGCCAGCCGGTCGATCAAATTTCGCCAGGTGTCGCCGGGTCGGACGTTGCGCAACTCGGGAATGCAGCGCGCGGGGAAGAGGATTTCGCTATCTGGGTACATCCTGGTTTGCCATCTATTCGCAGTGAACCATGCAGTCGGCCTGTCTCAAAGCGTTCATTGCTTCGCTACAAGCCGCGCGGACAACGCAGACACGACATTATAATGCACGGCGATGAGCGTCCAACTCTATACCCGCATGGGGGATGATGGATACACCAACCTGCTCGGCGAAGGCCGGGTTGCCAAGCACACGCCCCAGCCCGAAGCCTATGGCACGGTGGATGAAGCCAGCGCCGCCATGGGCGTGGCCCGGGCCATGGCTGCCAGCGACCTGACTCGCAGCGCGCTGCTGACCGCCCAACGCGACCTGTACCGTCTGATGTCCGAACTGGCAGCCTCTCCGCAGGTTGCTGAGCGGTTTCGGGCCATCGATGCCAGCCGTGTGCGCTGGCTGGAGGAGCAGATCGAGGCGGTCACGGCTCAGGTGAGCCTGCCCCGCGAATTCATCGTGCCCGGCGACACCGCCCCAGGCGCCTATCTCGACCTCGCCCGCGCCATTGTGCGCCGCGCTGAGCGCCTCGTCGTCCATCTGTTGCACGACGGCCTGGTCGAAAACGTCGAACTCGGCCGCTATCTGAACCGGCTGTCGTCGCTGCTCTTTGCGCTTGAATTGCACGAGAACGCGCTGGCCGGCGCGCCCGCGCCCACACTGGCCAAACAGCGGGATTGAGCAGTTGTCAATTGTCAATTGACGATTGACGATGGCGCGCGCAGCCTGCCGCGCCAGTTGATTGCTGCGCCGCATGCTGCCGGGTGAACTTCCAATCCCATCATCCCTGACGGTTGTGGCACAATAGGCCGGTTGTGTTTTTATCTTTATTTTGTCTGGACGGGTCGCTGCCTGCGGGCGCTGGTGACTCGCGCGATGCGGAGTAGTTAAATGGATAAGGATAGTCTGGTTTCATTGTATCGGCAGATGCTGTTGATCCGCGTATTCGAGGACAAGTCGGCGGAAATGTACGCCAAAGCGAAGATCGGCGGTTTCCTGCATCTGTACAACGGTCAGGAGGCGATTGCGGTCGGCGCCGTGTCTGCGTTGCGGCCCGACGATGATCTGGTGACGCATTACCGCGACCATGGCTATGCGCTGGCGCGCGGCATCTCGCCGCGCGCGGTGATGGCTGAGTTGTTTGGCCGCGAAACCGGCACAACCGGCGGGCGCGGCGGTTCGATGCACCTGGCGGACGTGTCGAAGCGTTTCTGGGGCGGATATGCCATCGTGGGCGGCCATTTGCCCCTGGCAGCCGGCCTGGCCTACGCCGCTCAGCACCACAAAACGGGCCGCGTCGTGTTTTGCGTCATGGGCGATGGGTCGACCAACATCGGCACTTTTCACGCCGCGCTCAACTGGGCTCAGTTGTGGCGGTTGCCGGTCATCTTCACCGTGGAGAACAACCAGTACGCGATGGGCACGGTCATTACTAACCATAGCGCCGTGACGGAGATCTATCGCAAGGCGTGCGCCTATGACATGCACGCCGAACAGGTGGACGGCAATGATGTGCTGGCGGTGCGCGAAGTGGTGTGCCGGCTGGCCGAGCGCGCCCGCAACGGTGAAGGGCCGGCATTGCTCGAAGCAGTCACCTTCCGCCATCGCGGCCACTCTATGGCCGACTCTGATGTGCAACGGCCCAAGTCGCAGGTGGCTGAGTGGAAAGAGCGCGATCCCATTCCCGCTTTTGCCCAGGTTCTCCTGGAGCGCGAGCTGCTGACCCCGCAAGACCTGGAGCAAATCGCGCGCGATGTGGAAGCGGAGGTCGAGGACGCGGTGGCCTTCGCCGACGCCAGCCCTGAGCCGGCGCGGCAAACGCTGTATGAAGGCATCTATGCTGAACCGGTGAGCAACATGCAGATCGACGGCTCACTTATTGCGCCGCCCGCGTTGGGGCCGGTTATTTTCAAAAATGGAACGGGCAATCATGGCTGAAATCACCTATCGTGAAGCGCTCAAGCGCGCCTTGCGCGAGGAAATGGCCCGCGATCCCAACGTGGTGATCTGGGGCGAGGATATTGTGGCCTATGGCGGCGGCGGCGCGTATGGCGTGACCGCCGGCCTGGCGAAGGAGTTCCCCGGCCGCGTGCGCGATGTGCCAATTGCAGAGGAAGCCATCGTCGGCGTGGGAATCGGCGCGGCCATGGGCGGCGTTCGGCCGGTGTGCGAGTTGATGACGATCAACTTCGCGCTGGTGGCCTGGGATCAGATCGTCAACCACGCCGCCAAGCAGCATCACATGTTCAACCGGCAAATTCAAGTCCCCATGGTCATCCGCTCGCCGGCCGGCTGGGGGCGCACAGCTTCCACGCACTCGCAGACATTCGAGAACTGGCTGGCTTCCATCCCCGGCCTGAAAGTCGTTTATCCGTCCACGCCCTACGACGCCAAGGGGCTGTTGAAAGCCTCCATCCGCGACAACGACCCGGTGTTCTTCATCGAGCACCTGGCCTTGTATGGGACGCGGGGCGAAGTGCCCGATGAGGAGTACGTTTTGCCGATTGGCGTCTCCCAGGTGAAGCGCCCAGGCAAGCATCTCACCGTTGTCACCTGGGGCCGCATGCTGGTCGAGACCATGAAGGCCGCCCGCGCACTCGAAGCCGAGGGGATTGAACTCGAAGTGATCGATCTGCGCACGTTGCGCCCGCTGGACCTGGCGCCGGCGCTGGAATCGATTCACAAGACCAACCGCGCCATCGTCGTGGAAGAGGGCTTTCGCACGGTTGGCCTGGGCGCCGAGATCGCGGCCTCTTTGCAGGAGATGGCTTTCAATGATCTGGACGCGCCAATTGCGCGCGTGGCCGGCCTCGAAGTGCCCATGCCCTACGCCAAAAACCTGGAGCGCGCGACGATTCCCTTCGCCGAGGATGTGATTGCGGCTGTGCGCCGGATGATGGAAAAGCAATACTAGGCAGGAAGCATCATGGCCAAAGAGATCACCATGCCCCAGATGGGCTTCGACATGACCGAAGGCACGATCGCCAACTGGTTGAAAGCAGAAGGCGACTCGATCAAAAAGGGCGAGCCGGTTGCAGAAATCGAAACCGACAAGACGACGATACAGATCGAGGCCTTTGAGTCCGGCGTGCTGTTGAAAATACTCGCGCCGCCCGGCGCAAAGGTGCCGGTCGGTCAGCCGATTGGACTGATCGGCCAGCCGGGTGAGTCAGCGCCGTCTGTGGCAGCAGAGGCCTCGGCGCCCCCGCCGACGTCTGTCGCATCGGTGGCCGCGCCTGCCGCGACTCCCGCCCCCATGCTGGAAGTCAAGGCCACGCCCATCGCTCAGCGCATCGCTGCCGAACTGGGCGTTGATCTCGCGCGGGTGAAGGGCACTGGCCCCGACGGGCAGATTCGGCGTGAAGATGTCGAGGGCTATGCCCAGGCGATGAAAGCCGGCGGCGCTGCTGCCCCGGCAGTCGTGAATACCGGGCGCGTCATCGCCTCGCCAGCGGCGAAGCGGCTGGCCGAGCAGCGCGGCGTCGATTTGCGCCTGGTCAAGGGCAGCGGCCCTGAGGGGCGCATCGTCCTGGAAGATGTCGAGAAATTCGCGGCAGCCGCGACCGCTGCTGCGCCCGCTGCTGTTCCGGCGGCTGCGCCGGCCCCGCAGGTTGCGCCGCAGGTTGCGCCGCAGGTTGCGCCGCAGGCCGCGCCGCAGGTTTTGCCGCGCACGGCTGCCGGCGTGCGCAAGGCCCTCTCGCGCATGCGCCAGACCATCGCCCAGCGCATGACCCAGAGCAAGACCACTGCGCCGCACTTCTACATCACCCTGCCGGTGGAGATGGACGCCGCGCTGGCCCTGCGCCAGCAAATCAACGAGTCGTTGAAGCCGGAGAATCTGAAAGTCTCCGTCAATGACATGGTGGTGCGCGCCACCGCGCTGGCGCTGCGCCGGTTCCCCAACCTGAACGCCTCCTTCGACGGTGACGCAATTGTGCTGCACGAGCAGATTCATGTGGGCGTTGCGGTGGCGGTGGAAGGCGGCCTGGTGACAGTCACTGTGCGCGACACCGACAAGAAGACGCTGCGCGAAATCGCGGTCGAGTCTGCGGCGATGGCTGCGCGCGCCCGTGAAAACAAACTGCAACCCGCTGACCTGGGCGGCCAGACGTTCACGGTCAGCAACCTGGGCATGTATGGCATCACGGTGTTCAGCGCCATCGTCAATCCGCCGGACGCCGGCATTCTGGCGGTCGGCGCAGCCACGCCCACGCCGGTTGTGCGAGATGGCGAGGTGGTTATCCGCAACATCATGAACATCACCCTGTCCGGCGATCATCGCGTCACGGACGGCGCCGAGGGCGCGCTGTTCGTCAACGAGATCAAGCGCCTGCTGGAGAATCCCTGGGGGCTGGTGCTGTAGTCTGTAGGGCAAGCCGCCGGCTTGCCCTACACGCCCCGCGTCACGGGCGGCGCAGGTCGTGTATCATCCGGCGCGATGAGTGACGCGCAACCAGTCGCCTTTGCGACCGCCGACCCGCGCCAGGCGAATGCCCCCCACACCGCGCCGGCGGCTTTTCACGTCATGCTGAAACCGCGCGGCGCGATCTGCAACCTGGATTGCGCCTACTGCTACTTCCTGTCAAAGGAATTGATGTACCCCGGCAGCCGCTTTCGCATGGCCAGCGAGCTGCTGGAGGCGTATACGCGGCAGTACATCGAAGCCCAGCGCGTGCCGGAGGTCACTTTTGCCTGGCAGGGCGGCGAGCCGACGTTGATGGGGCTTGATTTCTTCAATCTGGCGATCGACTTGCAGCAGAAATACCGCAAGCCCGGCATGCGCATCTACAACGCCTTGCAGACGAACGGCACGCTGCTCGATGACGCCTGGTGCGAGTTCTTTCGCGCGCATCGGTTTCTGGTCGGTCTCAGCCTCGACGGCCCGCGCGACCTGCACGACGCCTATCGCGTGGACAAGGGCGGCCGGCCCACCTTCGACCGCGTGATGGCCGGCCTGGCGCTGCTCAAGCGGCACAACGTCGAGTTCAACATTCTCACCACGGTGCACGCCGCCAACGCGCCGCATCCGTTGCGCGTCTATCGTTTTCTGCGCGATGAGGCCGGCGCGCAGTTCATCCAGTTCATCCCCATTGTGGAGCGCCGGCCATCCGACGACGCGCGAGGGCAGCTCTATGTGCAGGCCGGCGACCACGTCACGCCGCGTTCGGTGACAGCCCGGCAGTGGGGCGATTTTCTGATCGGCGTGTTCGACGAGTGGGTGCGCCGCGATGTGGGCCGCGTGTATGTGCAGCACTTCGATGTGGCGCTGGCGGCGTGGGCCGGCGAGCGGCCCGGCCTGTGTGTGCATGAAGAGACGTGCGGCGCGGCGCTGGCGATGGAGCACAACGGCGATCTGTTCTCCTGCGATCACTTCGTCGAGCCGGCCTATCGTCTGGGCAACATCATCGAGACGCCGATGATCGAACTGGTCGCCTCGGAGCGGCAGCGCGCCTTCGGCCTGGCCAAGCGCGACACGTTGCCGCGCTACTGTCGCGAGTGCGCAGTGCGTTTTGTGTGCAACGGCGGCTGCCCCAAGGATCGCTTTATTGCCGCGCCCGATGGCGAACCGGGTCTGAACTATCTGTGCGCCGGCTACAAGGCTTTTTTCACGCACATCGACGCGCCGATGCGTTTCATGGCGGCAGAATTGAAAGCAAGACGCGCGCCGGCGAATGTGATGGCTTACATGCGGCGGCGCGATCTGGAATTGCAGCGGCTGTTCGCCCGCGCCGGCCGCAACGACCCCTGTCCGTGCGGCAGCGGCAAAAAGTTCAAGGCTTGCCACGGGCGCTCAGGTCGCCCCGCCGGCTAGCCTGCCCAACCCCGCGCGATGTCTGCTTTTCGCGTCGTCACCTTTAACCTGCTTAACCGACCCTCGCGTTGGGAACAGCGCCGCGCGCTGATCGCGCAGGAGCTTGAGGCGCTTCAGCCGGATGTGATCGCGCTGCAGGAAGTGTCGCTGCCGGTCAACAGCGCGCAGTGGCTGGCCGACCGGCTGGGCGGCTATGCAGTGCATCTTTGCCCGATGACCGGCAAGTATGCGCAGCGGCAGGCGATCGCAATTCTCAGCCGGCTGCCGGTGCGGGGCGCCTGGTCGCTGTCATTGCGCTCGCAGGATCGCGTCGCGCAAGCGGTGCAGGTGTGTGTGGGACGCCAGCCGGCGCTGATTGTGAACGGCCATTTCTACTGGCACATCATCGATCATGATGAGCATCTGCGACAGGCGCATCGACTGCTGGAATGGGTGGATGCGCTTCCGCACGACGGCCCAACCGTCCTGTGCGGCGATTTCAATGGCACGCCGGACTATCGCGCCATTCGGTTGCTGCGCCGGCGATTCGCGTCAGCCTATGTGGCCCGGCATGGCCGCGAGCCGCCGTACACCTGCCCGACCCCGCTGCGCTATCACCTGACGCCGCTGCGCCACGCGCTGTTGCGGCTTGGCAATCTCGCGCGCAACAGGTCGCTCGATATCTGGCGCGGCGTGATCGATTACATTTTCGTCAACCGGCGCGTGAGCGTTGTCGATTGCGATGTGGTGCTGAATCGTCCTGCGCCCCACGATCACACCCTCTACCCTTCGGATCACGTGGGGCTGGCCGCGCATCTGGCGTTGGCATAAGCCCTGTCCCGGCGCGCGATTGCAGCGCGCGATTGCAGCGCGCTATTGCAGCGCGCTATCGATCGGCCGGCCTGACCCACCCATCCTGAGGCGCGCACACGCGCAGCGCCACGTCATCCACAAACCAACTCGTTGTCTTCGAGAAGTCGTTCGAGCTGGTGAGCGTGAGCTGCACCCGGCGGCCGGCCTGCGCCGACACGTCGATCACCGCCGATGCCGCCGTCCAGGTGTTGCGCGCCGAAAGGTTGCTCACGGTGATCGGCGGCGACACCCACGCGCCGGCCTCATCGCGCAGCCCAAAGCGCGCCAGATCGTACACAGTTCTCGTCGTGGTTTCGTTGGTGCTCATGCGCCACCACAGTGTGAGGGTGGCCGTGGTTGCTTCTCTGGGCAGTTCGATGCGTTGCCACAGGGTGTCGGTGTAGTTAACCCGCGCGCCCAGCCAGGCGCCCCACGCGCCGGAGTATTTGGCGGACTGGTAAATCAGCGGGTCGTTTGGCGCGGCGCTGATTTGCCAGGGGATGCCGGGCGGGCCGCTCTCGAAGCCGCCGTTGGCCGCCAGATTGTGGCAGGCAATGGGACGCTCGCCGGCCGGCCTGTCGTAGGTGAGCATGGGCGCATACGCGCGATAGGGCGCGCCCAGCAGCGCAAACACGCCGGGCGCGCTGACCGGGGCTACAATGCGATTTGCCTCCCGGTCGATTTCCTGCCCAGTCTGCGGCCTCCACCCCCCTGCATCCGCATCCCAGCGATATAGCCGCAGGGTGGCCTCTGGCACAGCGCCCAGATCGTCATCACTGTAGGTCAGAGTGAGGGTCAGCGGAAGCTGCGGCGGCGTATCGGCCGTGAGCGTGAAGACGCGCCCAATGTGGGCCAGGCCGGGCTGCTCCGCGCCGGCGTCGCCGAAAGGCAGACCCGGCGTGTACGTGATAGCCGTGAAATCGCTCCACACGCCGGCGGGGATGTCGATGCGTGTATGCGCCATACCGTTGCGTTCGCCGACCGACTCCAGGCGCCACGGCTGGCCGGGGCGCGCTTCTGTGGACACGCTGATGCCATACAGCACTGCCTCTGTCGTCGTCGCTGTCTGTGCCAGGTCGTGCCAGACAAAATCGCCTTCGATCCAGGTGATGCGGTTGAAGACATCGGGCAGCGTCGGCGAGATGGGAATGCGGATCGGCGCGCCGGGGTCGAGCAGGGCGTGCGCCGCCAGAGATGAGTCTTGTTTGCTGCTCCAGGTGAACAGACGCTCGCCGATCGCTGCCTGGGGATGCGCAGCCAGCGTCGTGGTCAGGACGAGTTGCGGCACCAGGGGATTGCCCACCGAGAACACGCGCAGCGCGCCCAGATCGTCGCCATCCTGGGTGTACAGCCAGCCGTTGTGGGCAATGCCAAGGCCTGGGCTGAGGCAGGCGTAGGTTGGCGTCGATCCTCCGAGCGCGGGCAGGACGGGATTGTCGAGCAGCACCGTTGTCAATCGGAAGTCGGCGCAAGGGCTGTTCTCGTTTGGATGTGTGGTGATGAACAGGCGCGGGCCGGCCCAGGCGATCACGACAGCGCCGGTGGGCAGGGCATATCGCGCCAGCAGAGATGGCGCTTGCAGATCGCCGAACGAAACGGCGTACAGCGTGG
>DAOTYS010000312.1:0-16255 GCA_034434575.1 Thermoflexales bacterium
CGTCTGACCGTCCGGTGCGCCGCAGGCTGCCACGGACGTTGCAGCGCAGTTCGTCCACATGTCGGGGCGCTGAGCCGGCGATGTATTCGCTGCTCTGCGTCCAGATGCCCTCGGCCGGATTGAGTTCTGGCGCATAACGCGGAAATGTATAGACATGCAGACGGGGATGTTTCGCAATGAATGCGGCGACCTGCTTGTGCCGATGAATCGGGGGGTTGTCCCACATCAGCACAATCGGGCCGCGCACACTGCCCAACAGGACACGCAGAAACGCGATGACGTGCGTGCTGGCGATGTTCTGGCGTTGCAAACGGGTAAGCAGTCGAATGCGCCTGCGGTGCGGACTGATGAGCAGGCCCCCGATGACATTGATGCGGCTGTGATGGGAGATGCTGGTGCGCAGCGCCGGCGTCTGCCCGCCGCCCAGGGTCAGATAGGCGGCTGTGCCGGAGGCCGGCGACACCCACGCCCCGCCGCTCTGGCTGCCGGTCTGATGCGACATGCTCGCGCCCTCGGCCTCGTGCGCGCTCAGCGTCGTGGGGTACAGAGGCGCTGTGACATCGGCGGGAACGTGTTCGCGCACACATTCATCCGCTTCGGGCAGCGCGGATAGAACCGGCAGCCCACCCGGTTCTGCATGCGCATCTCCTCTTCCGACGGCAGCTTGATGCTGGTGTCCCACTTGATCTTCGGGTTCGGCGCCGGAATGGAGCTGATCAACTCCTGCACGTAGGGACGCCTGGGGTTTTCGATGATGAGGATTGTCAAGCCGGCCCCGGCCCAATCACCACCTCCACCGGCATCCCCGCCTTCAATCGCCCATCCCCATTCGGCACGCGGATTGTCACAGCAAACACCAACCCCGCCCGGCCTTCCGCCGTTTGCACGTTGCTCGGCGTGAATTCCGCTTCGCTGGCGATCTGCGTGACCTCTCCCGTGAACGTTTCTCCCGCATAGGCGGGTGTGCTCAGCGCGACGGCCTGCCCGACCGCCACCCGCCCCATGTCGGCCACGTTCACATACACCTTCACCTTCATCGTGCGCAGGTCAGAGATCACCAGCAACGTCGCCCCGGCCTGCGCCACTTCCCCCGGCAGGGCGATCCTCTGCGTCACCACGCCATCCATTGGCGCCACCAGCGTATAGCGCGCCAGTTGCGCGTCGAGCAGCGCCAGGTTGGCCTCGGCTATTGCAACGTCAGCCTGCGCGATGGCGACATCTTCATCTGCCGGCCCGGCCTGCGTCAGCGCCAGCGTCGCCTCGGCCAGCCTCAGTTGTGCCCCGGCAACCACCGCCTGGGCTGCGGCTGCATTGGCGTTCACAATCAACTCAGCCGGCGCGCGCCGCATGCGTTGCAGTTCGGCGCGATACGCCTGCGCCCCGGCCAGCTCAGCCTGCGCCGCCGCCAGCGATGCTTCAGCGGCAGCCGCTTTCCGCTCGTTGATCCCGCGCTCCACCGAGTTGAACGGCGTCTTGTCGCGGATGGCGCGCTGTTCCTCCAGTTCGGCGGTGGCGCGAATGACCGACTGCTCGGCCAGTTTGATCTGGGCATCGGCCTGCGCCAGTTGCGCGTCGAGGCCAGGCGGATTTGCGACGAGCCGCCGCGTGTCGCTCACCGCCTGCTGCGCGCCGGCCAGTTCAGCCCGCGCGCGCGCCACCTCGGCCTGCGCGGCCCGCACCGCATTGGCGCGCGGCCCCGCTTGCGCCAGCGCCAGCGCCGCCTGCGCCGTGGTCACGGCTGCCTCGGCCTGCGCCCGTTGCGCGCGCAGCAACGTGTCGTCCAGGCGGATGAGAACCTGGCCGGCGCGCACGGCCTCTCCCTCTTGAACCGCGATCTCCACGATGGGCGCGCTGACTTCGGCGGCCAGTTGCGCGTCATCGGCCTCCAGCGTCCCAGAGACGCGCACAGCAGACGCGCTGACCGTGAGCGGTTGTGGGCTGGTTTCGGTCGTCGGCGCGACCAGCGATTCGATCTCTGCACAGCCGGCGCTGCTCAGCATCAGCGCCGCGACAAGACAGCGTAGAGCGTTTTTTTTCATGGCGCACTCAGTCGATTCTGCGGCCCAGATTGATGATGGCCATGGCGCCGATGACGATGGTCAGGCCGGCCAGCGCCAGAACCTCCGGCGCCAGCATCTCCAGCGTGGCGCCCTTCAACATGATGCCGCGAATGATCGTCAGATAGTGGCGCAGCGGAATGAAGTTCGACACTGCGCCAAGCGCCGGCGGCAGATTTTCCGCCGGCACGAGAAACCCCGAAAACGTCATATCGAAGATGGCCTGCACAAACACAAACAACACGGCCTGCTGTTGCGTGCGCGCGACAGTCGAGATCAGCAGACCCCAGCCAATCTCCGCCAGCATGAACAGCGCCGTCAGCCCGAACAGCAGCGCGAACGAGCCGCGCATCGGGACGCCAAACACCTGCATTGCGATGACCAGCATCAGCGCAAAGTCGGCCAGCGTGATGACCAGCGGCGCGACGGCTTTGCCGGCTGCGATCTCGATGCGCTGGAACGGCATGACCAGCAATTGTTCCAGCGTGCCCGTCTCGCGTTCGCGCGTCAGGCCCAGTGAGGCCAGCGCCAGCGACAACTCGAACACGATCAGCCCGATCATGGCCGGGATGGTGTAGTGCCGCGAGTTCAGCGCCGGGTTATAGCGCACGTCCAGGCGCAGATCGATGACGGGTGTCGCATTGGCCGCCAGCGCCAGTTGCTGCGCGATGGACGCGGCGATGGCGCGCTCGGCAGCCGCCAGTCCGACTCGCCCGGCGATGTTGTTCGCGCCGGATGCCACGATGTGCGCCTGCGGCATGCGCGTGTAGGCCAGCAAGTCGCGCTCGAAGCCGGGCGGGATGATGACGCCGACCTCGGCTTCGTTTGCATCCACCCGCTGCGTCAGTTCTTCAATGCTCGCCGCATAGCCGCTCAGATACAACTCCTTCGTGTTGTCCAGCGCCATGACGAGGCTGCGGCTTGTGGCGCTGTTATCCTGATCGACAACCAGCAAGGGCAGATTGGTGATGCCCCGGCCCGTGTTCCACGCCAGCAGTGAGAGTTGCAGCGCCGGCCCCAGAATCAGCACGGCAATCAACAGCCGGTCGCGGCTGATCTGCGCGATCTCCTTCTGGATGAGGGTGGCGAGTCGATACAGCATGACTGGCTCGGCGACAGACGGTTAGCGCAGCTTCTTTTTGAACAGCGCCACACTCAGCGCAATCATGACCGCCGCCATGCCGATCAGCAGCGCAGCCTGCGGCCACAGGCTCTCCAGCCCAGACCCTTTCAGAAACACACTGCGCGTGATGGTGATGAAATGGGTGGTCGGCAGGCTGTAGGCTGTCAGTCGTCCGCTGAGTGTGGTCGCATCAATGGGTGTGATCAGCCCGGAGATGAAGAAGCTCGGCACAAAGAACGCCAGCAGGATGATGGTCATGGCGGTCTGTTGGCTGCTGACGAAATGCGCCACCAGCAGGCCGATGCCCATGGTGGCCAGAAAGTACAGCGCAGTGAGGCCGAGCAGCGCGAACACGCTGCCGCGCAGTGGCACACCGAACCACACCACGGCCACCAGCACGGCGGCGATGGCCCCGACCAGGCCGGTGAGCAGATACGCCAACACCTTGCCGGCCAGATACTCGACGCCGCGCACCGGCGTGGCGATCAGGCCCTCGAACGAACCGGTCTCTTTCTCGCGCGCCAGCGCCAGCGTGACGGCCATGGCCGGCATGAACAACACCACAGCCAGCAAGCCGGGTGCCATGCTGTGCAGCGATTTCAGCGCCGTGTTGTGCCAGGCGCGCCGGGTCACATCGGCTGGCTTTGCGGCGCCTGCGCGCAGGCTCACGCCATAGGCGGCGCTGCGGGCGGTGAGTTGCGCGATGCCCTGGCCGGCCGAGATTGCATTCACACCATCCACCACGGCCTGCGCGGTTGCGCCGCGCCCGCCCAGCGCGGCGTCGCCAAACCCGCGCGGGATCACCAGCGCCATGTTGACTGTCCCCTGCGCCAGCAGCGCGTCGATCTCGGCGTAACTGCTCACAAAGCGCGTGATCTCGAACTCCCCGTCCGAAGTGATCGCGCTCAAGTAATCGCGCGAGATGGCGCTGTGATCGAGGTCCAGCGCCGCCAGCGTGAAGCGATCCACATCGAACGAGAACACATAGGACAGCAACAGCAACAACAACGCCGGGGCAAGCGTGACCAGAAACATCACACGGCTGTCGCGCGTAATGTGGCGCATCTCTTTGCGCAGGATGGCCAGCGTGCGGCGCAGCGCGTTCATGGCGCCGGCGCCTCCAGCAGCGCATCGGCCGGCAGCCCCGGCTTCAACGCGCCATCGGCATTCGCCAGTCGAACCGTCACCGCATACACCTGTGTGGCGCGATCTTCCGGCGATTGCGCCGTGTTCGGGATGAACTCGGCCTTGTCTGCGATGCGCGTAACGACGCCTTCGAACGCGCGCCCGGCATACCCCTCGACGCGCACGGCCACAGTCTGGCCCAGCGTCACCTGCGCCAGGCGATTGGCCGGCACGTACACCACCAGTCGCGCTTCATCGAGCGCGGCCAGCGTGAGGATCGGCGCCGAGGGTGGGGCGATCTCGCCGGCGCGCAGATGATGCTCGAGCACAACGCCGTTCGTGGGCGCGCGCACCGTCAGCTTGTTGATGCGCGCTTGAACGGCTTTCACAGCCGCTTCGGCGGCGCCGACCTGGGCCTGCGCAACGGCGATCTGTTCGGGTGTCGGGCCGGCCAGCAGATCGTCGAGCCGGGCCTGCGCCTGGGCCGCGGCCTCTTCGGCTGCGGCGTAAGCGGCTTCGGCGGCATTGGCGCGGGCGCGTTGGGCCAGCGGCAGGGCGCGCTCGGTCTGTAGCCTGGCCAGACTGGCCACCGCGCCGTCGTAGGCCGCGCCGGCGGTGTTGACATTGATCCACGCCTGCCAGTATCGGTAGTCCTCGAACGGCAGATCAAAACGATCGGTGGCGATCTTCACCGCTTCGAGCGCAGCCACGGCAGCGTCGAGCTGGCGCCGCGTCACCTCCACGCGCCAGCGCGCTTGTGTGATTTGCAGGTCGAGCGTCTGCTGTCGGGTGATGAGGGATTGCGCGTCGAGCCAGTTCTGGCGGGCAGCGTCGCGCACCGCCTGCGCGACCTGCAAAGCTGCCTCGGCCTGTTGCACGGTCTCGCGGCGCGGACCGGCCTGCGCCTTGCGCAGGGCGGCCTGGCTGGCGGCCAGCCGCGCCCGGGCCACGCCCAGTTCGGCCTGCGCGATGCGGTCATCCAGTTGAACCAGCGCATCGCCGGCGGCGACGCGGCTGCCCTCAGCTTTCGGCAATGCGACGATGCGGCCGCCCAGTTCCGAACCAACGCGAATCTGGTCGGTCTCGATGAAGCCGGACACGATGAGCGTGTCCTGTTGCGACGCTGATGGCGCAGCAGGCGGCGCAACGGCGATCGCAGCCACGAGCAATGACAGGGCTGCGCGCCGCGCGGCCTGCGCGATGGGGTGGGCCGGAAGAGCAATCGACATGGTGTTACCTGACGTTGGCAATGAACACATCTTCGAGCGACGGCGGGATGAGGCGCATCAGCCCCGGCTCGATGCCCGCCTCGCGCAGCGCGCCGACAATCTCGTCTTGCATGCCAGCGACGTTCTCGGCGACCAGATGGACGACCGCGCCGTATAGCGCGACCTCTTCGACGGGCAGGCGTCCGGCTTGCTGCGCGGCGCGCAACACGGCCACGGCGCGGCCGGCGTTGTGTGGGGCAAGCTCCAGCACCTGCCCGCGCATCATGCCCGCCTTGATCTCGCCGGGCGCGCCCTGCGCGATCAGGCGCCCATTGTGAATGAACGCCAGCCGGTGGCAGTGTTCCGCTTCGTCCATGTAATGCGTGGTCACGAACACGGTCATGCCGGATTCGGCCAGCCGGTACAGCAGCTCCCAGAACGTGCGGCGCGACACAGGATCGACGCCGGCGGTCGGTTCATCCAAAAACACCAGCGCCGGCTCGTGCAGGATGGCCGCGCCCAGCGCCAGGCGCTGCCGCCAGCCGCCGGCCAGCGATTGGGCGCGCTGGTGTTCGCGGCCGGCCAGGTCCGCCATGCGCAGGGCAAAGTCGATGCGCTCGCCCAGCCGCTTCCCGCGCAAGCCATACGCGCGCCCAAAGAAGCGCAGATTTTCGATGACGGTCAGGTCGTTGTACAGCGTGAAGCGTTGCGACATGTACCCCAGATGCGGACGGGCGCGGTCGGGGTGACGGGTGATGTCAACGCCCAGCACCTCGGCGCTGCCGCGTGTGGGCTGCATCAAGCCGAGCAACATGCGGATGGTGGTGGTCTTGCCGGAGCCGTTTGGCCCCAGGAAACCAAAGATCGCCCCGCGCTCGACCGTGAAGGTCACCTCATTCACGGCGACAAAGCCGCCAAAGGTTTTCGTCAACCGGCGCACGTTCAGAACAATGGGATTCATTGTTGACCGTCTGCCCTCGCTTCGCTCGTTTGGCGGCTGATGAGCGAGATGAACGCCTGCTCCATGCGCGGTCGCTCGCGTTGCAGGTCGGTGAAGGGAATGCCGGCCCCGTCCAGACAGCGGGCGATGTCTGGCAGGCGCGCGCCGGCGTCGTCTACAAACACATGCACCAAGTCGCCATACACTTGTGTTTCGCGCACGCCCGGCGCTCCGGCCAGTTCGGCGGCGGCGCGCAGCGCGTTGGCCGGCCGCAGCGCAATCAGCTCGCCCTCGACCATTGTCTGGATGCGCTCCGGCGTGTCGCACACGATCAGCCGGCCGCGGTGCAGCAGCCCGACGCGCGTGCAGCGTTCGGCTTCGTCCATATACGGCGTGCTGACGACGATGGTTGCGCCGGCGATGTGCAGTTCGGCCAGGATGTCCCAAAACTCGCGCCGCGACACCGGATCGACGCCAGTGGTGGGTTCGTCGAGCAACACGATTTCAGGTTGGTGCGCCAGGGTGCAGGCCAGGGCCAGCTTCTTCTGCATGCCGCCCGACAGGTGCATGGCGCGCCGATCGCGGAAGGGGCGCAGGTTGGCGAAGTCGAGCAGGCGGGCCAGGCGCTCGGCGCGCGCGCGTCCCCGCACGCCAAACACATCGGCGAAGAAGTTCAGGTTTTCCCACACCGACAGGTCGCCGTACAGGCTGAATTGTTGCGACATGTAGCCGATGTGATGTTTGATTGCTTCGGCCTGCCGGCGCGTGTCGAAGCCGGCCACGCGCGCCGAGCCGGCGGTGGGATCCATGATCGCGGCCAGCAGGCGCAGCGTGGTGGTCTTGCCGGCCCCGTCCGGCCCGACCAGACCGAAGATCTCGCCGCGCTCGATGCGCAAATCCAACCCGTCAACGGCGCGCACAGCGCCAAAGACGCGCGTCAATCCGCGTGTTTCGATCATCGCTTCGTCAGGCGCCTTCTGCTGGTTCACCAGACCTGTTCTATAGTCCATCCTGATGAATCGCGCAACCTGCGGCATACTCAGGCATCCTCCCGCAGGTTCAGTATCCGGGGGAGGATGACGCGCGACGCGACAGGCTCGCCGTCTGCTGAAGGAGAAAATCATGTCGCCGACGATGCACGTTGTTTCGCACACGCACTGGGACCGCGAGTGGTACCGTCCGTTTCAGGTCTTCCGCGCGCGGCTGGTCGATGTGGTCGATGCCATCCTCGACCTCTTGCAGTCTGACCCCGACTATCGCTATTTTCATCTCGACGGGCAGACCATCGTGTTGGAGGACTACCTGGAGATTCGCCCAGAGCGCGAGCCGGAATTGCGCCGGCTGATCCGCGAGGGGCGCGTTCTGGTTGGCCCGTGGTACACCCAGCCCGACGAGTTTCTGGTCAGCGGCGAGGCGATGGTGCGCAATCTGATGCGGGGCCGGCGTCTGGCGCAGGCGTTCGGCGGCTGCATGGACCTGGGCTACCTTCCGGATGCGTTCGGCCACGCCGGCCAGATGCCGCAAATCTTCGCCGGCTTTGGCTTTCCGGCTGCCATCGTCTTTCGCGGCGTCACGTCCGACCAGGTCAAGTCGGCTTTTATCTGGCGCGGCGCGGATGGCACGCCGCTGCTCACGCTCAAGTTGCCCGATGACATCGCCTACAGCAACTACCTGTACTGCTTGTTGGACACTTTGTCAGACGAGGGCAAGCCGATCGACGACGCCTGGCTGGAAAAGGAGCTGGCTCATCTGCGCGCCGAGTGCGAAGCGCAGGCGGTGTGCGATCAGCATCTGTGGATGGATGGCGTCGATCACATCTACCCGAACCCAAAGACGCCGGAGATTTTGCGCCGGGCGCGGCGCATGATGCCGGATGCGACCATCCTGCACACCACGCTGCCGGCCTACATCGAGGCGCTCGGC
The DNA here is from genome assembly GCA_034434575.1 of Thermoflexales bacterium. Classification (GTDB taxonomy): domain Bacteria; phylum Chloroflexota; class Anaerolineae; order J036; family Brachytrichaceae; genus Roseilinea. The sequence goes on from DAOTYS010000312.1 coordinate 8,377, forward strand.
GCGGCGCAGCCGGCGCTGGACGAAATGGTCGGCGAGTTGCGCCGGGCCAATCGCGCCTGGCGTTTGCAGGCGCTGTTGGCGAATGTGGCCTCGTCGCACATTCGGATCAAGCAGGCCAACTTCAGGGCGCAGACGGCGCTCGAGCGCGTGATCGAGCCACTGTGCGCGGCGGCGTGGATGATGGGGGAGGCTTACCCATCGACGTATCTGGCGCTGGCCTGGAAGTATCTTTTGCAGAATCACGCGCACGACAGCATTTGCGGTTGCTCGGTGGATCAGGTGCACCGCGACATGCACAGCCGTTTCGATCAGATCGAGCAGATCGCCGGCGTGTTGCGCGAGCGCGCGCTGGCGCAACTGGGCGAGCGGGTTGACACGTCATTCGCCGGCCAGCGCCCCGTCGCCCTGTTGTGCAACACGCTGCCCTGGGCGCGCACCGAAACGCTGCTGGTCGATGTGCCGGTTCCGCCACAGGACGACGGCGCTTACCCGCAGGAGATCGAATTGCGCGACGCGGCCGGCGCGCGCATCCCGCATCAGACGCTGACCGTGCGCGACACGGCGCGCCTGCGCCAGCCGCGCTACGACATCCCGCGCATGCGCCGCCGGCGCGTGTTCACAGTCGCGCTGGATGCCGATCTGCCGCCGTGCAGCCTGACGGCCCTGAGCGTCGCGCCGGCGGATGGGCCCAATCGTCCCACCGCTTCGCTGTTCACCGGCCCGGCCACAATGGAGAACGATCATCTGCGTGTGACGGCGCAGCCGGATGGCACGCTGGCGCTGTTGCACAAATCGACCGGCCGCCTCTTCACCGGCCTGCTGGCCTTTGAAGATCGCGGCGACGGCGGCGAGGGCTGGAACTGGATCCCACCGCTGGCCGATGAGGTGTTCCTGTCGCCGGGGTCGCCGGTCGAGATTGCGCGCGTGGCCGATGGCGACCTGTTTGCGTCGCTGCGGGTGGCGCTGCGCTTCAGCGTGCCGGCCGGCTTCGAGGGCGCGGCGCACGAACATGACCCGGCCCGTATGCGCCGCTCGGCGCAGCGCGTCGAGCTGCCGGTCGAGGCGACTGTGTCACTGGGCCGGCGTTCGGCGCAACTCGACATCGACCTGACGGTTCACAATGCCGCGCGCAATCACCGGCTGCGCGTGTTGTTCCCCACCGACATCGCGGCGGATGTGTGCCACGCGGATGGGACGTTCGAGGTGGTCGAGCGGCCCATCCGCCAGATCGATAGCCACGACTGGCGCGAGCCGCAGTTGGGCACGTATCCGCATCACGGTTTTGTGAGTGTGGGCGACGGAGCCGGCGGGCTGGCGGTGTTGACGGCCGGCACGCCGGAATATGAAGTCATGGACGAGCCGAGACGCACGCTGGCCATCACCTTGTTGCGCGCGTTCGGGCGCGGTCCCGGCGAGCCGCACGAATACATCGACAGTCAGGAGTTGGGCGAGCGGCGCTACCGGCTGGCGCTGCGCCCGTTTGCCGGCAGTTGGGAGCAGGCCGGCCTGGTTCGGGCAGCCCGTCAGTTTGCCGCGCCGCCGCTCGTGACCGACGATGCGGCTCACGCCGGGGCGCTGGAGTCAGGCCGGCCGTGGCTGCTCGTCGAGGGCGATGGGCTGGACGTGACCGCCGTGAAGAAGTGTGAGGCGCGCGATAGTTTGTTGGTGCGGTTGGTCAATCTGGGCAGCCGGGAGAGCGTTGCGCGCATCGGGCTGCCGGCGCCGGTGGCGGAAGCGCACTTGCTCGATCTGAACGAAGATCGCATTGCGCCGCTGGCCGTTGTGGATGGAAGCGTGTCGGCGCTCGTTCGCCCGCGCCAGATTGTGACGGTCGAACTGGCGCGAGCACACTCAGTACAGAGTAGTCAGTAGTCAGTACAGAGTAGTCAGATTACTGGCTACTGACGACTGGCTACTGACGACTGGCTACTGACTACTGACTACTGGCTACTGACGACTGACTACTGGCTACTGGCTACTGACGACTGACGACTGACATGACCATCCAGGCTGTGCTTTTCGACATTGGCGGTGTGCTGTTGCGCACCGAGGATCAGGAACCGCGCCGCAAGTGGGAGCGCAGGCTCGGCCTGCCGGCGCGCGGACTGGCCGACGCTGTGTTCAATTGTGAAACCGCGCTGCTGGCCTCAGTCGGCAAGGCCACGCAACAGGATGTGTGGCGCGCAGTGGCCGAACGCTTCCGGCTGGATGATGCGAAGCTGCGCGACTTGCAGCGCGACTTCTGGGCCGGCGACCGGCTGGACGACGAGCTGGTGCGTTTTCTGGCCGGCCTGCGTCCGCGCTACAAGACCGGCATCCTCAGCAACGCCTGGCTGGCCATCCGCGCGTTGTACGCGCAGTGGTTCGGGCTGACGGATGACCTGGTTGACGTGATGATTTATTCCGGCGAGGTGGGGGTGATGAAGCCGGACGCGCGCATCTACCAGCTCGCGCTGGAGCGGCTGGGCCTGCCGGCCGAGTCTGTGGTGTTCGTCGATGACGTCATCGAGAATATTGCCGGCGCGCAGGCGGTGGGGATGCGCGCGGTGCATTTCACGTCGCCGGAGCAGGCCATGGCGGATCTGTCGCGCCTGTTGGCCGGGTGAGGCGAGTGATACCCGCTGCGTCTGCGCCGGCGGCACACCGGCCAGCGCAATCTGCCGGCGATCGGCCTGTGTCTACCTGGCGTGGTCGCCGGGGACGGCTCAGGTTTCTGCCGCAGCCTGCGACACCGGCGTCTCCTGGACCGCTTCACGATTGACCATCGGCAGCGCCCAGAACAGCGCGCTGCCGACGAGGCGAACGGCGCCGCATCCAACCAGGACGGCAGACACACCGATGGCCGCTGCCAGCGGCGCTGCTGCCAGCGGGGCCGCCGTCGCGCCGATGTTCATCAGCGTAATATGAACCGCTAAAAACGAAGAACGTTGCTGTGGGGGACACAAGTCCAGCAGAATGCTGAAATGGGTAATGCTGATGCCGGCCTCATTGACGGCGTTCACAAATCCAAACAGCAGGATAGGCGCGGCCCACGGCATTAACACGATCAGAATTGGGTACAGCCAGCACAAAAGCAGGGCGCGCATGAGCGTCCAGTGCGCGCCTTTGCGCGTCACAATGCGCGTCCAGATGGCGGAGCCGAGAATCAGGCCGATTTGACCCAGAGTGGCGTTCACGCCCAGCCAGACCTCGCCGAGTTGTAATGTGTTGACGAAATAGATTGTGTAAAGCGGCCCGGCAGCCCACACGCCAACCCAGCCGATGAGGGTGGCGATGTTGATATTGACAAAGCCGCGATACTCGTCGGCCAGTGTCCTGAGACGGCTGAGCCAGGCCAGTGGATCACGCTGTCGGCCAGCGCTGTCGGGCGCAGCGCCGGCCGGGATTGCCGCTGCTGCATGAGCGGGAAACCGAATGCGGCTGATATCGAGCGTGCTGATTTGCGACAGCGCCAGAGCGACCACGTTCAGGATCTGATAGTTCAACGGAAAAGCGACCCGCTCGAGCCAGAGGCCGCTCAGCAGAGCGCTTAGCGCCATGCTGCCGGCCAGAATGATGTTGCGCGCGGCGAACAGGCGCGGGCGCATGTCCGGCGGGCAAATGTCGCCGATGGCGGCCAGGAAGCCGGTGTTGAATAACGCGATTGGGATGGCTTGCACTGTGGTCCAGGCCACGACAGAAGCGGCCTGCCACGGTTGAGGCAGCAGCCAGGGCGCCAGAGCAATCGGCAAAAAGAAAAGCCGGCCCAGCGCCAGGCTGCCCACGATCCACGGTTTGCGATTGGGTCGGCTTTCCAGAAATCGCGCGGCCGGGATCGAAAAGACAATTGCCATCAGCGCCGGCAGCGCCGCCATCAGATTGACCAGCTCGGCTGCCCCGCCCAGCTTGAGCACAAAAGGGGCGTTGAATCCGATTGCGCCGGTGGCCAGGCCGGCCCACCAGATTTCAGTCTTCAGGTAATACAGATTGCGGTCGCCAGGCGTAACGCCGCGAAATTCGGCCCATTGGGCCCGCGCCAGGCGTCGAAGGCGTTGCAGGGCTGTCAGCACGGCGCGATGCTATCACACACAGGGGATGCCGGCAAAGACGGAACATGACCGCTGCACGACGCGCTCCATACTTGCCGCCGATGACGGATCAGCCTATACTCTGAGCGCGCATCACGCTCGATTCGCGCAGAGTCCAGTTTGCTGCTCATCCCACTCCGGCCCGAATTGCGCGTGCTGATCGCTTCATATCAGGTTCATCAGAGCGAGAAAAGGAGAGAAAGCCATGAGAACAACCATTCGATCTGTCTCGGTGTTGCTGCTGGCGGGTTTGCTGGCAACGGCTTGCGCCGCCCCGCGCCAGGCGCCCACCACCGGCGGCCAGGCGGCCGGCGCGAAGCTGCGCATCGGTCTTGTGACCGACACCGGCGGCGTCAACGACAAGTCCTTCAACCAGTCGGCCTGGGCCGGCGTGCAGAAGGCCGTGGCCGAGCTGGGCGCCGAAGCCAGGTTCATCGAATCCAAGCAGCCGACCGACTACGAGAAGAACATCGACCAGTTTGCGACCGAGAATTACGACATCATCATCACCGTCGGCTTCCTGATGGGAGACGCCACGGCGGCAAAGGCCAGGCAATATCCCAACATCAAGTTTGGCATTGTGGACTATGCCTATTTCCCGACCAAAGATTCGCCGTCGTGCAATGACACGGTCAAGGATTGCTACGACGACGGCGGCTTGAAGAACGTCACCAGCCTGATGTTCCAGGAGGATGAAGTGGGCTTCCTGGCCGGCGTGGTTGCCGGCGGCATGACCCAGTCCAACGTGGTATGCACTGTCTCCGGCATGGAGATTCCGCCGGTGGTGCGCTTTGTCACCGGCTATCAAAACGGCGCGAAGTGGATCAACCCCAATGTCAACGCGCTGAATGTGTACATCCCCTCCTTCATCGACCCGGCCAAAGGCAAGGAAACCGGCAACAGCATGATCGACCAGGGCTGTGACGTGGTCTTTGGCGTGGGCGGCAACACGGGCAACGGCGGCTTGCTGGCGGCCAAAGAGCGCGGCAAGATGGCCATCGGCGTCGATGTCGATCAGTATGAGACCTACCCCGAAGTGCGCGACGCGCTGTTGACCAGCGCAGCCAAGAACGTGGATGTGGCTGTGTTCGAGTTTATCAAGTCGGTCAAAGATGGCACGTTCAAGGCCGGCATCAACACGGCCAACCTGAAGAACGGCGGCGTTGGCCTGGCCCCCTATCACGACTGGGACAGCAAGATTCCCGATTCGGTGAAAGCCAAAGTCCAGGAGGCTATCAACGGCCTGAAGGACGGCTCTATCAAGACCGGTTACTAAGCATCCATCCGGCTCAGGCGTCGGACTTCTCAAAGCGGTTCAACACCTGAGTGATGTGATGCCGCCCGCGCAGGGCGCGCGCAAAGAGGCCCGACCCCCCAACCGGTTGGGCCTCTTTGCGTTCATACCCACCGGGCCAGGATTGTCTGATTCCGAGTACACTGTGCGCCAACTGATCAAGAGGAGCAGCGAATGACGCCAGCTTTACAGGCTATCGGCATCACCAAACGTTTCCCCGGTGTGCTGGCCAATGACCAGGTGGATTTCGAACTGGAGCGCGGACAGATTCATGCGCTGCTGGGCGAGAACGGGGCCGGCAAATCCACGCTCATGAACATCCTGTATGGCCTGTATCAGCCGGACAGCGGCGAGATTCGCGTCAATGGCCGGACGGTCCAGATCACCAGCCCGCACGACGCGATCGCGCAGGGCATCGGCATGGTGCATCAGCACTTTATGCTGGCGCCGCCGCTGACCGTGGCGGAGAACATCATGCTGGGCCAGGAGCTCAAAATCGGCGCCACTCAGGCTCTGGGCGGGCTGGCCGTGCTGGATCGCCGCACCGCCGCCCGGCGCATCCGTGAGTTGAGCCATCAATATGCGCTCGATGTAGACCCCGACGCCTGTGTCAAAGATTTGCCGGTGGGCGCGCAACAGCGTGTGGAGATTGTGAAAGCGCTGTATCGCGCCGCCGACATCCTCATCCTGGACGAACCGACCGCTGTGCTCACGCCGCAGGAGGCCGACGAGTTGTTCGTCATCATGCGCGGGCTGGCGAAGCAGGGCAAGTCGATTGTGTTCATCACCCACAAACTGCGGGAAGTGTTTGCAGTGGCCGATCGCATCAGTGTCATGCGCGCCGGCCAGATGGTGGGGGCGATCCGGCCGGCTGAAGCCACGCGCGAAAAGCTGGCCGAGATGATGGTTGGCCGCAAAGTCATCCTTGCGATCGACAAGGCGCCGGCGCATCCGCGCCAGCCGCTGCTCGAAGTGGAGCATGTGCGGGTGATGGACGACCGGCGGCATATGGCGGTGGATGGCGTGTCGCTGCAAGTGCGCGCCGGCGAGATTCTGGGCGTGGCCGGCGTGCAAGGCAATGGCCAGACTGAACTGGCTGAGGCGCTCACCGGCCTGCGCAAAGTTGTGTCCGGACACATCCGCATGGGTGGCCGCGACATGACGCGCGCGACAACCCGCCAGCTGATCGAAGCCGGCGTGGCTCACATCCCCGAAGACCGGCAGAAACATGGCCTCGTTCTCTCGTTCTCCGTGCGCGACAATCTGGCCTTGTGCGAGTATTACAAGCCGCCCTACGCGCGCGGCGTCGTGTTGCAGTTCCCCATCATCGAGGAGCATGCGCGCAACCTTGTGAGCCTCTTCGATGTGCGCACGCCGGGCACGGCAACCAGCGTCGGCGCGCTGTCCGGCGGCAACCAGCAGAAGGTGATTGTGGCGCGCGAGTTGACCCGTCTGATGTCACACCGAGCCGACCCTGACGGCCCGACCCCCATCCTGATCGCCAGCCAGCCAACGCGCGGCCTGGATGTGGGCAGCATCGAGTTTATCCACCGCCGGCTGGTGCAGGCGCGCGACCAGGGCGCGGCAGTCTTGTTAATCAGCGCCGAGCTGGATGAAATCATGACGTTGTCGGATCGCATCGCCGTCATGTACAAAGGCCGCATTCTGGAGACGCTGGATGCCGCAACAGCGACGCGCGAGCGTTTGGGGTTGCTGATGGCCGGCGTGTTGCACGGCGATGACGCCAGGAGCCATGCAGACCCGGCGGCGCAGCATACCACTCACGGAGATGGGAAGGCGACATGAGCGCAACTCCTGAATCATTGCGACACCCGTCCCCCAGGACGCCTTCGGACCCCCCGCCCAATCGCGCGGGTGTCTTGCGAGCAATGGGCGGCTTTTTCCGGCGTTCGTCGGTCTACATGCCGTTTCTTGCCATCGTGACCGCCTTCGTGTTGGGCGGTGCGGTGATCTGGGTGACCAGCGGCAGCCTGGACACTGTGTTTCTGGCCTATGAGGGCCTGCTGCGCGGCGCGCTGTTCAAGGAGCGCGGCCTGTCCGAGAGCCTGGTGGCCACGATTCCCTATATCATGCTCAGTTTGGGCATCGCTGTTGGCTTCAAAGCCGGCTTGTTCAATATCGGCGTCGAGGGTCAGTTCTATATCGGCGCGATCTCGGCGGCGTGGATGGGGGCGTCGTTGCAAGGGGCGCCGGCGATTGTTCATCTGCCGCTCACAGTGCTGGCCGGCGCCGCCGGCGGGGCTGCCTGGGCTGCCATCCCCGCCTTCCTGAAGGCGCGCACTGGCGCGCACGAAGTCATCACCACCATCATGATGAACTACATCGCGTTCCGGCTGACCGAGTTTCTGATCAGCGGGCCGCTGCGCGATCCAAATGCAGCCGCCGTCCAGACGCCGCGTATTGCGCCCAGCGCCGAGTTGTGGTCGTTGCACGCCGTGCCGGATCGTTTGCAGGACCCGCTGAACGCGCTGCTGACAGCGTTGATCTTTGCCGGCGT
>DAOTYS010000313.1:0-1879 GCA_034434575.1 Thermoflexales bacterium
TCCATGGGCGGGCGCGCGTTGGCTCGGTATGGGCGCGGTAGGCGGTGATGAGTTCACCATACCGCACGCCGGACGGACAGGCCGTGACGCAGCCAACGCAGCCCAGGCAGCGATCGAGGTAGGGCGCGGCCTCCTGCGGGGTGAGCGATCCCTGCAACACGTCGCGCATCAGGATGATGCGCCCTCGCGGCGAGTCCATCTCCTCGCCCAGCACCTTATAGGTCGGGCACGCCGCCAGGCAAAAGCCGCAATGCACACAGGCAGCGACGGCGTCGGCCATCGTTTGTCCATTCGGGCCAAGTTGATCTACTGGTATCTCATGTTGCATGACTTCCCACCTCTCAGACCTTGCTTCGCACTGCCTGCGCCGCCCGGTCGGGCGTCTTCGCGTCCCGGTCGGCGGACAATCCCATCGTTCATTGGGCAAACCTCCCATGCGGATCCAGCGCGCGCGCGACGCGCCCGGCAAAGGCATTCGTCTGATGATGGCCGATGCGCGGGTCGCCAACTGCGTTCAGCAGGACCAGGCCGGCCAGGCCCAGCGCCTTGAGCGCAGCGTCGAGGGCCGAGAGGTCGCACGTGGCGATCCAGGCCACGTTGCCCCCCACGCTGTAGCGACGTCGAGCGCGTCTCACGGCTGCATCCAGGCCGGGGATGCGGCTGGGCGTGAGCGGCACTTTGACGGCGGACTCCTCCGGCGCCAGCCATTCAAACTCGCGCGCGGCGCGCCAGAAGCGCGCTTCGTCGTCGCCGGTGATGACCTGGCCGCCGCCGCACAGTGCGCGCACGCGATCCATGCGTTGTGGCAGGCCGGCAGCCAGCCCGCCCACGCGGATGAACAAGGCAGCGGCATCGTCCGCCTCCATCAGCAGGTCAATTGCATTCAAGTCGTAGGGGCAATTGGTCAGTTTGGGCAACAACGCCAGTGCCGCCTCCAGCGACGCGCAATTTACGCGCAAGGTGGCATACGCTTCGGGACAGGGGAAGACCTTAAAAGTCACATCCACCAGGATGCCGAGCCGGCCGAGGCTGCCCACCATCAGCTTGGGGTAATCGAACCCGGCGGCATTCTTCACCACCTTGCCGCCGCCCTGGATGAGCGCGCCGTTGCCGTCCACAAAGCGCGTGCCGATCAGAAAGTCGCGCATACCACCATAGCGATAGCGCTCCGGCCCGCATGCGTTGGTGGCCACTGTGCCGCCCAGCGTAGCGCCGCGCCCGACCAGCAGTGGGTCGAAGGGCAGGTACTGGCCATGCTGCGCAAGCAGGGCCTGCACCTCGGCAACCGGCGTGCCGGCCCAGGCCGTGATGACAAACTCGGTGGGCTGATATTCGATCACGCCGGAGAAAACTGAGAGGTCAAGGATCTCGGCTCGCTCGGCGTGTGGGGCGCATTTGGTGCGCGCGCCTCGCGGCTGGACGCGCCCCTCGCCGGCGCGCACGGCGGTCTGCAAGTCGCGGATATCGGGGGACATGGATGGAATGCGGTTCAGGCTCGTCCGGCCGTCACTCGCGCGAAATGACGCCGGCCTGCTCCAGCGGATGTAGCCCAACCTGACGCAGGGCAGGCGCTTCGCCAGCCGGGAAGACCTTGCCGCGGTTGGCCAGCTCGTCGGGATCTATGACCTTGCGCAACGCCCACATCGCATCCATGTCGGCGGGGGCAAACTGGCGCGGCATGTACTGACGCTTCTCCATGCCCACGCCATGCTCGCCGGTGATCGAGCCACCCAGCCGGATACACAGGTCTATGATCTCGCTGGCGAGTTCCTCGGCGCGATGCAGCGCGCCCGGCTCGCGCCCGTCAAACATGATCAGCGGGTGCAGGTTGCCATCGCCGGCGTGAAAGACGTTGGCCACCCGGATGCCCCACTTGGCG
>DAOTYS010000314.1:0-9843 GCA_034434575.1 Thermoflexales bacterium
AGACTGATGTCAAGTTGTCCCTCTTCTTCTTGAAAACGCCTGCCATTGCGTCCGCGCGAGGAAAGAGGCGCCGGCATTTTGCGCTAATGGTCGTTGTCTGCGCAGTTTGTCAACACCAGCCGGCGCAAATCCTGCTCGGCCTGCCCGATCTTTGACTGGTACACCCGCAACTGAGCCTCGAACGACGAGGTGGGGAAGGCGGCCTTGTAGCCGGCCATCATCTCCTCCATCCAGCGCCGCATGCGCTGCGGGTCGGCTTCCCGATAGCGCCCCTCGAAACAAATCTCGTCCAGCGCCAGCCGGGGTGGCATGGGCGGGCGCGGACCGCGCGCATAGCCGAACACGATGGTCATGATCGGGATCACGCCGTCGGGCAGGCCCAGCTTCTCTTTGAGGTAGCAGGCGTCCAACAAGCCGCTGCGGCCGGTTTCGGACAGCATGACCGACGACACACCCAGCGCCTCGGCGGCCAGATTCATGTTCATCGCCGCCAGCGAGGCGTTCATCACACCGATGGTGTATTCGACCAGCGGACTTGAAGGAAACGCCTCGAACACGCTGCGCGCGCGGTGCGTGTCGGCCATCACGATCACCGCGCGCTGGGCTTTGAATGGAATGGGCCGCTCGAACAGGTCGCGCCACGACTCGGCGGTGAACACGGCAAACGACCACGTTTGCAGGTTCACCGTCGAGGGGGCCACGCGCGCCGCTTCAAGAATCGCGTCGAACACCTCGTCCGGGATGGGCCGATCGCCGTAGTTGCGGATGCTGCGCCGGCGCAGAATGGTGTTCAGCAGCGCGTTGTCCGCCAGCGCCGGCGGCACGCGCGGCCTGCCGCGAACAATGCGCGCCAGCGCCTTCACAAATCCCAGCGGGCCAATCGGCTTCAACATGGTAAACGGATAAACCACAAAGCTCCGCTTGACAAACAACACAGTTACTTTGTGGTTCGCATTCAGTTCTGCGACGGGCCGGCAGATTGCGCGACAGCTTCCTGAGCAACTTTGGCCTTGTCCAGCACGTTCACCATGCCGCCGAACAGGCGGTACTCGTCCATGCGGCACGAGTTGACCAGTTTGCCATCCCACACCGTCATGTCCGGGCAACTGTCGCACATGTCGGCGCGGCCATCCGGCAGAATGTCCGGCGCCTGGATGATGCCGATGCTTTGCACGTACACCGGGTCGAACAACTGCGCGGGATTCGCAACGACATGCCGCAGCCAGTTTTGGCCGGCCTTGCGCAGCGACTTGTCCACCAGGCCGCCCAGGAAGACTTTGGCGCCCACTTTGGCGTTGCTCAAGTAGGCCAGATAGGTGCCGGTGAACAGGTGATGGCCGGCCTGGGCAAGTTCCATCGTGCGCTTGCCGGCCGAGCCGAACACTTTCTTCCTGGTGCCGAACCATGCTGCGGCCAGCCACTTGAACGAGTCGTGCTTGAGCGTGCCGCCCAGATAGCACGAGGCGTCGTACTCGGGGAAGTTGTCCCGGATGATCTGGTACACCTCCGGCGAGGTGACGAACTTTTCGTCGAAGCGGTCGCGCACGTAGCTCAGCTTGCTCAGGTCCACCAGCTTGCTGTCGGCGCTCACGGCCACGCTGGTTTCAGAAGTGCCGGTGCGATAGGTGATGAACACCAGCCCGTGCACCCGGTCGATGTTTTCGCGGCCCCAGCGCACAATGTCGGGGATCTCGTGAAATGACGATGGGTAGACGGTGGCGTTGAAAATCACGTACAGGCCGCGCTCGGCGGCGATCATATCCGCGTAAGTCTGGCGCAGCTCATTCAGTTCCTTTTCAGTCTTGCCTTTCCAGTGCGGCCGGCTCTGGTGGCTGTCGATGTGAATCGTGAAGCCGGACAACCTGGCCTTCTTCAACTCTTTCAGCATTTCCGGCGTAAGCGCCAGCGCATTGGTCAGGATGATCGGTTTCATCTTCAGCTCGGCGATGTACGACACCACTTCCATGATGTGAGGGTAGATGAGCGGTTCGCCGCCGGCGATGGACACATTGTCCGGATTGCGCCATTGCTTGAAGAAACGAATCTCTTCCTTGACTTGTTCGAGCGGCTTGTGGCCGGTGATTTTTTGCCGGTAGCAGCCCTCGCAATACAGGTTGCAGATATCGGTGAGTTCCAGCCAGGCGATGGCGTTGTCGTTCATCGACCAGGGCATTCGGTACAAGTTGCGCTTGTCGAGTGGCATGTGACCTCCAGTGTAGCGATTGCGGCGCCGTAACGCCGGATGGGCAAGTGACAAGCGGAAATTATATCGTCGGCGAAGTCCACTGCTCGTTGGCGATAGGGCGCGTCAACGTTTTGCGCCACCGCAGGCCAGGAGGCGGCCTGTCACCGCGCAGGCGCGCAGGATATTCCGCCCCCGCTTGCCCCATGCGTGAAAACGCCCCGGTCTGGGGGCGAGCTGGAGCGTCGATGGTGGTTTGCTGGCAAGGATGCCGGCTGAGAGCGCCGGCATCCCAGGCGTGCCGCCAGCCTCAGCCGATCTTTCTGGCAATCTCGGCCAGCAGTCGCTGGCGGGTCTCTTCGAGCGGGATGCGCTCGATGACCGGCGCGAAGAAGCCCTCCACGATCAGCCGGCGCGCCTCCACCTCTGGCACGCCGCGCGAGCGCAGGTAAAACATCGGCTCTTCTTCCAGCCGGCCTACCGTCGAGCCATGTGTGCAGCGCACGTCGTCGGCCTCGATCTCCAGGCCGGGGATCGAATCGGCGCGCGATTTGCTGGACAGTTGCAGGTTGCGATTGGCCTGATAGGCGTCGGTTTTCTGCGCGCCGGGGAAGACGCGGATATTGCCGCGCCACACCGTGCGCGCTTCGTCGCGCAACGCGTTCTTGTACAGCAGGTCGCTCTTGCAAGCCGGCGCGATGTGATTCTGCTGGGTGTCGTAGTGGAGCTGCTGCCGGCAGTCCGCAAAGAAAACGCCCGACAGCAAGGCCGTGGCCCGCTCGCCCAGCAGATCGGCCTCGATGGCCGACTTGGTGTAGCGCGAGCCGACGCCGCCGGCCACCCAGTGCAACGTCGCGCCTTCGTGAAGATGGGCGCGCTCGTTGGTGAAGTTCCACACGGCGCGCCCCCAGTCCTGAATGCTGACGTAGTCCAGTTGCGCATTCTTTCCGACGATGATCTCGACCGCGCCGTTGTAGAGCGTCTGATCCGGTGTCGCGCCTTTGGCCGGGGACGGCGAGGCGAACTCCTCGATCAGCGTGGCCTGGGCGCCCTCATCCAGGGCGATGAGGGTGTGATTGAAGCCGGCGCGCTGGCCGGCCGTCATCCAGGTCGCCGCACGCAAGGGCTGCTCGATGCGCACGCCCTTCGGCACATACAACACCACGCCGCCGCGCATGAAGACGGCGTGCAGCGCCGCGAAGTAAGCGTCGGTCAGCCTGACGCATTCTGTCATCAGATGCTGTTCAAGCCATGTCGCATGATCGCGGGCGGCCGACTGTAAATCGGCGAAGATCACGCCGCGCTCGCGCAGCGCCGGGTCCAGGCGCGACGCCACCGGCGACCCATTCACATGCGCGATGACGCCGGGCGCATCGGCATGGATGAATGGATCGAGAAATCGTTGCGCCTCGGCGTCCAGGTGTGCCTGGCTGGCCGGCAATTGGATGCCCGCCAGAATCCGGTCCAGCTTCAAAGCGGTCAGATCGACGCGCCGCCACACCTCATCGTTGCGTTGCGGGGCCGGCGTGTCGCGGAAGACGCGCAGCGCTTCCAGCCGGCGCGCGGCCAGCCAGGCCGGGTCGTTCGCCGCCGCCGCGTAGGCCTCGACAAACTCGCGCGTCAATTCCCCGCTCTTGACCAGCGGAGCGGGTTTCAATGTGACTATAGCCATTAGCCGACCGTTCCTTCCATCTGCAATGCAATCAGCCGGTTCATCTCGACGGCGTATTCCATCGGCAGCTCCTTGACCAGCGGCTCGATGAAGCCGGACACCACCATCGTTGACGCTTCCTCTTCGGTCAGGCCGCGACTCATGGCGTAGAAGAGCTGCTCCTCGCCGATCTTGCTTACCGATGCTTCGTGGCCGATGGTCACATCGTCGTTATCGACTTCGATATACGGATACGTGTCGCTGCGGCTGCGCTCGTCGAGCAGCAAGGCGTCGCACACGACGTTGCTGCGACTGCCGTGGGCGTCCTTGTACACCTTGAGCAGGCCGCGATAGCTGGCGCGACCGCCGTCCTTGCTGATGGACTTGCTGACGATCTTCGAGGTGGTGTTGGGCGCGGCGTGAACGACTTTGCCTCCGGCGTCCTGGTGCTGGCCCTTGCCGGCGAAGGCGATGGAGAGAATCTCGCCGTGCGCGCCCGGCCCCATCAGATAGACTGCCGGGTACTTCATTGTCAGTTTGGAGTTGTGGACGATGAAGCCCTGCGAGACGAAGTTGCCGGTGTCTTCGACTTCGATGTCCCAGGTTGGAACAGATTCCGCCGACGGCTCGGAAACAGACACATCCACGATCTCCACGCTTTCGGGCAGTTCGATTTGCGATCGCCCAACCGTTCGATGGTGGCGCAGTTTAGGCGGCGCAAGTTTCTGCGCCTCCTCGCGCAGGCGCGGGCTGACGCGCGCCATCAGGCGTTCATCGAGCGGGAAGCTCAGGCGGTATGCGCCGTGCGCGGTGCATTCGATGCCCTGAATCGTCACGGTGCGCGGCTGGTCAAACTCTGTGTGCAGCCGCGAGGTAATGCCGAGCGTCACCAGCAACGACGCCATGTCCTCCAGCAGCGCGCGATTGACCGACTTCAACACAAACCGCCGGCCGGCAAGCGCGTAGCCGTCCGCGTCCAGATAGCCGGCGATGAAGGCGAGGCGCTGCGATTCGGGCAGCGACCACACCCACGCGGGCACTCGTTTCTCGGCGGCGCCGCCTGCGAAACCGTTGAGGGTGAACAACTCCGCCAGTTCCTTGCTGCTCCAGGCGACATGATTGCCGTCGGCGCGCTCGGTGGGTTTGGCGTCAATCAGCGCCGTCATGGCGCCCATCAGGCGCTCACGGGCGCGGTCGTCCGGTGGCGTGGAGAAGCCTACTTTGGCCCAGCGCACGATGCCGTCTGTCTTGCCGGGGCGCGCGTCAATATTGCCGTCGCCGACCCAGTAGCCAAACAGCCACATGATGTCGTCTGTGGTGTGCTCGACATCGCCCAACCGCGAGTCGCGCGCGCGCGTCACGCTCAGATGGCCGGCGTGCTGGTTGGATGAGTCGAATGCCGTGGTCAGCGCCGGCAGTTGCAGCTTGCGCGGCGCGCCGTAGTTCAGCGAGACGCGCGGGATGATGGCCTGTTTCAGTTGATCTGCGCGCACATAGGCAAGCCGGTAGCGCCCCAGCTTCTTTGGCGCATTCGCGTCATACACATACGAGTAGAACGGATGATTGGCCGTGACGCGCAGTTTGCGTTCGCCCACAGAAACGGTGTGCACCGGCTGATAGCCCGAAAACCGCTTTGCGACGACCCGGCGGAAACAGAACGCGCCGGCGCGCTCATCATAGGACAGCACCTGATCGCCGACGTTGAGAGACTCGATCGGCTTGACGCCGTCCGGCGTGGTCACAGTTGAGCCTTCTGCCAGGCAGCCCAGATTGCCGTCCACCCATTCCATCGTCGCGCCTTCGTAGGCCACGGCGCGCTTGGTCACCAGGTTATACACGTTGGTGGACCAGTTTTGAATGGTGGTGTAGCGGCAGCGCCCGCCTTTCTTCACGATGATCTCCACTACCGCGCTGTGCAGTGAGTCGCTGGAGTAGATCGGCGCCGTGCAATTGTGGGAGATAACCCCTTCGCACACATAAGATTCGTCTTCTTCTACTGAGAAGTTGTACACCGTGGCGTCGGTTTCCTCGATCTCAATGCAACGGATCGGCACGTACATGTATCGCTCGTCAATATGGAATGGAGAGCCGCTAAGCTGTCCATCCGGCGCGGACTGGCCGACGATCTCACCGAAGCGCGAATTCCATGGTGAGGAGATCACCACTGCATAGATAGGCTGGCGTGGCGCCGCGCGCAAGTGATAGTTAACCGACGCCGGAATTTGCAGACGCAATAATGCATCGCGGAAGGCATACGCCAATTCCGCCGAAATTGTGTTGAAGCGGAACATGTTCTTGTGCGGGTCATAACTTCCATCTCCGCGCCAAAGACCCCGCACCCATTGAGCGACTTGCTCAATCGGCGCAGTGCGCACGAATTCGGGCACTTGCTTTTCATAGACGGTTGAGCCGAACTCGCGGGCAAATGTTCGCGCGACCTCGGTCGAACAGACGACTAGTGTTTGCCCGTTCTGCCGAGGCTTGTTCTCGATGGGGATTTTGCCAAAATATCGCTGGATCAGATTGCGCGTGTCGTCCAGATACTCTCTCTCCGCCACGTTGAACGAGAACGACAGGTAGTGTTCCTGATCCACGTGGCCTTCGGCATGGAAGTAGCCGAGGAGGCGGAAGAAGTCTGGCTCCATAGGCAGAGAAACATCGCGCTGCGCTGGCGTGTGACGCCCTCGCCCGACCGGCACGGTTACGATGCGCTCTGTCGGGATGGATGCTTGCTCAATCTGCGGCACGGGGATGGCCAAATAGTCCCCTGGCTTTACCTCTGAAGCTGTCAACCACTTGGGTTCGAATGAGGCATTGCGAGATCGCGCCCGTTCGCGTTGCACCACAAGCAGCGGATGTTCTTCCGTGACTCGCAAGGTTTGCCGGCTGTCTCCGAAGTAGCGGATGTTGTAGATCGTGCCCCGATAGGGACGCTTCATGGTGTGATAGACCCTGCGATAGCGCCCCTTGTGAGTCAGCACCTCGTCCCCGACTTGTATCTGCTCGATCGGCTTTTCGCCGTGCCGCGTGCGCACCCGCGCGCCGGCGAGGAAGCAACCTTCCACGTAGTGCACGTAGGCGCCTTCATCGACGATGATAAGGGTGCGCTCAAACTGCCCAACGTTTTTGGCGTTGATGCGGAAGTAGGCTTGCAGGGGCAATTCGACCTTCACCCCCGGCGGCACGTAGATGAACGAGCCGCCCGACCACACGGCGCTGTTCAGCGCGGCGAACTTATTGTCGGTGTACGGGATGACCGTCCCGAAGTGCTCGCGGAACAGGTCGGGATGCTCGCGCAGCGCCGAGTCGGTGTCCAGGAAGATCACGCCTTTCTCGGCCAGGTCTTTGGCCAGATTGTGATAAATCACTTCCGATTCGTACTGCGCGCCGACGCCGGCCAGATATTTCTTCTCAGCCTCCGGGATGCCCAGCCGGTCATAGGTGTTCTTGATCTCCGGGGGCAGTTCGTCCCACGAATCGGCCTGCTCTTCGGTCGGCTTGATGTAGTAAAAGATGTTGTCGAACTGGATGTCTTTGAGCGCCGGCCCGCCCCAGTTGGGCATCGGCTTGGACTCGAAGGCGGCCAGCGAGCGCAGGCGGAAGTCCAGCATCCAGTCCGGCTCGCCCTTGATGCGCGAAATATCCTTCACCACCTCCGCATCCAGCCCGCGCCGGCTCTTGAACGTGTAGTTTTCGGCCTCATGGAAGCCGTACTTCTCCGCATAGCTCTCATTGACGTCGACTTGCGTCTTGGTTTCAGCCATCTTACCTGTCCTCGCTCATCTGTTTCAGGTTCATCAGGTTTGTCCCATTGTTCCGACAAACCTCAAGACCTCAATCAACCTTACGGACCTTGCGAACCTTATCAACCTTGCCAACCTTACGCCCCCGGCTCCGGCTCGCGCAGCCAGTCGTAACCTTTCTCTTCCAGGCTCAGGGCCAGCTCCGGCCCGCCTTCCTCGACGATGCGCCCATCGATCAGCACATGCACGAACTGCGGCTTGATGTAATTCAGCAGGCGCTGATAGTGGGTGATGACCAGCACGCTCATCTGCGGGTCCTTGTCGTGCAGGGTGTTCACGCCTTCGCTGACGATGCGCAGCGCGTCGATGTCCAGGCCCGAGTCAGTCTCGTCCAGCACAGCGATCTTCGGCTTGAGCATCGCCATCTGCAAAACCTCGGCGCGCTTCTTTTCGCCGCCGCTGAAGCCCTCGTTCAGGTAGCGCCCGGCAAAAGACTCATCCACCTTTAGTATGCGCATCGCCTCGCGCAGCTGTTTGCGAAACTCTGGAATCGGCATGCCCTTGACATCGGGCGGCAGCACGCCGCCGTTCTTCGCCGCCGCTTCCGCCTTGATGCGCGCGTTCAGCGCCGTGCGCAGAAAATTCGCCACGGTCACGCCGGGGATGGCGACCGGGTACTGGAAAGCCAGGAACAGGCCGGCCCGGCTGCGCTCATCCGCCTCCATCTCCAGCACATTCTGCCCATTGAAAATGACTTCGCCTTCGGTCACCTCGTAAGCGGGGTGACCCATGAGCGTGTAGGCCAGCGTGCTCTTGCCTGAGCCGTTCGGCCCCATGATGGCGTGAATCTCGCCCGGATTCATGCTCAGGTTCAGCCCTTTCAGGATAGGCTTGCCCTCGATGCTGACGTGCAGATTTCGGATTTCAAACCACTTTGCTGTGTCCACGTGTATTCCTCTTGATTGAGATCGCCGGCCCGGTCTGGCCTGTGCCAGAAGATTCGGTGTTACCTGGCCCGGCAGTATATCCGCCTCATCGGGCGCTGTCAATATTTATCATGCCGATCTTGTTTATTATTTTGCCTCAGACGCCTGAGCGGAAGATGAGAGTGCTGAGCTAGTGTTCAGCCGGCGGGGAGGCGGTTGTGGCGTGACCTGTTGCCGGCTCCCTGTTGCGCGATGACAGGCGCACCAGCGTGATGACCACGCCGGTCATCACGATGCCCAGGGTTGCCAGTTTGTGCAGCGGCGGTTGCGCAATGAGCGCTACCGCCCCAAATGTCAGGCAGCCCGCCGCATACAACGCCACAATCCGGCGCGCGCTCCAACCGGCATCGGCCAGCCGGAAATGCAAGTGCCCTCGATCTCCTTGTAATGGGCTTTTGCCGCGCCGGACGCGATCAATCACCTGCCAGACCACATCCGCGATCGGCGCGCCCATCACTAGCAACAACAGCGCCACTTTTGCGCCGGCGATGATGCCCAGGCACGCCAGCGTGAAGCCCAGGTATTGCGCCCCGCTGCCCAGGAAAATACGCGCCGGCTGAAAGTTGAACACCAGAAAGCCCAGCAACGCGCCGGCCAGCGCAATGGGCAACAACGCCACGCTATATTGCCCTTCGCGCAACATGTGAATGGCGGTCACGCTGGCTGCGATCAGCGACACGGTGGCTGCCAGGCCGTCCACGCCGTCCAGGAAGTTCACGGTGTTCATCATGCCCAGGAACCAAAACAGGCTGAGCGCAATCACCTGCCAGCCGGGCAACACCTGCTCCTGGCCGATGAACGGGTTGTGAAAACGCTCGATAAAGATCAAGTGCGCTATGGCAATGCCGGCGCCCAGCGCCTGAAATCCAAATTGCAGGCCGGGCGGCAGGTCGAAACGATCATCCAGCAGCCCGGCGGCAAAGATCACCACACTGCCGAGCAGCAGGCCGGCCAGTCGGACGCCTTCCTGTGGGTCGAGCGTTGGCACGCCAAATGCCTGGCTGATTAGCGCGGCGCTGATGAATGCGCCAAACAACGGCACGGCGCCCAGCCGGGACGTGATCCGGCTATGCTTGCGCCGGCCGCCAGGCTTGTCGGCAATGCCCAGCTTCAAGCCGAGGCGGACCGCCACTGGCGTCAACACCAGCGCGAGCGCAAGCGCGATGGCAAAGGTAGCGGCAATGGCTGGAACGGGCACACCGCGATTGTAACCGCCGGCATGGATATAATCGCCGCGTGCAGCGTGAACCATCTGGCGAGCCGCGGCGCCCGTCGCGTTTC
>DAOTYS010000315.1:0-4846 GCA_034434575.1 Thermoflexales bacterium
CAACGCCCCGTTCTTCAGCGCCCTGAACAGCACCTTCAGCGGCAATCAATCCGTTGCGGGCAGTGTATACGTGCAGATCAGCACCGGCTACCTGACCTACACCACCATCGCCAGCAACACCGGCGTCGGGCTGCACATGGAAAACGGCGGGTCGGTCAGCCTGCGCGCGACGCTGCTGGCCGGCAACGGTTCTGGCAACTGCCTGGTCTCATCAGGGGGCGCGCTGACCAGCAACAACGACAACCTGAGCAGCGATGCAACCTGCGCCGGCAGCCTGACCGCCTCGAACGACCTGACCAACACCAATCCGCTGCTGCGCCCGCTGGCGCTGAACGGGGCGTCGCTGACGCTCAGCCACGCGCCGCTGCCGCACAGCCCGGCGCTCAACCGCATCCCGCCGGCGCGCTGCGTCGCCGATGATCAGCGCAACGTCGGGCGGCCGCAGAACGGTCGCTGCGACGTGGGCGCGGTGGAACTGGAGGTGCGGCGCGCCTATCTGCCGGTGGTCGCCCGAAATTAGGCCTGCAAAATCCGCTCGCAACAAAACAGGCCGACTGCGGCTCAACGATACGCCGGCAGGTTCACCCACCGGCGCATCGTCAGGGCCAGACGCATCTCGTGGGCCGGCGGCAGGCGGACAGCAAAGCGATTGCCGCTCAACGCCGCCGTCGTTTGCGCCGTCGCCAGGACCGGCGCGGCATACGCCTTCTGCGAGCCGGGGTAGTCGCTGATGCGCTGTTGGTATGTGGCCGAGACGAATTCGTGCTCGCCGAACCAGCCGGCCTGCACGATCACCTCGCGCGGCGCCAGCGGGTTGAGATTGACCAGCCGCAGGACGGCCCCCTCGGCGGAAACCGTCTCAACCAGCGCGGCCATATCGTCCGGCAGGCCGGGCCGGTTGCGTTGCGGGTCGAAGTAGCGCAGCCGGCCCATCACAAAGCCGCCGTAATACACGTGCTGCGGCGCGCCGGTGGTCAGTTGAACCAGCGCCTCGGTTGTCACCGGGTTCAGCTCCTGCCAGTGATGAATGTTGACCTGCGTCAGATCAGCGTTGTCGTCGTGGATGAGCGCAAGCCGCCGGCACACAGACTGCCAGGCCGCGCTCAGGATGCGCTCCGGGTAGTCGGGGTTGTCGCCGGCGATATAGCGCAACCAGGGTTGCTCGTGGCCGCTGTCCTCTTTCGAGCGGAAGGAAATGACGCGCCGCCAGTCATAGCCGCTGCGCTCGCGGATGCGCTCGATGCGCTGCCAGTCGGCGTCGGCCAGCGAGGCGTTCCACAGCGCCGCCGGGTAAATGGGCGACATCGGCTGATAGTCGAACCAGCCGGAGTCCGCGTAGCGATAGGGCACGACCCACGTTTCGTCTGAATCCATCGCGCTGAAGATGCCGATCCAGTGGTGGCGCAGGCTCATGGGCAGATCGGTCACTTTGCGGGTCTGGCCCAGCGCCATGATCGCGTCCATCTGCCGGCGCGGCAGGTCGAGATAGCCGGCGTCGCGCGTGAGCAGATGCGCATTGAGGGCGGCGACGGTGGCCGCCGCACCGATGTTGTAAAAGCCGTGCGGCCAGCTCCAACCGTACAGGCCGCCATACCACCGGCCATCCATGTGCTCGCCCACCTGCCCCGACAGGCCCACGTTGTCGGGCAACAGGCCGCCGTTGGCGCGCGCGCGGTCGATCCACGCCTCGACATAGTCCAGCACCCAACGCCGGTATTCGTCATCGCCGGTCATCAGCCAGGCGTTGGTCACCAGGCTGGTCACGCCCAGATTGGCGGCCACATCGCCCCGGCCCATGCGATATTGCATCACCTCGCCCATGCGCCGGGCCAGGGCGGGATCCTTCAGGTCTTCATAGGCGCGGACGCCGGGCACATCCTCGTAGGGCAGGCCGTAGGGCGCCATGCCCTGCGACCAGCCATAGGCCGGCTCGCCATCGAAGAAGCCCCAGCGCGGGCCGCCGGCGCCGTTGTGCGGGGCGCGGATGATGCGATGCTGCGGGTCGTAGTTGGGCGCTTGCGGGTCTTCGTTCAGGTACAGGCCGGCGAAGCGCCGCGCGCGGTCGATGAGCTTTGGGTTGGCCGGGTCGGCCAGGCACAGAAAGTAGAACGCAATGTAGCTCTCGCTCTGGTGAAACTGGTCATAGCCCAACTCGTACTCGGCGCGCAACATGCCCATGCGCGTGAGCTGGCGCGTGATGCCGTCCCACAGCTTGTGCTGCAACGCCAGCAGATGATCGCCGCCGCCCAGCGCATAGAGCAGCGACCAGTTGTAGCAACTCTCGTAGAAGTCGTCGGCGCCGTCGCGCCACAGGCCGCGATCGCCCCAGATCAACTCGCCGTCTTCGCGCGCGTACTTCTGGACGAACGGGTGAACGGCCTGGTTCATGGCGTCGATGAGTTGACGTTCGAGCGTCGCCCAGGCCGGCGGCGCGGTCAGAGGGGTGGTGGATTCGAGGGTGAGCATGGGAGGGAGTAGTCAGTAGTCAGACGACAGACAACAGATAACAGACGACAGACGAATTGCTCAATCGTCAATCGCCAATCACTCAATCACTCAATCACTCAATCGTCAATCATCCTGACGGCTGCGCGCATGTAGCCGAGCGCGTAGGCCATGCCGGCGTGCCAGGGCGCGGGGCAGCTCATGGCCGGCGTATGGTCGGGAATGAGCACCCCGTCGTAGCCATTGCGGTGCAGGATGCGCAGAACGCGGATCATATCCACGTCGCCCTCGTCGATGAACACCTCGTCGTAGTGCGGGACCTTGCCACGCACATTGCGGAAGTGAATGTAGGCGATCTTGCGCAGCCGGCTGTACCGGTCCACCACCTCGTAGATGTCGCCTTCGCTCATCTCGCTCAGCGTGCCCAGGCAAAACTCCAGCGTGTTCATCGGGCTGTCGTAAACGTCCAGCACGCGATCGTAGATATGCGGCTGATAGACCAGCCGGGCCGTGCCGCGCAACGAGGGCAGCGGCGGGTCATCCGGGTGCAGCGCCAGTTTGACGCCGGCTTCTTCGGCAACCGGCAGCATCTCGCGCAGAAATTCGGTCAGGCGCGCCCACAACTGCTCCTGCGTGATCTCCCCGACCGTGCCGTTGCGCCCCTGGGGATCGAACGTCTCCGGGTCATAGACCATGTTCCAGATCATGCCTTTGGGAATGGGCGTTTGGACGGGATCGTGAAAACCGACCGTCTCCGCGCCGCCACGTGCGGCGCGCGTCTTCACACGCCCCCACACACCGGCAAAGCTGAAGTTGTAGCCCATAACGGGAATGCCGGCCCGGCCCATGTCGCGGATGATGCGCTTCAGGCGCTCCATCTGTTCGCGCTTGCGCGGGCCGTCGAGCAGCACGTCATACCAGTGGGCCGGCTCGAAGTTTTCGATGGCTTCCAGCTCCAGCCCTTCGGCGTTGATGGCCTTGCGCAGATCGCGCATGCCTTCATACGTCCAGATCTCGCCGTCTGGCCGGGAGATGCCAAAACCCTTCAGGCGCTCATCTTTGGCCGCATCGGTCAACGCGCCAAAATGGCCGACCACGTGCGCCACGATGTGCGTCGCGCCGGCCTGCCGCGCAAAGCGGAAGTTCTCGGCGTTCAACATGTTTCCATACAGACCAAGCCCGAATTTCACACACACCTCCGCGAAGATACGTCTACTGACGCCAGATCAGAGATCATCCTCCGGCCAGACGCGCAATCCTTCGGCGCTTGCCGCTGCGCGCAGCCGGCGGTCATAGCAGGCAAACACCAACTCTTCCCCAACCACCTCCAGACAGACCTGGGCACAGGCCAGGTGGGCGGCATCATATGCCCGCAAGCCATGCGTCCAAGCCAGACGGGCAGCGCGCTCGACCACTCCGGCAGAGATCGGCATGCGGATATAGGCCGGCCAGTGCGCGAGGAAATCTCTCCAGGTTTTTTGGCTGGCAGTTTCGTCCACCCAGCCCATACGGGCCGCCTTAGTCAGGGCCGCCGCCATCTCTATCAGCGTCAATGCTGCCGTAGCCGTTGTCTCAAAGCCGGCAAAATACGTCAGCACGGCTTCAGAGCCGGCTTCTCGCACGTATTTCTAGCGCGCTGGTGTCGGCGTATAGAATCATTCCCGCTCCTCGGCAACCAGATCCGAGAGCAACCGACTGCTGCGATTGACCGCTTTTGGCCGATACGGGGGCGCCTGCCGGCCGTCCCAGTCCAGCACGCCGGCCGCCGACAAGAATCTCAACCGCTCCTGCATGTCCCCCTGGATAGGCACGATTTGACCGACTGGTTTCCCACGCTCGGTGACGATCACAGTCTCGCCGGCCTTGACGCGGCGCAAATACTGACTCAGGCGGTTCTTCAACTCACGACTACCCACATGAATGGCTTTCATGCGCAGCCTCCGGTGAAAATGCGCCCACAAGCCCGGTCATGCCACCGCTTGCGGCATTTTCATCCGCTGTGGTGAACCGCCGGTTCATGGGCAACTCCGGTGAAAATGCGCCCACAAGCCCGGTCATGCCACCGCTTGCGGCATTTTCATCCGCTGTGGTGAACCGCCGGTTCATGGGCAACTCCTGATATACAGGCTACTCGGTACCCGCAAAGAGAGCATATTGCGAACCCAGAATGCTGTCAAGGACAAAAGTAGGTCAACACTAGGATAAAATTATGTTAAATAGGACATACCAGCTCCGGTGAAAATGCGCCCACAAACCCGGTCATGCCACCACTTGCGGCATTTTCATCCGCTGTGGTGAACCGCCGGTTCATGGGCAACTCCGGTGAAAATGCGCCCACAAGCCCGGTCATGCCACCGCTTGCGGCATTTTCATCCGCTGTGGTGAACCGCCGGTTCATGGG
>DAOTYS010000316.1:0-2485 GCA_034434575.1 Thermoflexales bacterium
CGGGGCGGCGCTCTGGGTGTTCGCAGCGGCTGCTTCCAGATGCGCAATGGCTGGCTTGACTTCGCCGCGCTGGAGCAGCAGCCAGCCGCGCTGAATCTCGATCAGGCTGCGGGCGTAGGTGGTCAGTCGGCCGGCCCCGGCTTCGGCAGTTTGCAGCAGCGACTCGGCCAGATCGGCGCGCCCGCGCAGTAGCAGGCATTCAGACACGGCCTCGCTCAGTTCGGCGGCCATCGCCGGCTCGCCCAGCGCCACGGCAGCTTCGACGCCGGCCAGGATCAGCGGCCAGGCGGCGAGTGGCAGCTGCGCGCAGTCCCCGCTTTGGCGCGCCTGCTGGCCAATGTGTTTGACCAGCGCCCGGCGCGCGACCTGGCGCGCCTGATGCGCGGCCGGTTCTTCGTGCGCCAGCAACGCCTCTGTGATGGCGGGGTGCAAACTGTAGGCGTTTTGCTGATGCTCGACCAGGCCGGCGTCCACCAGCGCGTCGAGGGCGGCCAGGCCGATGTGTTCATCATCTTCAGCGCAGCGCATCACCGCGTCGAGCAGCGCGATTGCAGTCGGCTCATCAAATGTCGCTGGCTTGGGTGGCAGGATCGCCAACCCCATCAGTCCTTGCCGTTGTTTGGCCTTCAGGCTGCCCAGGCTCAGACTCAGCACGTCATGCAGCGAGAGTGGCCGGTCGGCGCAATCGGGCGGCGCTTCGAGCGGCGGGAGGGTCAGGCTCAGCCGTGCGTCCGGGTTGCGCAGGCGTCGCAGGGCGGCGTGGATGCGGCGCGTCTGGCCGGCGTGCGACTCGTGGCACAGGAAACGGCCAATCAGCGTCAGGGTCAGCGGCAGGCCGCCGCTGGCGCGGGCCAGATGGGCCATCTCCTCCGGGAAACGCTCGTTGACCTCCGGGGCCAGCCACTTCAGCAGGCGCAGGCTGTCGGTCTCGCTCAATTCGGGCAGGTGAAGGCATCCCGGCCCTTCGGTGAAATCGGCGGCCAGATCGGGCCGGCGGGTGGAGATCGCTACTGCGCAGCCCTCGTCCCCGATCAGCAGCGGCAGGGTGTGATCGAGTTGCCATACATCGTTCAGCGCCAGCAGCATGCGACGGCCGGCACTCTGCTGACGCAGGACCTGCGCGCGCGCCTGGGGCTGGGCGATCTGGCTCAAGTCATTCTGGCTCAGGCCGAGGGCCAGACCCCACTGCATCAAAATGCCGGGCAGATCGGGATGCGGCCCCAGGCCGGCCCACAGCACGCCGTCGGGAAACAGGGCGCGCACGGTGGCGGAATGCGCCAGTTGGGCCAGCAGGCGCGTTTTGCCAACGCCGGGCAGGCCATGCACGGCGATGCGCCGGCAGCCGAAGCTGAGCAACGATTCGATCTGGCGCAGCGCCTCCTCGCGGGCGACAAGCGGCCCATGGAGGGGCGGGGCTGTGTGCACGGGGTAGTGGGGCGCCGGCGCGACCGTCATCGGGCGGCTTTCCAGGCGCGCGTCGGCTTTGCGTAGCGTGTCGGCCAGCGCCTCCAGGGCCTGCCGCAGGGCGCGCCGGCAGGTCACCTCTTCCACACACAGTTCAGCGGCGACTTCGCGCAATGCCCGACCTTCCAGAAAACAGCCGGTCAGGGCGCGATAACTGCGCCAGGCGCGGTCGGCTGGATCGGTGTTCGGCCCGGACGGGCGCAGATGCGCGATCGCCTCCTCAACAATCTGACGCAGCGCGGCCAGATCGCCTTCGCCGCTCTGTCTCTGTCGCTGTTGCACCAGCCGGCTACTCAACAGCGGATGCTTTCTCAGCGCAGCCGGGTTGTGCCAGGCTCGCAGCAGCGCGCGGATCGATGTGACACTGTAGAGTTCGGTCTGCCGGCTTTGCGCGCCGGTCTTGACACGATCTGTTCTCGACATTTCTCTGTCCTCGACGCTGAGCGCGAACCCCTTCGATGTCGGCGCTGGATCGATCGCTGAACGGCCAGCCGGCCGTCGGCGCCCCCCGGCTTGACCAAACGATGATCGAAAATGGATCAAAACAGGCTTGTCGATGTTTGGGTTTCAGGGCTACGATCACCCTGACCGCTCCGGGCAAGACTCAAACCGATCAACAATTCCATGCACAGCATCAATTGTACTACCTGGCGCGCGCGTTGTAATCTCTTTTGATTAGAAAAAGTGTATGTTTGTGGGCTTATTTCGACCCGCCTATCGTGTGGTGTCGAACCTGAGGAGGCGCTATGAAGACTAAACCAGTGATGAGTATTGTGTTGACAGGGCTGCTGCTGGCGGTGGCCGGCTGGGGCGCGGCGGCCACGGCTCCATTGCAGGCAGTGGGTCCGCTGGCGGCGCCGGCCCAACAGGCCACGCTGACCCCGCGCAACTGGATGCCGGTCATCCGCGGTGGGGGTGGTGCGCTGCCCACTGAATGGAGCCAACATGCCCACAACGCCCAGCGCACCAGTTACACGCCGCAGGTGGTGCCCTATCCATGGAAGTGGCGCTGGGCCTGGAA
>DAOTYS010000317.1:0-1740 GCA_034434575.1 Thermoflexales bacterium
TACCCGTGGCATATCATCTGTGCCGAGCAGTTGCAGCGCCTGGTCGAGCGGGTGCGGGCCGGTGTTCAGCAGGTTGCCGCCGTTGAACTCCTGCAAGGTCTGCCAGTCCCAGCGCCGGCCAAAGCCGCTGAAGGCAATGCTGATCTGAATGATGCGGCCCAGCGCGCCGGAATCGATCACCTCGCGCAGCTTGCGATAGTACGGCGCAAAGCGGCTTTGCTGGAAAATCGCCAGTGTCGCGCCGGACTGCTGTGCGGCGGCGATTAATGCATCGACCTCGGCGACGCGCCGGGCAAGGGGCTTGTCGCACAGCACGTTGAATCCGCGCGACAGCAGATCGAGGGTAATGGGGACGTGCAGATGGCTGGGCGCAGCGTTGATGACCAGGTCGAGGCCGGTTCGATCCAGCAGTGCCCGGTAATCCTCGAACACGTCGCAGGCGTATTCCTGCCGGGCGCGCTCGCGGCGCTCTTCGAGCGGATCTACGACGGCGACGATCTGAAACGCTTCAGGGACTTGCCGGAGCCAGTGGCCGTGTATGTCGCGGCCGCTGCGGCCCTGGCCGAGAATGGCGACTCGAAGGGGGTGCATCGCGCTCTCCTTGTGTCAGTGCAGAATAGCTGTGTTATAACTGGTATCGACGTCGTCGGCGCTTTGTCTATCCATGTATCCGTGTCCTTGATGGATGTGGAGGCGGCCGTGAAGATGGAGCACAAACCAGTCGCGCATGCCCGCTGAGCGGGTCGCGGCTGGTTTTCTGTTTCTTGGCTTGCCGCGAAGGAGGTCAAAATGCAGGCGTGTCTGGAGCGACTCAAGCAGTATTTAGGCGAGCACGGCGCGGCGTATGAGGTGCAGCATCACGCCACCGCGTACACGGCCCAGGAGGTTGCGGCGGCTCTGGGCGAGAAGGGCCGCCACGTGGCCAAGGTGTTCATCGCCGCTGTGGACGGAACGCTGGTCATGTTTGTTTTGCCGGCGTCGCTGCGCGTCGACTTGCGGCGCGTGAAGGAATACCTGGGCGCGCAGGAGGTCCGGCGCGCGCATGAGGATCAATTCCGTGGCGCGTTCCCTGATTGTGATGTGGGCGCCATGCCCCCGTTTGGCTGCCTGTACAAGATGCAGACCTACCTCGAACGGTCGTTGGCAGATCAGCCCTATATCGTCTTTCAGGCGGGATCGCACAGCGACGCCATCAAACTGGCCACTGCCGACTATCTGCGAATTGCGGCGCCAAAGATCGCGCATTTCACCTACGAGATGGAGCCGGCTCAATAGCGCCGATCGGGCTTGCTGTCGCGCGCGCCGCTCAGCATTGGCTCATCCAGCAATGGTATGGTGGGCTATGCGTGTGAACCGTGCAATGCGCGCGATGGCCTACGTGATCGCCGGCTTGTTGCTGGCTGCCTGCGCGGCGCCCCAGGGCGGCGCGCCGAGAATCGAGTTGCCGCAGCAGGTGCGCCTGCCTCAAAACGATCTGGCCGCGCTTTTTGAGCGTCGTTCGGGGCGAATTGCCATCGTTGACGAGGCGGGCAATATCCTCGTAACCGACCAGACCGGCCGCAGCGCCGTCAACATCACGCGGGAAGCGAATGGCAGTTCAGAAGCCAGCCGGCGCGTGACCGCCTACAACTGGCCGATGTGGTCGCCGGATGGCGCGCGGCTGGCATTTGTTGAGGTGGTTGCAGAACGGCCGGCGGTGAGCGCCATCATTGAGTACGGCGTGGAGGAGATCGTTGTCCG
>DAOTYS010000318.1:0-3433 GCA_034434575.1 Thermoflexales bacterium
CCGGGATTGAACCAGCCTTCCAGGGTAATGGTGGCCGCCAGGCCGGCCAGGGATGTCACGAGCGCCGGGCGTGTTTGACGACGCAGGCCCCAGGCCAGGCCAAGCGTGGCCAGCAGGGCAAGCATGGCCGGCCAATGGGTGGCAGAGCCGCCGGGGGCGCTGTTGAGCACAGTCCAGCGCAACGCAGCAATCCAGGCAAGGACGGCAAGCAGAATCAGCAGGAAACGCTGATAGCGTTCGCGCACATCGGCCTGTTCAGCCTCGAACAGACGCTCAAATGTCACGCCAGATGCGGTCTGAGGCGATTCGCGCTCGATCACGTTCAACCTGGTCATCGGAACATCCTCGGTTCGCAGGGAGTGAGACGCGCCCATCGTACCCCAACGTCATCCTCTGACCCTGGCCGGGGGCAAAAAAGCCCCCGCTCCGCGCGGGAGCGGGGGCGCATACGTCCGGTGATGATGCGCTGGCTGTCATCCCTTGATCGCGCCAGACATGATGCCCTGGATGATCTTGCGTTGGAAGATGAAGAACACCAGCAGGAGTGGAATAGTGGCCATGACGCTGCCGGCGAACATCAGGTCGTACATGGGCGCGCGGATGCTGGTGCCCTTGAAGTTGGCCAGAGCAACCTGCACCGTGCGGATGTCGTTGTCTTTCAGGATCAGCGAGGACAGCACGAACTCGTTGTACACGCCGACGAAACCGAGGATGCCCAGCACAACCATGCCGCCGGCCATGATGGGCATGACGATGCGCGTGACGATCACGAGTTGCGATGCGCCGTCGATGGTGGCCGAATCGATCAATTCATCGGGAATGGTGGACACGATGAACTGCCGCATCATGAAAATGCCGAATGCAGTGGCGGCGCCGGGAATCCAGAACGGCAGGTAGGTGTTCATCCAGCCCAGCCGGCCGATCAGAATGTAGAACGGCACAAAGTTGATCGCCGTCGGCATGAGCATGGTGAGCAGGATGAACGCGAACAACTGGTTTTTGAAGGGGAACTGGCGCTTGGCGAACACGTAGCCGGCCAGGGTGTTGAAGAAAACCTGCAGCGCGACGGCGACGGTGGCCACCAGCAGCGAGTTGAAAATGTAGCGCAGGATGTGGAATCGCTCCAGGTTCTGGATGGTGGTGGTGACGTCAATCTTGAGCAGCAGGCGGTACGCGGTGAGTGTGGGGCCGTCGGGCGGCCACAACACCGGGTACAGGCGGAACAATTCCTCTTTGGGCATCAGCGAGCCGATGACCATCGAATAGAACGGGAAGAGGAAGATGATGGACAGCGCAACCAGGAACGCATAGAGCAAGCCGTAGCTGAGAACCTGCCGGGCGCTCAGCGCGCGCCTGGTCTTGACAACCGGTTTGGTCGAGACGGGAACGGTTACTGTTGCCATAGTCGCCGCATCGCTCCTATTGCTTGAGTTTGCCTTCCACGGTCCACCAGCCGCTGAGGAACTTCATTTGAATCAGAGTGATGAGGAGCACGATGCCGCCCATGATGAAGCCAAAGCCGGCGCCCTCGCCGTAACGGACGGAGGTCATCAGGTCAATCATGCGCATGAAGAGCGTCATGGTCGTGCCTTCCGGCCCGCCGCCGGTCAGCAACTTCACCGGCGCGTACAGATTGATCAGGCCGATGGTGGCCGTGATGACCATGAACAACATGACGGGGCGGATGAGCGGGAAGGTGACGTTGAAAAATTGCTGCGCGCTGGTCGCGCCGTCGATCTCGGCAGCCTCGTACAGCTCGCGGTCGATGGATTGCAGCGCGCCGAGGAAAATCAGGATGTTGGTGCCGATGCCCATCCAGTGCAGCAATAGGGTGATGGAGATCTGCGCGGGAATGGTTTCCGTCAGCCAGGGAACTGCCCCGATGCCCAGTCTGGCCAGCAGCAAATTGACCCAGCCGTAGTTCTTGTCGAGCAGTTGCTGGAAGACGATGGCGACGATGACCTGCGAGGTGACGAAGGGCAGAAAGAACAGGGTGCGGAAGAAGCTGCGTCCAACCAGGCGCCTGGCGTTCAGCATGACAGCCAGGATCAGCGCGCCGCCCAGGCCGGTCGGCAGAATCCACAGCAGCATGGCCAGCGTGTTCAACAAGGCCCGGCCCAACTCCGGGTCGGTGAAAATCAGCGTCTGGTAGTTCTGCAAACCGACCCACGTCATGTCCCGGCCGGGCTGCCATCGTGACAGGCTGAGCTGGATGCCAAAAAGCAGGGGGTAGACGCCGAAGACGGCAAACAGGATGTAGAAGGGCGAGATGAACAGATAGTCCGTGCGATGCTTCCACATCTCGCGCAACACGCTGCGCGCGTCTTGCCGCCGGCCAACAGAAGCGGGGCGCGGGGAAGTGGGCAAAGGGGCGGCTCTTGCCATACTAAACCATACCTCTCACAACTCTGAATCGCCAGGGGGCGATGCCTGCATGATAAACCAACCGCCAGGAGCGCCAGGCCGCGGCGGGCCGGCATGGCAATCCTGGCGGTTGCGCTCGCTCAGTTGCGCTCGCTCAGTTGCGCTCGCTCAACGGTCGCGGTCAGAAACGCAGCCGGCTTGCTTGACCGGCAGCGCCGCCGGCTGCGCGCAGAGCAGTCGCTTACTTCAGTGACTCGAGCAGCTTGGCGTTCTCGCTGCGCACGTAGTCGCCATATTCCTTCATGCCGTCCTTGACCGACTTTTCGCCCTTCAGGATGGCCGGCATGAACTTGGCCATGGCGGCATCGGCAATGCCATAGCCCGGCATGCGGTAGAAGTCGGTGCGCATTTGCTCCAGCGCCTTGACGATCTGGCCCGTCCAGTCCCAGCCGGCCTCGAACAGCGTTTGTTTGGTGTTCTTGAACTCGGACTTGAGCCACGGCAGGTAGGGCGGGATGATGCCCCAATCACCGGTGACCTGCGCGCCTTCCATCGTGCAGAAGGTGAACTCCATGAACGCCTTGACCAGATCGGGCTGCGGGTTGGTGGAGAAGGAGACCAGCGTTGCCCCGCCCCACACATTGGTGCGCGCCACAGCGCCGGGATAAATGGGCACAAGCTGGTTGCGCCACTTGCCCTGACCCTGCTCGGGGCTGGTCACTTCGGTCTGGAAGAAGCCGCGCATCCAGGGCGGAGAATAGGTACCGGCCAGCTTGCCATCCTTGATGGCGCCCCAGTACGGCGGCGAGAACCAGCCCGCGTTCAGGCCGGCGCCGGTGTCCCAGGCCTGCTTGGCGTATTCCATGGCCTGGATGCCGATCTCGCTGTCTACCAGCACTTGTTCGCCGGTCTCATCGGTGAAG
Source organism: Thermoflexales bacterium (assembly GCA_034434575.1). GTDB lineage: Bacteria > Chloroflexota > Anaerolineae > J036 > Brachytrichaceae > Roseilinea. The sequence continues at coordinate 3,288 of DAOTYS010000318.1, forward strand.
TTGCCGCCCAACGAATAGAACGGCACGGTGAACATCAGCTTGCCCTGTCCGTCCACTGTCTCTTCCTGCACGAACAGGCTGGCATCGATCTTGGCTTTGACTTCTTTGGCCATCTGCAGGAATTCGTCGTACTTGATCTCTTCGGT
>DAOTYS010000319.1:0-11936 GCA_034434575.1 Thermoflexales bacterium
ATGTCGGCCAGGCATTCGCCATTGGGAAAGCTGGCTTCGGATGGCCTGGACTGAACGACCTGCCATAGCTCGCGGGTATCTGGCGCATCGCCCAGGTCTTTGGTGGGCCGGCCGGTCAGGTCACCCGTGTCGGTGTCGGCCAGGTCGGGCCGGATGTCGATGCTGAGACCGTGCGGAGCAGCCACGCGCCAGGCAGTCTCGATGGCGCGCTCGAGGTGGCTGGCGTAGACGGCATCCAGCTTGCGATCTTTGAGAAAGCGGCCCAGCGACTCGGCTTGCGCCCTGCCTTCGTCGTTGAGGTGGATGTTGGCGCTCTGGCCCGGCAGCCGGCCGGTTTTCACGAAATCGTTGGTTGCGTGTCGGATCAGAAGTAGCACAGGCACGGGCGCTATTGTAGACGATGCCCTTTGACGGTGCCTTCGACAGGCTCAGGCGCCTCGGTGCGGCAGTTGCCGGCTATGGCAGATAGTACAAGGGGTTCTGTAGCACGCCGCCGTATCGAATCTCAAAATGCAGGTGCGGGCCGGTGGAACGACCCGTGCTGCCCATGGCGGCGATGATCTGGCCGCGCGCAACCGGCTGGCCGGGGTCAACGTAATAGGCGCTGAGGTGGGCGTATACGGTCACAAAGCCATTGCCGTGGTTGATCATCACCATGTAGCCATAGCCGGTGCCGTCCCACCCGGCAAAGCTGACGTAGCCGCTATCGGCCGCAGCAATCGGCACGCCAACGGCGTTGGCGATGTCTACAGCCTGATGTCCCCACCAATACCCCTGCGAGATGTGGCCATTGGTCGGCCACTGGAACGCGCCGCTGGCCGCAACCCTGATGGGGGCGCCGGTGTAGGCGCCCCCGGCTGCATACGCATTCGTCGGCTGCTGGGCCGGGCGCGGCACAAAGGGTTTGACACCCTTTGGGACGACGATTTTCTGCCCTGGCAGCAGGTTCGAGGCGTTTGACAGACCGTTCAGCGGCGAGGCGACAATGTCCTCCACCTTTGCTTTGAATTTAGAGGCAATGCTCTCCAGCGTGTCCTCCGCCTGCACGGTATACCAGATGCCATCTGTGGGCAGCACGTACAACACCTGGCCGATGTCCAACCGATCAGGCGTCTCTTCAACGGCTTCGTTCGACCAGACCAGGGTCGAGGGTTGCAGACCGAAGCGCACCGCAATCGCTTCAACGGTGTCGCCCGGCTGGACAGTGTAGGTGATGATGCCGGCGCGCGCCTCGGTGGGCCTGGTGGTGTCCACTACAGCCAGACGCGAGAGCAACCCGCCATCCTGGTTGTTAATTGCCGCGTAGATTTGCATCCCGCCAGGGGGGAGTGCGAGGGCGCCAGAAGCCGGGGCATCGGTTGTGCGGCCATCTGATTCTGCCGGTAAGCCCGACGCTGGCTGAGCTGGAGCGAACGACCTGGGGCCGGCGGCAGAACCGGTTGCCTGTGCGCCGGCCAGGAAGATCGCCAGGAGCGCCACACCCACGATGGCGATGTGCGAGGTGTAGCGGCTGATAAGCACCAGCAGACGCCAGCGAATCTCCTCTGAGCGAAGGTGTTGCCGGAGTAGACGCCGTGTCGCGCGCGCGCGTGTGATCACCTGCGCCGGGTCCTGGATGAGAGTGAGTGTGTTTCGTTGTTGCGTCGGTAACACGGTAGAGCCTTGAGAAGTGAGTATAGTACAGTGGCGTAAGCAACCCGCGATGCGGCGCATCTGCGGCGCATCTGCGGCGCACAGGCAGCTATGCGCAGGCGCTGCGCGCCTGAATCTAGGGGGCCGGCAGCACACTCCAGGGATTGATCGCCTGGCCGCCGGCCCGAATCTCGAAGTGTAAGTGCGGGCCGGTGGATCGGCCAACCGAGCCGATCGCGGCAATCACCGTCCCCTGAAGCACCTGTTGCCCGCAGCCCACATAGAGCTGGCTGGCGTGGGCGTACAGTGTCTGATAGCCGTTGCCGTGATCGAGCACCACATATTGCCCGTAGCCCACCGGGACGCCGGCGGCGTTGAGCGAGTAGCCGGCGTAGATCACAGTGCCGCTGTCTACGGCGTAGATCGGTTCGCCCAGCCGGCCGGCGAAATCCAGACCCGGATGCCAGCTGCTGAAGTTGTAGCCCGACAGGTAGCGCCGGTTAGTCGGATAGATGAAACGGCCCGTGCCCAATGGCGGGATGGCGACCTCGCCACAGCGCCCGACCCGGTAAACAGACACGCCAGTCACCGGGTTGCGGCTGACCTGCACAGGCTTGGGCACCTGCCAGATCACGGTTTCGCGCTGTCCGCCGGGCACGAACAGTTCCTGGCCCACCTGCAGCAACTGATTGACGCTGTTGAGTTTGTTGACCGGCTGCTCGACGATGGATTCGGGGGACACCTGAAAGCGCCGGGCGATGCCTTCGATCGTGTCGCCGGCTTCCACCTCCACCACCAGGCCATTCGACGGCGGAATCACCAGTTCCATGCCGATCGACAGCAAATCGGGGTTGTCTTTGAGCGCCTTGTAATTGGACCACAAGACTGTCTCTGGCGTCAGGCCGAAAGCGCCGGCGATGCCAAACAGGGTGTCGCCGGCCTGAACAGAGTAGTAAATCAGACCTCGCGCCGGCGCTTCGGGGCGCGCGTTGTCGCCGGCCTGCCCCGATTCAGTCATCGGCGCGAAGTTGCGAACAATCGCATCCTCGCTGCTGGTTGCGGCCCCATCGCCGCGCTGAGGTATCGGCAGCACGCCGGGCTGATTGGGGTTGATGCGCGCGGCTTCATCCTGGGCCTGTCTCTGATCGCCGGCCAGGCCGGGCAGTTGGGTCGTAGCCAGCAGCACCGCAGCCACCGTGATGAGCAAAATGATCAGGTGCGTGATGTAGCGAGAAGCCCCGGCCAGCGCAGATAACATGCCCCTGTCGGGTCGAGGCGGATATCCACCGCGCGGATCGCCTGGCCGGCGGCGGCGATTGTCATAACGCATTCAAGTTCCTATGATCGGCGATTATACTGACGGTGGAGCGGCGGTGGTGATGGTCGGTTCTGCCGGCTGGCTGACTGGAGTTGCATCCACCGGAGGGCCGTCGCTCAAAGGGGCGGCGTCCGCCGTTGCGACGACATCGGTCGGAGGGGCGAACTGAAGCGCGAGCAGGCGCTGCAGGGCATCGGCCATGGCGCGGGTGTTCTGCTCGATGTCGATCAATGCATAGATCATCTGGCTGGCCGCCAGAAAGCCGACAAACTGGATGGCACCCACGAGCAGGCTGGCGAGGGCGCCGATGATGCCGGAGATCAGACTTGCCATCGGCCCACCGGCGGCTTGGCCCGGCGGCGCCAGATCGAACAGGCCGAAGGCGCCGGCCAGAAAGATGCCCAGGGCGCTCAAGAGGCCCAAAATGATCGACACCCATGCCAGCACGTGGCACGCGAAGGCCACAAAGCGCAGCGCCCCGTATTTGCGTTGTGTCATCGGTCTGCTCTTCTATCCAAGTATAATGTCTTGCAAACAAAGCCCATCAGCGCCATCAGCGCCGCCAGATAACGATTAGCGATGTTGCAGGCGGTTCCCCATGAGCCTCGGATCAGATTTGAACAGGTTTACCGCGCGCAACGCTGTGTCGCCAGGGCGTTCACGCCAGTAATGATGGAGATTGAGTTTCAATGGATGCAGGTTTCGCCATAGTCGTCTTTTTCTCGACGGTAGCGTTTGTGTTTCTGCTGGTGTGGGTCATTGTGGTCCTGCCCCAGAACCGCGCCCGCAAAAACCAGGAGCAGGTTGTCAGCGATCTCAAGATCGGCGAGGAAATCGTCACGGTAGGGGGCGTTATTGGCAAGCTGACCTACCTCAATCGTGATGAGGACATTGCCCGCATCGAGGTGGCGAAGGGCGTGGAAGTGCGCATTATTCCGGCTGCCATCAGCCATCCGCTCGACTTCGTGCAGCGTCTGGAGCGGGAGAAGCGGGCCGGCCAGGCGAAGCCGCGCGCCAAGTAAACAGCGCGCTGCATGACGCCCACGCCGAATCACGCCCCCAATACGCAGTGCGCAATACGCAATACGCAATACGCAATACGTGATACGCCATACGCGATCCGCATTGCGCGCCATATCCCCATGCGCTTTGATGTGTTCACCCTGTTCCCCGGCATGTTTGTCAGCCCCTTTGCGGAAAGCATTGTGCGGCGCGCCATAGACGCGGGGCTGGTCGAACTGCATACGCACAACATCCGCGACTACGCCACAGACAAACATCAGATTACGGATGACTATGCCTATGGCGGCGGAGGCGGCATGGTGATGAAGCCGGAGCCGATCTTTGCGGCGGTCGAGTCGGTGCTGGCCGGCGTCGAAGGCGTCCCGATCATTTTGATGTCCGCCGGCGGCCGGCTGTTCACCCACGCGGTGGCGCGCGAACTGGCGCAACACCCGCGCATCGCCCTGGTGTGCGGCCACTACGAGGGCGTGGACGAGCGGGTGCGCGAACATTTGTGCACCGACGAAATCAGCATCGGCGACTACGTGCTGACCGGCGGCGAGTTGCCGGCCATGGTCATCATCGATGCTGTGTCGCGGCTGGTCCCGGGTGTGCTCCCAGAGTGGGCGCCGGAGAACGAGTCTCACGCCAACGGCATGATCGAATATCCCCACTACACCCGCCCGGCCGAGTTTCGCGGCTGGCGCGTGCCCGATGTGCTGCTCAGCGGCAATCACGCCGCGATTGCCCGCTGGCGTCAGGAGCAGTCGGAACTGCGCACGAAAAGACGAAGGACAGGCCACGGATGACGCATAATCGAATTTCAATCTCCCAGCCTGCGCGCGGCGCAGCATTTGCTCTGATGGCGTGCGCGCTGGCCATGGCCGGCTGTTCGGAACTGTCGCGCGCGCCATCTGCCGCGCCCGGCGGCGCGCCGCCCGAGACGCCCACCCTTGTTTTGAAAGCGACGGTGTTCGACCTGCCGGCGCAGTCTGCGGCGGGGGCGACTGTGACGGCGACTCCGACGCCCACCCCCACGCCGGCGCCCTCGCCCACGCCGCCCCCTCAGCCGATTGTCATGGCCGTCATCGGCGAGCCGCAAACACTGCATCCTTTGTATGCGACTGCGCAGGTCGCGCGCACGGCGCTGGCCCCCATTTTCGTGGGATGCATTGGCCAGGACGAAACCGGCGCGCCGGTGGCCCTGGGTTGCGAGCGCGTGCCAACGCTCGAAAACGGCGACGCCCGTTTTGTGGGCGAGGGTGATGACCGCCATCTCGAAGTGACCTTTCGCATTCGCCCCGGCTGGCGCTGGACCGACGGCCAGCCGGTGACCGCCCGCGACGCGGTGTATGCCTGGCAACTGGTCATGGCGCCCGAAGCCCAGGTGCGCGATCCGCTGGCGCAGAAAATCTTCGCCATGACGGCGCCGGACGACCGCACGATCGTGGCGCGTTTCATGAGCGCAGCTCAGGCGCGCGCGGCCGCGTCCGGCGCCCTGCAGGGCGAGGTGGCGTTCGACTACTTCAGCCAGCAGGGCGATTACGCCCGTTATGCCCGGCAGACCGCGCCATTGTCCGACGCGCGCTACTGGGCGGTTGCGCGCTGGCTGCCTGCGCATCTGTTGGCCGATGTGCCGGCGCGCGATCAACTGAACAGCGCGTTTGCCAGCCGGCCGGTGGGCGACGGGGCATTTGAAGTCGTGTCTTGGAACAAAGGCGCCGATCTGACCCTGACGCGCTCTGCGCAGCCCTTTCCGCTGGAGCCGGCCGGCAATACGCCGGGCATCATCTTTAAATTCGCGCCCGACGAGGCTGCGGCCGCCCGGTGGGTGCTGCGCGGCGATGCGCAGCTCAGCCAGCCGCTGCCCGCGGAATCGATCCGCTCGGCCCTCGACGCGCCGGCTTTCGACGCGCTGCTGCGCGCGTCATTTGTGTTGCCCATGCCGGTCTTCGAGCAGATCATGCTCAACCTCAGCCGCCCCCCGCTGGACGATGTGAACGTGCGCCAGGCGCTGCGACTGGCAATCGACCCCCAAGCCATGCTGGCCGACCCGGCCACCGGGCTGGTCACTGCGCCGCTGGCGCTCGACCCAGCTGGCCTGTTCTATGGCGTCGACCCCAACGCGCTGGCCGTGAATCACGATCTGGCGCAGGCGCGCGCGCTGCTGCAAGAGGCCGGCTGGCAGTGCGATGCGTGGCCGTGTGTCAGGCCGGCGCAGCAACCCAATGGCCAGGTCATCACGCAAACGCTCCAGCTTACCCTGGTGACGAATGAGCGCGCGCCGCGCAACGCCTTGAGCCAGATCGCGCAAAAACAACTGGCGGCAGCCGGCTTTGCCGTCGATCTGCGCATCGTCAGCGGACTGGGCAAAGCGAGTAAGCTGTTCGCGCCCTACGAGGCGGGCGGCATTTTGCTCACGCGCGATTTCGACGCGGCGATGTTCCAGGCGCCGTCTCTGGCGGGGTTCAGGGGCGCCCTGGACTGCGCCAGCATACCCGACCAGAACAACCACAGCCCGGCACAGGGCAATGCAGGCGGCTATTGCGACCCGGCGGCCGACGCCCTGATGGCCGAAGCTGAGGAAGGGGAGAGCGTCATCTCGGAACAGGGGCGCGCCCAGGCCATCGCGGCCGCGTTGGCAGCGGTGTCCGATGCGGCACTGATTGTGCCCCTGTATTCGCCGGTGTGGGTGTTGCCGGCGCGTGACGTGGCGGGGCTGCGCTACGCCGGGTTTGGCATCGTCACCTGGAACGCCTGGGAGTGGCGGCGCTGAGCGCCGTTCTGGCGGCAGCGCCGGTGTGCGCGCTCATCACGCTTCCATCATGCTGCGTTCGGCAATCACTCAGGAAGCGCCGCTACACTGATAAGAATTCACGAAGCCAAGCCGGCGACGGCTGTGTTTCCCGCGCCGGAGCCGGCGCGGATCAGGGAAAGGGGATGCAACATGGATGAGCAGGTCAACGCGGATGACATCCGCGCGGATGGCGTCCGCATCTACGAAAAGCCTCGCGCAGACGAGATCTACATGATCGCCGGGTGGCACCAGTGGGCAGACGCCGGCGCCATCTCATCAACACTGCCCCGCTATCTCATCGACCTGACCGACGCCCGGAAGATCGCCGAGATTGAGCCGCACGGGTTCTACCTTTTCCAGATTCCGGGCACACACGGCTTTCTAAGGCCGGAAGTCAGGCTGGAAGACGGCTTTCGCAAAAGCATGTCTTCATACACGAACGAGTTCTACTACACCGGCGACGACAAGCGCGGCCTGGTCATCTTTCTGGGGCACGAGCCGCACATGAACGGTGAACGCTACGCGCAGGCGTTTCTCAGCGCCGTCAAGGCGCTGGGCGTCCGGCGCGTTGTGGTGGTCGGCGGGGTGTATGGGGCGATGCCGTATGACCGCGACCGGGCGGTGTCGTGCGTGTACAGTTTGCCGGGCATGAAAGAGGAGTTGGAGAACTACGCCGTCGCCTTCTCGAACTACGAGGGCGGCGCCAGCATCGGCACATACATGGCGCACCACGCCGAGGCCGCCGGCGTGCCGCTGGTGTCGCTGTATGCCTTTGTGCCGGCTTATGACTTCTCACAACTGACCGACAAGCTGCAGGGCATGCGCATCGAGAATGACTTCAAGGCCTGGCACGAGCTGATGCGGCGGATCAATCACATGTTCAGGCTGGGGCTTGACCTGTCCGACCTTGAACGGCGCAGCAACGAACTGACCGCTTCGATCGCGCAGAAGATCAACGAGATCGACGGCCGGCTGCCCCAGCTCGGCATTCACGAGTTTATGGCCAGGGTGGGCGCGGAGTTCACCGAGACGCCCTTCATGCCGCTGGACGTGTGGGAGCGCGGACTCGAAGATTTGTTCAAAGATGAGTAGAAGTCTCGCCGGCTGAGCCTGTCGAAGCCTGTCGAAGCCTGTCGAAGCCTGTCGAAGCCAGCTCAGCCGACGAGCCACGGCGCCATTCAGCGCGTTGCCCATGCGCGCGTTCGCGCAAGTCCAACGCATTAACGATCACTTGCGTGGGAAACCGCTCCACGGCGCAGTTCCTTTGCGCGCCTGTTTGCGAGAAGCGGCATTGCCAAAACTGCCAGCGGCGCGATAATCAGCGCAACCAGCCAGACAACGCCGCCGGACTCCCCAAACCAGAAGTTCATCATGTCGCCCAGCGTGAATAGCAGGTTCGTCAGCATGTGCGCCAGCACGCCGTACCAGAAGCCCAGCCGAATGCGCAGATAGCCAAAGGTCACGCCGCCGATGAGCTGGGGCAGGACAAGGATGAGCATTGCCCAAAGCGGGGGCTGTTGGGCATAGTTGCCGAGGTGCGCCAGCGCAAAGAACAGCGCGCCTATGTAATAGTACCATCCCACATGGCGACTGAAAAAATCAGCGTAGCGATGGCCGCGCCGCTCGCGCGCCCAGAAAAAAAGGCAGATTCCCGCCGAAAGCGCCAGATAGAACAGCGCGTTGGCGGCAACGTACAACGCTTCATCGCTGAACAGACCGGCAAACAGTTTGGGCGCGTATAGCACCGTGGACAGAACCAGCGAGATGAAGAGAAACAGGAGATTGGGCGCCAGCCCCAGCCGAAAATAGATTTCTTCGCTCACCGGCGCAACCACGACGCTGCCCAGCAGGGCCATCAGCGGGTCGAACTCGGTTTGCACGCTCTTGATGGCATATCCGCCGGCCTCAACGAGCAGGTCAAGCGGCGTTGTCATCAGCGACAACAGGATATCCAGCGCGACAATCAAGACGACCAGCGTCAGTTTTTGCCCGATGCCGGCGGTCAACCGTTCGGCAGGCGGACGGCGCAGAAAATTCCAGAAATCGAGCAGGGGATGGGAAAGCGCAGCATTCATGGAAATCACGCCTTTGCTTGATCTTCAATTCTGGGTTTTGACAACGCCGGGGGAAGCCTCTGCATTGCCTGGCCTGCGGTTCAGAAGCCAGTAAGCGAGGGCTGCCGCGACCACATACGAAACGAGCGACTCAACCGGATGCAACTCCTGGCTGATGAACAGGGAGATCACAGGAAAAGAGGAGTCGACATATCCAAACACAATGAACGACATCAGGTTATTGGCAGCGTGGATGGCCAGCGCATAGTCCAGGCTGCCGCTGCGCAGTGTGATCAGGGTGAAGAAAAAACCGCTGGCAAACCAGTTCAAGCCGGCAAGTAGAATGCCGGCGGTCTGAGCTTCGGTGTTTGCCAGGTGCGGCAGGGTGAACAGAAAGCCGTTGACGGCGCTCAACACCAGCTGGTTGCGGGTCAGGCGTCCGAGCGCCTGCAACAGATAGCCGCGATACAGAATCTCCTCGGCGCTCGTCTGAATCGGAGTCAGCGCCAGGACAATCAGGATTGGCAGCGCATCCCGGCCAAAGTCCGGGTTCAACTGCACATTGCCCGGATGCAGAAGGTTATCGACCAGAGTCGCCAGCGATGCCAGCGCCACCCATACGATGAAGCCGGCGCCGATGCGCCGCCAGTTCAGTCGTCTGGCCGGCCCTAACAATGTTCCGGCAGAGCGCCCGTGCAGCCAGCGTGTCATTAGCAGCGGAAGCAACAGCATTGGCGCAAAAGACATCAGCTGTAGCGCCAGCCCCACGCTGGAATTCGCCGGGACAGACCCCTCAACGATTGGAACGGTCAGGATGGCCGCGCCCATGATCCAGAGCAACAGCGTGAGCAGAAGTCCCAGCGCGTATCGCCACCAGGCATTCTTCCCGTCATTGGCCATATCCACAAATGGTTGTTGTTCTGCTTTCATTCTGTCTATCCTCCACAGTCGTCTTTAGTCTTGTTTGTGTTGATTTGAGTCATCGGATTTGAGTCATCAAGCGTCGTGGTCAGCGGATGCGCCATGACAAACCAGCGCCGTTTGATCCTCCCCGGCGCGGGCGCCTGCTGTTCTGCCGTCTGCAATAAGGCGTAAATTGCCTCGCGCAGGCGGATGAATTCCTCTTCCGTGGCGAAGAAAATGTGGTCGCGGACGGCAAGGTTCGCCAGGTCAGGCGCGCCACGCTGCAACACATACTGCGCGGTTGCCTGCGCTGCCACTGTGCCGTAAACGGTCACATGTTTGGCGAAGTTTTCCAGTCCCCCCGGCTTTTCCAGTTCCGCCGGATCGATCAACCCTTCGACCGAGGCGTAAAAACGTTCTTCAATCCCGTTCACCTGACAAGTGGCCGTCACAACCAGCAAACCCGCTTCATACAGCTTTTTGACGTGCCGATAGATTGAAGGGAGGGGCAGGCCAAGCTGCTGCGCCAGTTGGTGTGTGGATAATGATTGGTGCGACAGCAACTGAAAGATGCGCATGCGCGCCGGGTGGTTGATCGCCTCAAAGTTCTTCAGTCCCATCTTTGTGGCATCTCTACTTTATCAAAATCGATAACGATATTGATTTTAGTATTGGTGGTTGCTCCTGTCAAGGCGGCAGGATGCCCGCCGCATCGCCCCATCAAACGATTTGACACTTGCGCCGGGCGCGGCTAGAATCCGCGTGTCTCAGGAGAACAAGAGCATGATCCGACGAAGAAATAACCGCGAAACGAAGCGGCTGAGCGGCAGCTTCACGGATGCCTGCTCCAACCTCGCTGCGGCGGAAGGCGAATCGATCCCGCCGGCAAAGATCTGAGCGCCGAGACCAGACGCAGATTTTTTGAGAGGCCATGAGCAACAACGCTGCTCGTGGCTTTTTTTGTTGTTGCGCGTCCGGGCGCTGTGCGCGTCATCTGCATCAATTGTGTCCCTATGAATGAATTAAAAAAACTGCTGCCGTTTGTCAGTCCCTACCGGGGCCGGCTGGTCCTGCTGGCGGTCGTGTCCATCGTCGCGCTGATCGGCGTGCTGCTGGAACCGTATTTCTTCGGGCTGGCGGTCGATCAGGGCATTGCCCGCCGGGACATGGACGCCGTCCTCCTGTATTGCGGCCTGCTGATCGCGTCGGCCATCCTGTTCAGCGCCGGCAGCTACATCAAGTCGCTGCTGCAAGGGATTGTGGCGGCCGACGTGGTGCGCGACCTGCGCAACGCCCTGTACCGCAAGCTGCAATATCTGCCCTTTAGCTGGCACGCCACCATGCCCACCGGCCAGATCATGTCGCGCATGTTGAGCGATATGGACGCTGTCGAGCAGTTTGTGGCCTGGGGTTTCACCACGATGCTCACCGAGGGCGCGACCTTTTTCCTCACGTTCGTGATTTTGCTGACGCTGGACTGGCAACTGACGCTGGCTGTGCTCGCGCCGATGCCGCTGATGATTCTTGCGATTGTCCGCTTCCGCCTGAAGATCGACCCCGCCTGGGCGGCGGTGCGCGAGCAGATGGGCCGGTTGACGACCGTGCTGCAGGAAAACATCGCCGGCGTGCGCGTGGTCAAGGCGTTTGCCCGCGAGCCGTATGCGTTGCGCCGCTTCGACGAACAGAACGCGCTCAATCGCGCCCGCAATGTGGATCGCACCCGGCTGGAAGCCGGCGCTTTCCCGATGATGGATTTTGTGTCGGGTCTGTCGTTTCTGGTCATGCTGGCCGTCGGCGCGATCCGGCTGGTTGAAGGCTCGCTTAGCCTGGGCGTGTTCTTTTCGTTTACGTGGTACATCTGGTCGATCATCTGGCCGGTGCGCATCACCGGCTGGCTGGTGAGCATCATGCGCCAGGCTGTGGCCTCGATCCCCCGGCTGTGGGCCATCTTGCAGGCCGAAGAGACGATCCGCGATGCTGCGCCGCAAGCCGGCGCTGCAACGGAGCAGGGCGGGGGCGCGCTCAGGAGCGCAGCAGGCCCCGCGCGGGTCGAGTTCGATAACGTGGCGTTCGCGTTCCCGGACGATCCGGCTACGCCGGTGTTGAACGGTCTGACGCTGTCGATCGAGCCGGGGCAGACGGTGGCAATTCTGGGCGGCACTGGCTCCGGCAAATCCTCCGTGATCAACCTCGTCCCCCGCTTCTACGACGTGACCGGCGGACGGGTGCT
>DAOTYS010000320.1:0-6729 GCA_034434575.1 Thermoflexales bacterium
TGATGAGTCCGACACCTGAGCTGAAGGCTGTGATTGCATAAAAGCATTCTAACCCAGCGACACGCGCCTCCCCGGCTCAAGTTGTATAGTTAATCCTCACCCGCAAACGGGAAAGGCTACCGCATGCCCAAAATGGATCGAAAACAGGTGCGTCTGGACGAGCGCCAGCACAAATGGCTGAAGCGCGTCGCCAAAGCGCGCGGCGTGTCACAGGCGGAACTCATCCGCGAAGCGATTGACTTCTACATTGCGGCCCAGACAGAGCGCAAAGCCGGCGCACAGCACAAGCGAACCAGAAAGGGTGCCCCCAAAGGCACACCGACCAGGCCATCGCCAACACCTTCGGCGCCGCCCGCCGATCGCCCGACAAAATGGCGCGGCGACGACCCATACGAAGAGCGGCTGAAGCAGATCGAGCGCCTGACAGGCTAATACACCGCTACATCGCCAGAAACTCTTCGACAGATTCCTCCATCGTCATGACGCCGGCTAACACCGGCGCTTCGAAGCGTTGCGCCCACTGGTAGAGTTGTGAGTGCGCCGTGCGCAGCTCGATGCGCATCAATCGCGCCAGCGGGCCGCCCTGTTCGAGGAAGCCGGTTTCTTCATAGTCCCGATCGGCGCGCTCCAAATCATAGGCCAGCCGCACAATCTCGGCTGACCACTCGCCATCACGCCAGGCGAGTTGCGCATAAGAGGCGCGCGTGTCGCCGTCGAACGGCATGCCCACCGAGCCGGCATTGACCGTCAGCATCTCCCCGACCCGGCGCGCAAACGGCATGTGCGTGTGGCCGACGCAGAACACAGACGGCAGGGCGCCGTCTTGTCGCGGCGCGCCGACTTGCAACAACACCTCTGCGTCCGGTGTGCGCCGATAGATGCCATCGCGCGTGCCGCGCATCGAGGCATGGGTAAAGCGCGCTTCGCTGCCGTCGGGCGAATCCAGACTGATGCTGAAAGGCAGCGCGGCAAGGGGCCGCACGTTGCAACCAAGCTGGCAAAACGTGAAGTAAGAGGCGCGGCGAATCTCGAACGCCGGCCCGCTGCGCGGCGCGTCGGGGTCGGCGTGACGCATGACGTACTCCTCGTGGTTGCCCAGCAGGAGGCGCCAGCCGGCGACACGCGCTTTGTGCTGCGCGAATTGCAGGCATTCGAGCGAGCGCGGGCCTCGATTCACCAGATCGCCGGCGACAATGACCCGGTCCGGGCGCCACGCTTCCAGATGGTCTGTCACGGCCTCAAGCGCGGGAAGATTGGCATGCACGTCCGAGATAACGGCGATTTTCATGAGTCGGTTTCCAGAGGCCCCATGATAACCGGCCAGGCGCCTTCGACAGGTTCAGGCGCTGGCGGCGGCGGCGGTGGCTGAGCTTCGGCGGCGGCGGTGGCTGAGCTTGCCGAAGCCACCGCAGCCGTTGCCTTCGACAGGCTCCGCTTCGACAAGCTCAGCGACCGGCAATGGTGCGGTGGCTGAGCTTGCCGAAGCCACAGGCTCAAGCGCCAGCGACGACGGGGCGAGGACAAGCCCGGCGGCTTGTCCTACGGCGCCTGCGCTGCAGTGGCTGAGCTTGCCGAAGCCACCGCCCTGGTTTCGGTTTAGAATGACATTCGGGTATGAGCCACCGACAGATTGCGGTCACCGTCGATATCGTCATCTTCACGCTGCGGGACGACGACTTGCAGGTGCTGCTGGTCAAGCGCAAGTACCCGCCCTATCAGGGCCTGTGGGCCATTCCCGGCGGCTACGTGCAGGCGGACGAATCCCTGGAAGCCGCAGCCGTCCGCGAGTTGCGCGAAGAAACCGGCATTGGTGTGGGCGATCTGGAAGCCGGCGCGACCGTGCCCTACATCGAACAGCTCTACACCTTTGGCGACCCGGGCCGCGATCCGCGCGGCCGCGTGATCACCGTAGCCTACTTCGCGCTGGTGCCGGCGCCGCTTGCAACTCAGGCCGGCAGCGACGCCAGTGATGCCGCGTGGAAGTCCGTGCGCAACCTGCCGGAGATGGCATTCGATCACGCTCGCATTGTCCAGTACGCGCTCAAGCGGCTGCGATACAAGCTGGAGTATTCCGCAGTCGGATTCCAGTTGCTGCCGCCGGCCTTCACCCTCAGCGAACTTCAGCGCGCCTATGAAACCGTGCTGGGCGAAAAACTGGACAAGCGCAATTTCCGCCGGCGCATCCTGCAGGCCCAGGTCATCGAAGAGACCGGCCAATATCAGACCGGCGAAGGGCGTCCGGCCATGCTGTACCGCTTCCGCGAAGATGCCGTCGCCGAGGTCAAGGCGCGCCGGCTGTTCCCTTAGCCTCTGCGCGCCTCAATACGCGATACGCAATACGCAACACGTCCCCGCCACCCCCTCACTTCAGCCGACACACCGTCAAGCGGGCATCGTCCACAAACAAGCTGGACGGCAGGCTGCCATCCGTGTTCGCTTTGAAAGACACCCACACGCGCTGGCCGGAATAGCGCGCGGCATCTGGCACACTCAGCGTGTGCTGCGCCCAGGTGTTACGCCCGGCGCTGGTGTTGTCGATCTGCTGGGGCGTCACAATCTCGACGCCCTGATCGGTTTCCACCCCGGCCAGAAAACGGTCATAGACCGTCGTCACGCTGGTTTCCGTCGTGCTGAGATAGCGCCAAAAGGTCAGCGTGATGCTGGTCACAGCCGGCGGCAATTGCACTGTCTGAAGCAATTCATTCCAGTAGCTGTTGAGCGTGGGCGAGCCGATCCGCCCGCTGCGCGCGCCGTTGCGCGGACGGGTGGTGAAGATGAAGGCGTCGTTGTAGATCGCGCTGGACGTGTTGGCAATGCCCACCCAGGGGCGTCCCGGCAGCGCCCCCTCAAAGTCGCCATTCACCAGCAGGTTGGCGCACTCTGCCGACGCCAGAACCAACTCCTTCTGCTCATCCATCTGTTGCGCGATCGGCAGATAGACGGCATAAGCGTCTGCCTGAGCGGGCGCGGCAACCGCTTGTCCCAACACCATTGCCTGTGACGTATCTGAGACGCTCGCCGCAGGCGGACAGTCGCGCATCAACGACACATCGTCGATGAAGAAACTGCTGGCGTTGTCGCCATCGTTGTTGCCGGTGAAGCTCAGCCGCGCGGGGGTGCCGGAGTAGCCGGCCAGGTTGAACGCGAGGGTCTCTTGCACCCACACGTTGCGCGCGGCGGCGCTGGTCAACACCCACGGCGGCGCAATATCCACGCCGGCCGGCGTCGTGAGACGCGCCACCAGCGTGTCGTCGCCATTGCCTGCCGGCTCATTGCTGCGCGCCTGACGCCAGAAGGTCAGCGTCAGTTGCGCGCTGCCGGGCGGGATTGTGATGGTCTGCGCCAGTATGTCAACGTAGTTCACCACATTGCCCAGCCACCCACCCCACACGCCGCTGTGCGGCCGGCTCTTGTAGATGAGCGGGTCGTTGCGGCCCTGCGAGTTGGTGGCTGTCCATGGCGTCCCCGGCAAGCCGCTCTCGAAACCGCCGTTAGCGATCAATTCGACCGGCTGGCAGCCGGGCGGCGGCTCGCCCAGCCGCGCGCGGATGAATTCGCTGGCAGCCACATAGCCGGCAGCCGGATAGGGATAGTCATCGGGGTGAATGCGATAGGTATAGCCGCGCCCCGGATACGCATATGTGCAACTGGGATAGTTGTAGCCATAGGCGTTCGTGCCGGGCACATAGATATTCGCGCCGTCGAGGAACCAGCGCATCTCGAAGTGCAGATGCGAGTCATAGCCGGGATGCTGGCTGGCGGTGCGCCCCGTGTAGCCCTGCGAGAGCACAGTCGCAATCTGCTGACCGCGCGACACCATCTGCCCCTCGACCACCTTCACATTCGTCACATGGCCATACATCGAGTAGATATTGCGGCCGTCAGGCAATCGGTGGCGAATCATGACCACGTTGCCGGGGTAGCTGATGCCCGGATTGTGTCTGGCCACCACGCCATCGGCCACCGCATACACCGGCGCGCCGGCGGTGTTGGCGCCATCCAGCCGGTACCAGTCCTCGCCGGTGTGCAACATGCGCGACCAGTCCACGCCATAGCACTTGATGCGCCACTGATCAAGGTTGCGAATGGCATAGCCCAGCCACTCCATATGCGTGTCGCTGATGACAATACCCGTCGGGATGCCGTAGGCGACGCCAGCCGCCGAGCGCATGGGGTAGGTGAACACCGTGGCAACCGGCGGCTCGGCCTGCGCGCTCAATGGCTGAGCGATAGCCGGCCCTGGCCGGAGCGGCTGCGCCAACACGCGAAACGACGCAACCAGCCGGTTGAAGATGGCCTCAGTTTGCGGGGTCGGCTCCACCGGCCCCCCGATCCCGCCGCCGTACAGATTGATGCGATACACCACCCCTTCGCCGGCAATGAGCACCGTGTATTTGTCGCCGTCGCCCAGCGACCAATCACGCTCCAGCCAGATAGCCTCCCGGCCATTGATGGACGTCGCCGCCGGAATGGAGACGCGCGGGCCGGCTGCGACTGCGCGCGCAAAGACAAAGGCAGACAGATCAGCCCCCGCAGGATTTTCGAGCGCCATGATCGACGCGCCCTGATAGTCCGGGGTGTCGGTGACGGGGAACTGCGCGTAGACGATCTTGAAACGCTGCGAGGCGTCCTCGCTCTCTGTGATCAGTGTTCCGTCCGGGTAGTCAAATGTGTAAGCCGCGTCGTCACTGACGTAAACGCGCCACACTGCATCGGGCTGCGCCTGCGTCCAACCTGCGCAGACAACCAGCGCCAGCCCCACAGCCGCCAGGCCGGTCGCCACTGCGCCATGCCACTGTTTTCTCTCGGCCATCGCATCACCTCCACAGTCATGCCACGGGCCGGGCACAGTGCCATAGCCTGAGCACCGTTGAGTGTCCGGTCGCGGCGCTACTCGATCACCAGCAACACCTGGTTCTGTTCGACAGCCTGGCGCGGTTCCACCCTGACTGCGACCACTTTGCCGTCGCGCGGCGCTTTCAGTTCGTTTTCCATCTTCATCGACTCGAGCACTGCCACAACCTGACCTTTTTTGACGATGTCGCCAGGTTGCACCGGCAACGAGACGATCAACCCAGGCATGGGCGACTTCACGCTCAGCTCGCCGGCTGCGGCTGTCAACGCGCCGGCGGCCTCGGCGAGCCGCCTGGCACGCTCGTCCACCACGCCCACGTGGTAGAGCGTGCCGTCGATCAACACGCGATATCCTTCCTCGCTCTCCTCGACCAGCGCTTCGAACGACTCATCACGAACCAGGAGCGAGTAGAGACCCTCCTGGCCGATGGCGCGCATGTCAAGCGGGCGGACCTCGCCGTCAATGACCACTTCGCCTTCGCGGTCGATGTCGATGGTATATGCGCGGTCGCCGACGACTGTGATATATCTCATGGCTGGCGGTATTATAGGCACAGCCGGTGCGCCTATGCCCAAAGTACTGATTGCGTCCAACAACGCGCACAAGCACCAGGAGTTGCGCGAGATTTTCGCGCTGTGCGCCTCGCCCGTCGAGTTCGTCGCGCCGCGCGAGATTGGCCTTGATCTGGAGCCGGCTGAGACCGCCGACACCTACGTAGGCAACGCGCAACTGAAGGCGCGCGCCTTCGCCCAGGCGGTCACATCACAAAACGGGGATATGTGGGTCCTGGCCGACGACTCCGGCCTGGAAGTGGACGCCCTGGCAGGCCGGCCCGGCATTCATTCGTCGCGCTACCACCAGCAGGCGCCCGACGGCGACGGCTGCCGGGCGCTGCTGGCAGAGATGGCCGGCGTGCCGGATGATCGACGCACGGCGCGCTTCCGGGCCGTCATTGTACTGATCGCGCCCGACGGGCAGGAATACATCTTCGAGGGGGTGTGCGAGGGGCGCATCGGCCATGAAAAGCGCGGCGCCAACGGCTTTGGGTTCGACCCGGTGTTCGTGACGGATGACGGGCGCACCATGGCCGAGTTGCCGGCGGAGGCCAAGCACCGCATCAGCCATCGCGGCGCAGCAGCGCGCCGGGCGGCCGAATTTCTGCGCGGGCTGTGAGGGAGCGCAAAGCTCACGCCTCCTCATTGGCGCGTTCTTCGATCACATCAGCGACTGCATCACATTCGGGCGCGTACTTCCGCCCCGCGCCGCAAAATGGGCAGCGCCATGCCTGGATCGAC
This sequence comes from Thermoflexales bacterium, assembly GCA_034434575.1. Lineage (GTDB taxonomy): Bacteria > Chloroflexota > Anaerolineae > J036 > Brachytrichaceae > Roseilinea. The sequence goes on from DAOTYS010000320.1 coordinate 6,151, forward strand.
ACAAAACCCGTGAAAAAGCTCATCAGCGCGCTGCGCCTATAATCCCGCTATGGCACAAAAGACGTCCAAAGCGCGCAGCAAAGGGGACGTGAACATTCAGATCGGCCGGGCCGATAACGCTCAGATCGCCGCCGGCTATGAGCGCGTGGATGCCACATTCGGCCCGCGCCTCGATGTGAACCTGGGCGGCCGTGCGCGCAAAAGCAAAGCGCCGGCCAAAACCGCTGGCAAGCCCAGCCCCACCGCCGAACAAATCGCCGCATTCGACGCCCTGCGCAACCAGTTCAACCTCGAAGAGCTGGAGACGATCTGCTGGGAATTGGGGATCGCGTTCGACGACCTGCCGGCGCGCACGCTGACCGGCAAGGCGCGCCAGCTCGTCGAACGCGCCGCAGCCTTGAACGCGCTCGACAAATTGCTCGACATCGTGCGCCGCGAGCGTCCGCAGCTTCAGTCCTGATCAAAGTAATCGGCGTCGATGCGCTTGACTGTGTAACTGACCACCTCAGCGACGCCAATGCCATAGTCGATCATCAATTGCGCCAGTTGCTCGCCATCGATCAGCACGATCTTTTTCTC
>DAOTYS010000321.1:0-3098 GCA_034434575.1 Thermoflexales bacterium
TCAATGTCGGCGACGATCACCTCGTTGATGTTCGCCAGCCGCATCGCGCCAGGGCAGGCCGCTTCGTAGAGCGGCACCAACGAGCCGGGGTAGGACACCGGCACGTTCGGGAACGACTCGCACGTGCCGGTGTTGAACGCCACGCCCAGGCCGCGCGTGTAGATGTCGCTGCCGTTCACCCCACTCATCGTCCCCAGCACGCCACTCTGCAGGCGATACACAATCTCCAGCCCACCCCCGATGTTCACATCCGCCACAGCCGCAATGGCTATCTGGCTGCCGGGAATAGCGCGATCAAAGGCGATCGGGGCAGCAGGGGTAAACTCCTGGACGCGAAAGCCTCCCGTTGCGTTCGAAGCGTACAACGCTTCCAGCGTCGGATCACTGTCCAGGTTGGCCAGAATGGGCTGGGCAGCCCAGGTCAGTGACGTGCCTGTAATGATTAAACCGGTCTGACCGTTGACGATGCTGCTGCTCCATCCGCCCGGCATCCAGGCCAGGTCATCGGCCGCATCGCCGTTCGCGTTTCCAACAGCCGCAGGCCTCATGTTCACGGCCCAATTTGGATGCGACCACAGCAGCGAAAAGGCGCTGCCGCTCCAGGCCAACGCATACACGGGGTTGTACCAGTTGCCAAGCGCGAGCAACACATCGTCCGGCCCGCTGCCGTTGAGCTGGCCCACGGCATGCAAACGAGGCCAGGCAGGCGCATTGGTAAACACATAGCTGCCCAGCACCTGCTCCGTCCCGTCCGGCGTCTTCGTCGTCAATCGCAGCGTGTAGGTCGGCGCCTGCGCGTCGTCAATCACCGGATACTCCCAGGGAATCGCCCCATCCAGGTTCAGCGGATGCCAGTGATGCGGCAGCTTCACCCCCCAGCGCCAGTTCACCAGCGGCGGCAACTGCGGCGTGGCCGTGTAAGGATCCAGGTTCACCAGCCACCCGCTGCCGTCCTGCAAGATCACCTCGTTCTTGTTATCGTTGTTGGTGTCCACCACGTATGGGTCGGCCAAGCCGGCGCCAGCATAGACCCGCCGCTGCTGATTGAGCGTGCGATCCAGGTAGTACACATAGCCGTCCGAGCCGCTCACCAGCACTTCCGGCGTGGCCGGATCGCCGTCCTGGTTGCCCACATGCCGGACAGACACGCCAACACCCGCCTGCGGGGTGTAGGTGTAAAGCAAGGCCCCGTTGCCCCCGTTCAAAGCCCTCAGCGTTTGATTGGGCGCGTCGCCCTGCACTACCAGCACATCCAGCAGCCCGGCAGCGTCGAAGTTCCCCACGCCGGCCACGCTGCGCGCCGGCGCCGCCCAGATCTCGTTCACGTTGTGATCGTACACCCGCACCGAGGTGACCTGATCGCCCTGTGTGCCGCACAGGATCAGCTCATCGCCGGGAGATGCGGCGGTCAGGTCGGCCCCCGATCGCTCACCTAGGCAGAGGTGACGGCCGACCAGCGTGGCCAGCACCGTCCCATTCGCGCTGATCACCTCGGTGCGCCACTCGTTGTCCAGCGTACTGCGGTACGACCAGACCAGTTCGCGATCGCCGGTCCCGTCCAGATTGACTACGGCCAGATTAGAGGCGCTAAAATTTACAGCGTTGTTCCTGGTGCCCCACCAGTGCGCCGTCACCGCGTAACCAGGCGCAGACCCCACACTGTGTAACGCCACCTGGGCCTGATCTCCTGCTTGTGTCGTCCAGACACCGAAGATTTCCTGGCCGGGGAGGCCCGTCAACACATCCGTGACCACGATGCGCGGGAATGCATCCACCGCCAGCGTCCAGGTAGGCAGGTAGGTCTGCGCCGTGATCCACGTCGTCGCATTGAAGATGAAAAACATGCGCCGACCGGGGTCGGCAATGTATAGATCGCCCGGATAAACCACCTCACGCACGCCGTCGCCGTTCAAATCCCCGCCCCTGATGAAACCCCTTGCGCTACCTGGCCTGGAGTTTGCCGCCACCTGCGGATTGTCTGCGCCATTTTGGAAGGTGAACACCTGGCGGTTGGAGTCACTGAACCCCGTCTCAAATACCTCCATCCGCCCATCGCCGTCGGCGTCGAATACGCCATGCCAAGAGGGTTCAAGCACATACCCGGCAAGTTGCGAGCGCACCTGGCCGGTTGCGCCGTTGAGCGTGTAGACGCGCCAGTTGGGGTCGGTGCCGCCCACCGCCTGCACCAGTAGCTCGGCGCTGGCATCGCCGTCCACGCTGCCGACGAAGATCGGCCCCCACAAACCGGGGAACAAGTCGCTGATCCAGAGCAGGTCGCCGGTCTGGCTGTTGAAGGCGCGCACGCGCCCGCCGCCCCAGGCGATGATCTCCGGCACGCCGTCCGGCAGCCCGCTCGGGCCAGTGATGTCCGCAGCAGTCGCCCCGGCTGACCCGCCCACCGGGAAGCTCCACTTGATCGCCGGCTGGGTGATGTTGCCCTGGCCGGCTGTCGGCGGCACGCGGTTGGTGCGCTGCATGTCGTAGCGGAAGAACGGCCAACTGCCGGCCGGCGGCGTCGGGGCCGCCTGCGCCACCTGCGCCGGCCCGCCCATCGGCAGCGCCGACACCACCATCGCCAGCAAAATCACACTGCGAATCAGCGTTCTGGACATAAGCTTTGCCTCCTTCGTCAAGAGCCTTGCTAACAGCGTTTTGGGGCAGTCTACGCCCACCCACCGGCGCGATCAAGGCCTTTTTGATCGAATTTCGATCGCATTTCGATCATCCCCCTGCGCCCCGGCGGTGAGTTTGCTCTTGCCTTGACGGCGCTCACGGCCGCCACCACACATTCAGGCGCGGCCGGCCTTCCAGATTCCAATCACCCGTGTCTGACGAGACAAAATACGTCTGATGTGAAATGAGATTACGCGGCAGCGACGCGAAAGGTCTGCACATCGATGCCAAACGCCTGGCGCAACAAACGTCGCAAGGCGTGACTCGTGAGTTTGGCAATCACACGCATGCACAGCCCGACGACGGTCTTGGCCAGCAGATGTTCGAGATGGCGGCCGGTGTTCTGGAGTTCATGGAATGCCCCCTCGATCCGTTCGCGCAGGCCATTCAGCCAACGATCGAACGCGGGGGTGTTCTGGTCATGT
>DAOTYS010000322.1:0-4926 GCA_034434575.1 Thermoflexales bacterium
ATCATCGACAATTGCGCGCACCAGCTCGTCAAGAACCCGGCTCAGTTTGATGTGATCGTCACCACCAACATGAACGGCGACATCATCAGCGACCTCACTTCGGCGTTGATCGGCGGGCTGGGGTTTGCCGGCTCGGCCAACATCGGCAACCAGGTGGCCATCTTCGAGGCGGTGCATGGCTCTGCGCCCAAGTACGCCGGCAAGAACGTCATCAATCCAACCGCGGTCATCATGTCAGCCATCCTGATGCTGCGCCATCTGGGCGAGTTTGAGGCCGCTTCGGCCATCGAGCACGCCGTGCTGGTCACGCTTGAATCCGGCGTGCTGACGCGCGATGTGGTGGGTGACGCCAAATCAGCTTCGACCACCGCCTACACCGACGCGATTATTGCCAACCTGGGCCGAAAATCCGCGAACTGGACCGTGCGCGACTACAGGCCCATTCGTTTGCCGCAGGTGTCCGCGAATCCTGTTTCCGTGACGCCGAAGTTGCGGCGTGTGATTGGCGCGGATGTGTTTGTCGAATGGCCGGGCGACCCTGAATCGCTGGGCAGGAGTCTGGAGGCGCTGGCCGAAGGTTCTCCGCTGCGCCTGAAGATGATCTCGAATCGCGGCACGAAGGTGTATCCCTCGGTGGGCGCCATCACCGACTGTGTGGATCATTGGCGCTGCCGTTTTGTGCTGCGCGACGAGAGCGCAGAGGCTGACTTGTCCGACACAGACCTGATCGCTTTGTTGCAGCGCGTGGCCGGCCAGCACCGCTGGATGCACGTGGAAAAGCTGCCGGAGTTCGATGGGCAGCCGGGTTACACCAAAGCCCAGGGCGAGGATTAGGCAATCACGCAGCGCGCGTTGCGCATAGCAGAGGGCGGAGCCGGCTTTGCGCCGGCTCCGCTGTTTTTCACCCGGCTGTTGTCACGTGCGGTACCTGCCGTTGATGGTCACGTAGTCGTGCGAGAGGTCGCACGTCCATAGCGTGGCCTCGGCATCGCCTGAGCCCAGATCGAGTCGCACCTCGATATCAGCGGGTTCCATCGCGGCAGTGGCTTCGGCCTCGTCATAGTCGGTCGGCGCGCCGGCTTCAAACACTTTCACCGGCCCGAACCACAGCGTCATGCGATTGGGATCGACCTCTTCGCCGCTGTAGCCGGCTGCTGCCACGACCCGGCCCCAGTTAGCGTCCTCGCCATAGAAGGCCGTCTTGACCAGAGGGGAGCGGGCGATGCTGCGGCCTACGGCGTCGGCCATGCGCCGGTCGCGCGCGCCGGTGATGCGGAGGGTGATGAACTTCGTCACGCCTTCGCCGTCGCGCACGATTTGTTGCGCCAGGCTGACGCACACATCGGTAAGCGCCTGTTCAAAGGCGGCGCGCTGGCCGGGCGTCTCGATGCGCAGATCGCTGGCGCCATTGGCCAGCGCCAGCAGTGTGTCGTTGGTGCTGGTGTCTCCATCAATGACGATGCGATTGAACGAGACGCCGGCTGCGCGTTGAAGAAATTCTTTGAGCAGCGATTGCTCGATCTCGGCGTCGGTGAAGACGCACGCCAGCAGGGTGGCCATGTTGGGGTGGATCATGCCGGCGCCTTTGGCGATGCCGGTGACGCTCCAGGCGCCGCGTTGAATGCGGGCAATCTTGGGTCGTGTGTCGGTGGTCATGATGGCGCGCGCGGCGTTGTCCAATCCGTCTGCGCTCAGTTGCTGCGCCGCCAGGGCAATGCCGGCGCGCAGTTTGTCCATTGGCAACGGCGCGCCGATCACGCCGGTGGACATGGTGAACACCTGAGCGGCGGAAATGGCGTCGGCCGGGCCGCGCAGGCGCCTCACGGCGTCGGCGGCCAGGCGCGCTGTCTCCTCGGCGTCGGCCAACCCTTGCGCGCCGGTGCAGGCGTTGGCGCAGCCAGAGTTGATGACCACTGCCCGTAACGCGGCGTTCCGGGATGACAGGATGGCCTGCCCGCGCAAGACCGGCGCTGCCTTGACTTTGTTTGTGGTGAAGAGGGCGGCGGCTGCGCAGTCTCGGTCACTCACGATCAACGCCAGATCGCGCGCGCCGTTCTTCTTGATGCCGACGGCCGTCCCTGCGGCAGTGAATCCGCGGGGCAGTGTTGCCTCAGAGGAGGGTGTGGAAGAGGAGGTCATCGTTGCTCGCTCTAGAAAAACTCATACAGACCAATGAAATAGCTTGCTTCTGCTTCAGACAACGGAACTCCGCCGTAACCGGCGTAGAACGCTTCCAAATCCGCCGGCCGGGTTTCGCCATCGAATGCTCCATCCTGCGGGCGAGTGGCCAGCGCCAGATCATAGCGCGGGTCGCCGACGGCGCAGCCCGACCAGTCGATGACGCCGGTCACGCGATCGTCTTCCACCAGCGCATTGTCGATGGTGTAATCGCCATGAATCAGCGTTGGCGCGACGGGCGCCGGCGGGTTGGCGCGCAAGCGAGCCAGCAACTCCGCCGTGCCGTCCACCGCAAAGTGCTCCAGATTTTCGCCGGCCCCTTCCAACATGAAGTCGAGCCACGATGGAGCTGGACGGGGGATCTGAGCTGGGGCCGGCGTCGCATGAATCGCCGCCAGGGCCTGGCCAAATGAGCGCAACAGGGCCGTTCGTTTGGCCGGCTCCGGGTTGGCGCTCAGCGCATCGGCCAGTGTCTGGCCGGGCAAATGCTGCATTGCCAGCCAGCTTTCGGGGACGAGGCCGGTCTCGATGCGCGCGAAGGCCAGCGGCTTTGGCGTCGGCAGACCGGTGGTCGATAGCGCCGTCAGGGCGCGATGCTCTTTTTCGAGCCAGCCGGCAAACAATCCGCCGCGCGCGCGTTTGACAACGCGCAACCCGCGATCTGTCTCGACCAGCGCGACGCTGGAGGTCATGCCCTGAGGCAGCGATCTGAGCGCGCGCGCCTGGCCCAGCGCTTCGAGCACCTGGGCCGGGATGGCGTTGAGTGTCAGGCCGGCGCGGCTCAAGCGGCAACCTCCTGGCCGGACGCAGCGGACTTTTGAATCATCTCCAGCACTTTCAGCACTGCCAGCGCTTGTTCTGGCTGAACGATCAAGGGGTTCTCGCCGCGGATTGCGCCCACGAAGCAGGCGATGGAGCGCGTAGTGCCGCCCGGCAGATAGATGGATAGATCGGGCGTCATCGCCTCAATGTGGATGCCGTCTGCGCCGTCAGCCGGCTTGTAGAACTGCAGCGGCGCGTCCTTGCCATAGCGGTCGGTGGAACGATCTGCGCCGCCTTTTGCGCCGAACAGAGTCACGCGCTCTTCGCTGAGGCCAAAGGCAGCCCAGGTGACGATGAGGCGGATGACACCGCCGTCGGCCAGCGTCAGGTGCGCAATCGCAGTGTCTTCGACATCGTAGCGTCCTTCTGTGCCCCGGTCGATGCCCCATCCGCCGAGGCCGATTTTTTGTTCGCCGAGCGCCATGCTGGTGAACCCGCGCACAGCGGTGATGCGGGGAAAGCCGGTGATGTACAAAGCCAGGTCGAGCATGTGCACGCCGATATCGAACAGCGCGCCGGCGCCGGCCAGATCCTTGTTGGTGAACCAACTGCCGAAGCCTGGGATACCTTGTGCGCGCACCATGCGCATATCGGTCAGGTAGACGCGGCCTAGATCTCCATTGGCCACAGCCCGCCGCATCGCCTGCGCGGCGGGGTCAAAGCGCATGTGCTGATTGACACTGAGCAGCTTGCCCGACTTTCGGGCGGCGGCGATCATGCGTTCCGCGTCAGCGGCATGTATGGCAATCGGCTTCTCGCACAACACGTGTTTGCCGGCTTCCAGCGCGGCAATCGTGGCCGGCGCGTGCAAAGCGTTCGGCAGGCACACCGAAACAACGTCAATGTCAGGCCGGCTGATCAGCTCGTGATAGTCGGCATAGGCGTGCGGCACATTCAACTCGGCGGCCACGCTGCGGGCGCGATCAATGTTGGTGTCGCACACAGCGACAACCTGCGCGCCGGCTGCCTGGTAGCCGGGGATGTGGCCGCGCCGGCCAATTTCGCCGCAGCCGAGGATGCCGGCTCGAAGGGTTGTGTTCCCCATCTGCGCATCTCCTTGTTGATTGACGATCAGGGTCGCGTTGATGAATCAAATGATGGCGCGCCGGGTAGCGCGTCACAGCGGGCGGTAGTGTACACCGCCGGGCCGGTTTTTGCGTTTTTGCGGCAGCGTTTGACCGGTCTGCGGCGACATGGTATAGTCAGCGCGCGGTTTCCAGGCCCGTGTGTCAGGAAAGGTGGCCGAGTGGTTTAAGGCGGCGGTCTTGAAAACCGCTGTGGGGCTTGTCCTCACCGTGAGTTCGAATCTCACCCTTTCCGTGGGGAGATGCCGGAGTGGACGAACGGAGCCGCCTGCTAAGCGGTTGTGCGCCTAAAAAGTGCACCCAGGGTTCGAATCCCTGTCTCCCCGCTCCCGCCGGGCAAGCGCTCTGCAAGCGGATGCAATCCGCTCTGATGCTTGCCCGGCGGTTCAAGTAAACTGTCTTGGGACTGTCTTAGGACTGCCCGCGCTGAAGGCGCGATTGTAGTGTGCTCAATCACAACATCCCCGGAATCTTCAAGATTCCGGGGATGTTGTTTTCAGAGCAACACAGCCGCAGAACTTTCTGCGGCTGTGTGTGGATGGCAGGGTGGGTGAGTCGATCTACTCTGCCGGGCGTCCCAGCGTGGCCAGGTAATCGACAATCTTGTCGAGGTCAGCCGGCGGGATTATCTCCGCGTAATTCGGCGGCATGACGTTGGCCGGGCAGGCGCCTTGAGGACACTCCGGAACGATGAACGCCTGCGTATTGACGATGGACTCGCGAATGTATTCCTCCGGCGTGGTGGCTTTGCCCTGGCTGGCTTTGTACTCTTCGCTGGCAATCCACTTCAGCGCGTCTTCATAGATGCGGTTGAGCGCCGGCCCGATGGCGCCGTTGGCTA
>DAOTYS010000323.1:0-7052 GCA_034434575.1 Thermoflexales bacterium
CGCCGAACACAGGCGTGGTGAACGGGTATGTGTATTCGGACACGTTCCAGAACGGGCAGTTCATCGTTGGGGTGGACGGGCCGACGCTGGGGGACGCGACGGTGGGCTACGGCGGGCAGACGCAGCAGACGAACTGGATGTATGCGTTTGCGTGCGTGCCGGCGGGCAGCGGGGCGGTGACCTCGACCAACCCGGCGGGCTACACGAACACCACGCCCAACAGCGTGAACGTGACAGTGCCGGATGGCGGGAGTGTGAGCGCGAACTTCGGCAAGGCGTTCCAGCAGATACCGATCGCGCTGCGCTATGCGTATGTGCCGATCGTCTTCCGACAACCATAGCGCGGGTTAGGGGTGTAGGCGTAGGGGCAAATAATTATTTGCCCCTACGCCCCGGCTGGGGCGGGCGAGGGCGATGGCCTTCGCCCGCCTTTTTGTTGCGCCGGGGTCGCACACTCCCGGAATCTTTCAGATTCCGGGAGTGTGCAGCGCAGCGTTGAGGCACAATTGGGCTGCCATGCAGCGATGGATTGTTCTGATTGCGCTGGCGTTTGCCTTGCTCGGTCACCTTGCGTTGCCGGCGCGCGCGCAGGCCAGGTCGCTGGTCTGGCTGCGGCTGGACACGGATATCGTGGTGCTGGACAACGGCGACCTGCGCATCACCGAGACGAACGTCATTCAGTTCATCGGCGGGCCGTTCACCTTTGGCTACCGCGACATCGACATGGCGCGCCTGGAGCGCGTGCTCGATGTGCGCGCGACCGAGGTGCGCGACACAGAGGACGACCGGCCGCTGCGGATTCAGACCGGCTATCCCGAGCGCGGGCGTTTTCGCATCCGCTACGATTTCGCGCCGGCGTTCAACGAAACGCGCACGCTGAAGCTGGAATACACGGTGATCGGCGCGACGCGCTATTACCTGGAAGGCGACCAGGTGTACTGGGCCGGCGTGTACGCCGACCGCAACGGGTTCCCGGTTCAGGCGTCGCGCTTGACAGTGCAGCTGCCGCCCGGCGCGCTGGCCGAGCGGGTGGAAGCCTACGGTCCGCCGGCGATTGTCACCGGCAAGGGTGAGAGCCGCGTGGTGGCCGAAGCGCAAGCGCCCATTCCCAGCGGTCAGGAATTCGAGATTCGCGTGCAGTTTCCGCATCACATCATCTCCGGTGAAGCGCCGGCCTGGCAACGGGCGTTCGATCAGCAGCGCGACTACGAACAAAATATCAAGCCGCGCAATAACCTGATCTTCCTGGCGCTGGCGCTGCTGGTGATGTCCGGCGGGCCGGCGTTGGCGGCGCTGTTGTGGTTCGCGCGCGGGCGCGATCCGCAGGTCGGTCTGGTTGCGGACTATCTGACCGAGCCGCCGGCCGATCTGTCGCCGGGCATGGCCGGCGTCTTGATCGACGAGCGCGCCGACATGCAGGATGTGATGGCCACGCTGGTCGACCTGGCGCAGCGCGGCACGCTGACCGTGCGCGAAGAGGGCTGGCAAAGATGGATCATCACGCGCGGGCCGAACTACGGCCAACCCCTGCGCCCATTCGAGCGAACCATGATCGAAGCGCTGGGCCTGACCAATCGCCCGGAAGGCGTGCAACTTCAAAAGCGGCAGCAGGTGTTTTACCGCTACCTGGATCGCATCCGGGACGGCCTGTACGAGCAGTTGATCGCGGGCGGCTATTACCACCACAACCCCGAACACACGCGCGCGTCGTACCGCCGTTTTGGGGTCAACGCGCTGGCGGCAGCGGTGATCTGGGTGGTCGTGGGCGGCCTGTTCCTGCGCGGGGTGGCCGACACGGCCATCTGGCTCAGCGCCTCTCTGGCGGTCACGGGGGCGGCCTTCCTGGTGGTTTCGCGCGCCATGCCGGCGCGCACGCGCAAAGGCGCCGAAGCGCGCGCCCGGCTTGCGGCCTTCAAACGCTACCTGACGCATATCGAAAAGTATGTCGATGTGCAGCAGGCGAGCGAGCAATTCAATCGCTATCTGGCGTATGCGATTGCTTTCGGGCTGGAGCGCGCCTGGATCGGTAAATTTTCCGCTACGACTGCGCCGGCGCCAGCGTGGTTCACGCCGCGCCGCTCGCCCTTCGAGGCCGGCGCCGGGCCGCTCGATCGTCCGGCTCAGGAGCGGCCGTTGATCCCGGTGGCGGTGGGGCCATCCGGCGGGCCGACGCCGGCGTCAGCCGGACCTGAAAGGGATCGCCTGGATGTCAGCGGCACCGTGCGCGCGGCGGCGGAAGCGCCCACGCTGGCAGCCGTCAACCAATCGCTGGGCGCGGCTCTGGCGCGGGTGAACAGCGATCTGATCGAGATGTTTTCGACGGCGGCGCGCGTCTTCGACAGCCGGCCGCCTTCGCCGGTTGTGACCGGCATCCGCGACACTGTGGGCGGCGTTCGCGATCTGGTCAGCGATTGGTGGGAATCCGGTTCTTCGAGCGGTTCGAGCAGCGACGACGCATGGGGCCGTTCCAGCGCGTCCGACATGACATCCAGCGGTTGGAGCGGTGGCGGCAGTTCGAGCGGCGGGAGTTCGGGCGGTGGCGGCGGCGGGTTTGGTTGACGCGAACACCCTTGCTCAACACTCCCACACACTCCCGGAATCTTTAAGATTCCGGGAGTGTTGGGCGCCTAACGCGCGGCGCCGGCCAGCCACCCCCAAGCCACGACCGACGCGGCCAGCAGCAGGCCAAAGCGCAGGTGCAGCGCGGCGGTCTGGCGCAACACGCGATTCAGGGCCGGGGTGTCGGTGACGCTGCTGGCGGTGCTGACCAGCGTAGACGCGGCCGGCAGCAACGCCACAATGGCCAGCGCCGTGGGGGGCAGCGCGCCCAGCGCAATGCCGGCTGGCACGCCGGCAAACGCGCCGGCCATCAACACGGCATACTCCACCTGCGCGCCGCGCCGGCCCAGCCGGGTGGCCAGTGTGCGCTTGCCGGCCCGTCGGTCGCTGTCCAGATCGCGCAGGTTGTTGGCGTGCAAAATGGCTGCCACCAGCAGGCCGATGGGTGTCGCTGCCAGCAGCGCGCCCGGCGTGATCGTTTGCGTCTGCACGGCATACGCGCCGGCGACCATGCCCGGTCCCATTGCCACGAAAACCGCCGCTTCGCCCAGCCCGATGTATGCCAATGGCGCGGGGCCGGCGGTGTAGAGCGCCGCGATCAGCACGCCCAGCGCGCCAAGCGCCCACACCGGCCAGCCGCCGATGCAGGCCAGCCCGACGCCGAGCGTCGCGCCCGCGCCCAGACAGGCCCACGCGCCGATCAACACCTGACGCGGCGATAGCAGCCCATCCTCGATGACGCGGCTGGGGCCGAGCGAGGCGCTGCTGTCCGCGCCGGCGCGGTGATCCATGTAGTCGTTCAGCAGGTTGGCGCCGGCCTGCAACAACACAGCGGCGATCAACGTCGCTGCCGCTGTCAGCGCATCGAAGCGCCCGTCGCGCCAGGCCAGCGCCAGGCCCAGCGACACCGGCGCCACCGTGGCGGCGAAGGATTGCGGCCGCGCGGCTTGAACCCACACCCGCAGCGACGGGCGTCGGTTTACACGGGGATGTGCGGAACGCGCCGTCATGCCAGTCGCACGCCGTAATCGCGCGCGGCGTAGTCGTAGAACTGATTCACCACCTGCGCGGTGTCCGGGCGCAGCCCGCGATAGGCCGGCTTGATCTGGCTGAGCTGGATGAGAAAGCGCACGCCGCCCAGTTCGACCGTGCCGTAGAGCGACAGCCGCTCGACCCGTTCGAGCAGGGTGAAATGGCTGGTGTACTCCGGGCAGGTTCTGGCGAGGTGGGCATGGGCGGCTTCCAGGTTGTCCACCACAAAGCCGAGGTGATGGATGCGCGAGGGCAGGCCGTCGGAGAGCGGCATGCCGGGGCGGGCGTCGAAGAAGAAGAGCGCGTTGACGCCGGTGGTGAGCACCAGCAGATGCGCGTCGTCGCGCACGATGCTCATCTTCAGGCCGTCGTGAAAGAAGCGCCGGCAGGCGGCGCGGTCGGTGGTGGCCAGCGCCAGATGATCGAAGCCGAAGTTGGTGAAGCCGGTGTCCTGCCTGCTCAGCGGGCGCGCGTCCAGCCGGAAGTCGGCGTTGCCGTAGTGGTCGATGATTTCATACAGCCACATGTCGGGGAAGATCAGGTCGCCGTTGGGCATGGTGATGCGCAGGTGATGGGCGGTGAGCAATTCCGGCGGCAGCAACTGATCGAGCGCCTGATGCACGACATGTTGGCAGCTGACGGGGCCGGCGAAGCGGCGTCCATCGGCCAGGGTGAACGAGACCGTGACTTCTGCGCTTTGAGGGAATGTGTCCATGCGGGCCTCCGCGTCAGCCCTGGGCGGCGATGAAGCCGCGCAGCAGGCCGGCGGTGAGCGCCGCCTGTTGCAAGTGAATGAAATGCGCGCAGTCCGGCGCCATGACCAGCTTTGCGCCGCGAATCTTGCTGACGACCGTCTCGGTCAGGAAGGCCGGGGTGAGGAACGGCTCGTGCGCGCCGCCGATGACCAGGGTGGGGGCGGTGATGCGGGGCAGCTTTTCGGGGAAGTGCGTGCCGATGGTCCACACATCGAAGATGCCCAGGAAGGCTTCGGGGGACCAGGTGCGCGAGCCGGCCATGTAGTGCTCCAGCAGGTCGGGGGCGATCTCGCCGTGCCAGCCCAGCTTCCAGATGGCGGCGCGGCCGTCCATGGTGTCGGCGCCGCGCTGGAAGAGGCCGCGCGCGGCGTCATTCACCGGCACGCCGGTGGCCGGCACGGGGCCGATCAGCGCCAGGCTTTTGACGCGCGCGCCCAGTTCGGCGGCGCACCATTGCGCGATGGCGCCGCCGGTGGAGTGGCCGGCGATGCTGAAGCCGGTCAGGCCCTCGGCGTCGATCACCGTCATGGCGTCGCCGGCCAGGCGCGCGAAGGTGTAGCCGGCGAGCGGCTTGTCCGAGTGGCCGGAGCCGCGCAGGTCCGGGGCGATGATCCGATAGTCAGCGGGCGGGAAGGAGGCCAGCAGAGCCGACCAGTGTTCGGCGGTGGAGTTGAAGCCGTGCAACAGGAGAATGACTTCCGGCCCGTTGCCGTACACGTAGTAGGCGATGCGCGCGCCGTCGTCGGCCTGCGCAAAGCGCGGCGCGGCGAAGGCTTGCTGAATGAGTGAGTCGTGGCTGGTGGTGGTTTTCATGGCAGGGAACTCCTTTTGGGAATGGTAGATCGGGAATGGCGAATCGGGTGTATGTGATTTGTGAAAGTTGTCACAAAATGGGTTATAGGCGGCAAGGTGAGAGAGGAGCGGGGACAACGCTAAGTTTGCGCTGAGAGCTACTGTAGTTATGTATATAAATAATCAAAGCTTCAAGTTTTTTTAATAATCGGATGCTATGGTTTTGTATGGTATCAATTACCTTTATGTGCTGGACAGTTTGAGGAGTTTAAAGCGATGTTGGATTTGTGGCGTTCACGGTTTCGTTTTGTGCATGTGTTGACTTTGCTTATGGCGCCGCTGCTGAGCGCGCCGTTGTTGCCGCTGAAAACTGCGCAGTCTGAGGGTGGCATGGTGACAGGCGTTCCAAATATGACGTTTGCCGCCGGCATTTTCCACTCCTGCGGCATTCGGAACGGGGCACTGGCCTGTTGGGGGCGCAACCATTACGGCCAGCTCGGCGATGGAACGATTGTGAATCGGCTGACGCCGGTCGCGGTGAGCGGCATGAGCAGCGGGGTCACCGCCGTTGCTGCCGGCGATCACCACACCTGCGCGATTCAGAACGGCGGACTGTGGTGCTGGGGGTGGAACAACTACGGCCAGGCGGGCATCGGGACGCCGACGCAGCTGATCACGACGCCGACCGCTGTAGTCGGAATGGGGAGCGGGGTGACTGCTGTGGCTGCCGGCGCTCACCACACCTGCGCGATCCAGGGTGGGGCGCTGTACTGCTGGGGTTACAACCTCTATGGCGAGCTTGGCGATGGGACGACGACGCAGCGCAACGCGCCGGTGGCGGTGCAGGGCATGAACAGCGGGGTCACTGCCGTGGCCGCTGCCTTTGGTCACACCTGCGCCATTCGCAACGGCGCGCTGTACTGCTGGGGCTCGAACGGCCAGGGCCAGGTTGGCGATGGAACAATATGGCCGCGCTTTACGCCGACGGCGGTGAGCGGCATGGCCGGCGGCGTGTCGGCCGTGGTTGCCGGCGACGCGCACACCTGCGCGATTAAGGCGGGGGCGATGTTCTGCTGGGGCTGGAATCCGTTTGGCCAGCTCGGCGACGGGACGACGACGCAGCGGGAAACGCCCGTGTCGGTGCAGAACATGGGCAGCGGCGTGACCGCCATTGCCGCCGGTGCGCGAAGCACCTGCGCGGTGCGGAGTGGGGCGCTGTACTGCTGGGGTGACAACTACTTCGGCCAGATTGGGGATGGGACGACGACGCAGCGCATCACGCCCACCGCAGTGGGCGCGCCGATGACCGGCGGCGTCGTCGCTGTCAGCGGGGGCGATCACCACACGCTCGCTCTGCGCAGCAACAATTGCCTCCACGCCTGGGGCTACAACTCGAATGGTCAGCTTGGCGACAACTCAGCGATCGATCGCCTGTCGCCGGTTGCGGTGAGCGGCCCCTGCACATGGGATCAGCCGCCCCCGCCGCCGGCGATGTCTGTTCAGGTGTTCATGCCGGTGGTGCGTAGGTAGGGGCGAATAATGATTCGCCCCGAATAATGATTCGCCCCGAATAATGATTCGCCCCTGCGTCGCGTATGGTGGGATGGTGATGATTCGCCGTGGCGCGCGTATGCGCCGATGGTGCGGCGGCTTTAGGGGGCGTGGCGTAGGCGTAGGGGCAAATAATTATTTGCCCCTACGCCCCGACAATCGACGACACCGCCGGGGCGGGCGCGGGCGACGGCCTTCGCCCGCCTTTTTTATCGACTTTATCGACACTCCTCGTATAAATAGTGCGTGAAATGCCAACCCACTTCACGCATGAGCGAAAATCCCTGGGGTCAGAGGTTGGTCTGACGGGAAGAATGCTGAACCTCCTGGCGGCTTGACCGCTTCGAAAGCATGCATGCCTTG
>DAOTYS010000324.1:0-1827 GCA_034434575.1 Thermoflexales bacterium
GTCGGCAACGATCGGCCGGTCAACCGCGACCTGTTTGAACTGCTCAGCGGCGTGGAGCGCGTGGTGCCCATCCTGCGCCCTTTCAAGCTGGCCAGCCGCGAGTTCAAAAAGGACGACACCATCATTTCGATTCGCGTGAACGGCCACAGTGTGCCGATCGGCGGGCCGCCGGCGGCCATTGCGCTGATGGCCGGCCCATGCTCGGTTGAAAGCCGCGAGCAGATCCTGGAGAGCGCGCGCATGGTGAAGCAAGCCGGCGCCAGCATCCTGCGCGGCGGCGCATACAAGCCGCGCACCTCCCCCTACTCCTTCCAGGGCTACGGCGAAGACGCGCTGAAGTGGCTGGCTGAGGCGCGCGCCGAATATGGGCTGGCGATCGTGACGGAAGTGATGGCAACGGAGCAGGTGAACCTTGTGGCCGGCTACGCCGACATCCTTCAAATCGGCGCGCGCAACATGCAGAACTATCCGCTGCTCACGGCGGTTGGCGCCAGCATGAAGCCGGTGCTGCTCAAGCGCGGCATGTCCAGCACCCTTGAGGAGCTGCTGATGGCCGCTGAGTACATCATGTCTCAGGGCAACTATAACGTCATGTTGTGCGAGCGCGGCATCCGCACTTTCGAGACGTACACCCGAAACACGCTTGACATCAACGCCGTGCCGGTGCTGAAGCAGCTCAGCCACCTGCCGGTGATCGTCGATCCCAGCCACGGCACGGGCAAGTGGGAGTACGTGACCGCCGTCTCCAAGGCGGCCATCGCCGCCGGCGCCGACGGGCTGATCGTCGAGGTGCATCCGCACCCGGAGCAGGCATTGTCCGATGGCGCGCAGTCGCTGACGCCGGCGCGCTATGCGGCGCTGGTGACGCAGGTGCGCCGGGTGGCCGAAGCCGTGGATCGAACGCTCTAGCGCAGCGCCACATCCGATACATCCCCGGAATCTTAAAGATTCCGGGGATGTATCCTGCATCCTGCGCGCATCCCGTACAATCAGCCTGTGGGCCAATCGTCAATCGTCAATTCGCAGTCCGCAACCGGCAATCGTCCATTGTCCCTTTGCATTGTTGGGCTGGGCCTGATGGGCGCCTCGCTTGCGCTGGCTGTGCGCAGCCACTATGCCCGCATCACCGGCGTGGCGCGGCGCGCCGAGACCGTCCGCGAGGCGCTGGCGCGGGGTGTCGTCGATGCAGCCACAACATCGTTCGAGGAGGGCGTGACCGACGCGGATGTGATCGTGCTGGCGACGCCGGTGCGCACGATCATTGCGCAGATGCCGGCTCTGGCCGGCGCAGCCAAAGCCGGCGCCATCGTCACAGACCTGGGCAGCACCAAATCCGAGATCATCCGCGCCATGAACCAGTTGCCTGACCGCCTGCGGGCTGTCGGGTCGCATCCCATGTGCGGCAAGGAGATCACCGGCCTCGACGCCGCCGACGCCGATCTGTATCGCGGCAAGACATGGATTCTGACCCGCTCAACTCGCACCGACGACGGCGCGTTCGCAGCCATCAGGGCACTGGCCGAAAACGCCGGCGCGGTCATCCTCGAACTTGATCCCGCCCGGCACGACATGCTGGTCGCCTTTGCCAGCCACCTGCCCTATTCACTGGCGGTCGCCCTGGTCACAGCGACGGAACAGGTCAGCCTGAACGACCCGGCCTTGTGGAAGGTCACCGCCAGCGGGTTCCGTGACACCAGCCGGGTGGCCGCCAGCGATGTAACGATGATGCTCGACATCCTGTTGACCAATGGCGCCGCTGTCGTTGGCGCCATCCGCGATTTTCAATTTTCCCTCGACCAGCTCACAGCCATGATCGAGCGCAAAGAT
>DAOTYS010000325.1:0-19984 GCA_034434575.1 Thermoflexales bacterium
TTCATCGCTGCTCTGGGCGATGCACTGCCGGCCAATCGCCAATCTCCAAGCCCGGATTCGCCGGCTCTGTTTTGCGACTCGTGGGAAGTGTCGCCTGACGGATTGTGGGCGCGCGACTTCCGTGAGCGGTTCTCTGACCGCTATGGCTACGACATCCTGCCATTGATGTCCGATCTCGACGCGCATCCCGATGAACGGTATGACTATCGCAAGCTGGTCGCCGCATACGCGCTGGACGAGTTCTATCGCCCCTTCAGCGCATTGTGCCACCAGGCAAGCGCCGTATCGCGCGTGCAGGCGCACGGCGCGCCGGTTGACCTGCTGGCCGCCTACGCCAGCGCCGACATCCCTGAAACTGAGGCCCTGCTGTTCGACCCCGACTTTGCCACGTTCGCCGCTTCGGCGGCGGCGCTGGCCGGCCGGCCCATCGTCTCATCCGAAACATTCACCTGCGTGTATGGCTGGGAATCCGCGCCCGGCCCCAGCCCCTATCAGGGGCAGGAGTATCTGGGCGATCTGAAACTACTAGCCGATGCGCTGTTCGCCAACGGGGTCAATCACATCGTCTGGCACGGCATGCCCTACAACCCGCCCGGCGGCAACAATCGTTTCTACACCACCACGCACGTCGGGCCGGAGAGTCCCTTCGCCGGCCGGCTGGCCGAGTTCAACCATTACCTGGCGACGGTGAGCGCGCACATGCGCGCCGGCCGGCCCTATGCCGATGTGGCTGTGTATTTGCCGCTCGAAGACACCTGGATGGCCGGCGAGTTGCCGGCGCATCTGCAAAAGCCCAGCTCCAAATACGTGTACGAGTTGCAAGAGACCAAATTACCCCTCGCCCTGCGCGGGCGCCATCCGCTGTGGATTTCGGCGCCGTTCCTGCGCGACGCGCAATACACCGGCGGCAAACTGCGCGCCGGCCATGCTGAGTTCAACTGGCTGTATGTGGATGCCGAATGGCTGGACGCGGAGGTGTTGGATGATCTCTTGCGGCTGGGACAGGCCGGCCTGCCCATCTGTTTGCGCGGCGATCCCAAACAGCCGGGCCGCGTCAAATCCGCCGGCTACGCCGGGCAGGTTGCCGCGCTGCGCCGCTTGCCCAACGTTCACGCAGATCTGAGCGCGATGCGCCTGCCGCCGCCGTTGCTGGCCGGCGACGATCTGCCCGAGTTCTGGTGCCGCGTCGATGGCGAAACACACACGTTCTTCTTCGCCCACCCCGACACGCGCGGCCTGCGCTATCCCATGCGCTACGGACAGTCACAGCGCAAGGACATCCTCACACGCCGGATCACATTGCACACCCACAGCGCCGCGCGCGAGATAACGCTCGCGTTCGGGCCGGGTCAATCTCGCCTCATCCACGCTACAGCGCGCGAAGTCGAAGGGCTCGATGTGGAGTTCAACGCTTCCACGCCGCGCGCGTCGGATCATTTCGGGCTATAGTCCCGCTTCAGGAGGACTCCAATGGACACACTTCAAGCCATTCTGACCCGGCGCAGCGTTCGCGCATTCACCGCGCAACCTGTCAGCCCCGAACTCATCACCAGACTGCTCGAAGCCGCCATGCAGGCCCCATCCGCCTGCAACCAGCAACCCTGGCAATTCATCGTCATCACCGACCGCGAGGCGCTGGATGCGTTGCCGGCCATCCATCCGCACGCCGAGATGTCGCGCCAGGCCGCGCTCGCCGTCATCGTCTGCGGCGACCTGAGCCTGGAAACCTGCAAGGGCTACTGGATGCAGGATTGCTCGGCCGCGACGCAAAATCTGCTGCTTGCCGCGCACGCGCTCGGCCTCGGCGCGGTGTGGACCGGCATCTACCCGGTCGAAGAGCGCGTCGCCGCTTTCCGCGAACGATTCGGATTGCCCGACCACGTCATCCCGCTGTGCCTCGTGCCCATCGGCCACCCGGCCGAGCCAGTCGAGCCTGTTTCCCGCTACAAGCCTGAGCGCATTCATGCCAATGGGTGGTAAGCCATGAGACTTGGAGGACCGGTTTTCACGCCAACAGCCGACCCCGACGCCTGGGTGAAGGCGCACCTGAGCAAGGGCTACACCGCCGCCTACTGCCCACTCAATGCCGATGCGCCGGATGAGCTTGCCCGCGCCTATGCCGCCGCCGCCGAGGCCGCCGGCATCGTCATCGCCGAGGTCGGCGCATGGAGCAATCCGCTCAGCCCCAACGACGACATCCGGCGCAAGGCGATCGCCCACTGCCAGGCGCAACTCGATCTGGCCGACCGCATCGGCGCGCTGTGTTGCGTCAATATCGCCGGGTCGCGCGGCGAGCAGTGGGACGGCCCGCATCCCGACAACCTCACGCCCGACACCTTCGACCTGATCGTCGAAACCGTGCGCGCCATCATCGACGCCGTCAACCCGACCCGCGCGTTCTACACCCTCGAAACCATGCCCTGGATGTATCCAGACTCCGCCGATGCTTACCTCAAGCTGATCCAGGACATCGACCGCAAGCACTTCGGCGCGCATCTCGACCCGGTCAATCTGGTGTGCAGCCCGCAGCGCTACTTCGCCACCGACATGCTGCTGCGCGATTGCTTCCAGAAGCTCGGCCCATATATCAAGAGCTGCCACGCCAAGGACATCACGCTGAGCGGCAAGCTCACGGTGCATCTCGACGAAACACGCCCCGGCCTGGGCGGCCTGGACTACGCGACGTTCCTGCACGAACTGGACACCCGCGCGCCCGACGCGCCGCTGATGCTGGAACATCTGTCGAACCCCGAAGACTACGATCTCGCCGCCGGCTACATTCGCTCGGTGGCCGAGCAAGTGGGAGTGACCCTCGCATGAACGACATGTATGCCGTCACCTTCTCCGCGCCGGGCCAGGTCGAGTTTCTGCCCCGCGCGTTCGACACACGCCCGCCCGGCCCGCGCGAAATCGTCGGGCGCACCGTGCGTTCGCTCATTAGTCCCGGCACCGAAGTGGCCGGCCTGCTGGGCCAGTGGCCGGGCGGCACGCAGTACCCGGCCGTGCCCGGCTATGCCGCCGTCTTTGAAGTCAGCGAGGCCGGCGCAGAAGTGGACGACCTGAAGCCGGGCGATCTGGCCTTCTGCATGGGCGGCCATCAGTCGATGCAGCGCGCCGCGCGCGAGCATGTCGTGCCACTGCCGGCCGGCCTGTCGCCCGACCGCGCGCCGTTCGCCCGGCTGATGTGCGTCACCATGAGCACGCTCACCACCACCACCGCGCGGCCGCCGGCGAAGGTGATTGTCACCGGCCTCGGCATTGTCGGTCACCTGGGCGCGCAGCTCTTCGACGCATGCGGTTACGAGGTGATTGCCGTGGACCCGGTTGCCGCGCGGCGCGACATCGCGGCCCGCGCCGGCATCAAGACAGTCCTGCCAGCCATCCCGCTCGACGATCCAGAGGTAGCAGGCAAAGTGGCGCTGGTGATTGAATGCTCCGGCCACGAGCAGGCCATCTTCGACGCATGCAAAGTCGCGCAAAAGCGAGGCGAGGTCGCGCTGGTGGCCGCCATGTGGCAGCGCAAGACCGACCTCTACGCCTATGATGTGTTGCACGCCATCTTCAACCGCTACGTGGTGGTGCGCAGCGGGTGGGAATGGGAAGTGCCGCTGCTGCCAACTGACTTTCGCCCCAACAGCATCTACGGGAACATTGCCGGCGCCATGCGCTGGCTGGCCGAGGGCCGCGTGCGCGTGGATAGGCTGGCCGAAACCATCTCACCCCGCGAAGCGCAGCGCGCCTACGAACAACTGCGCCGGCAGCCGGAGCGTGGACTCACCTTCCTGTTCGACTGGACGTGACAAGGGGCTGGGCGCCGACGCCTGGAAGCGTCAGCGTCCAGCCGGCCATCTGCCGCGCTACGCGATTCCCCAACGTTCGTTGATGCTTCTCTGATAGTCCTCAATGCGCCCGGCCTCCACATCGGCCAGTTTCACCGGCCGGCCCAGCGCCGAGGATTCGAGAATGGCCAGCCCCGGCGCAATGTCCTTCAACCCCTCCACGCCGCTGGTTTCCGGCTGCCGCCCCTGCTCCACCGCAGAGATGAACTCCAGCAATTCGAGCGCAAACCCGTCGGTAATGCCGCGCGGGAAGAAGCGATCACGCGCGGCGTCACCGGCCTGCTCGCGGAAGCGCGCGACTGCCTCGACCGGCGCCTGGCCATCCAGAATAAGCCGGCGCCCTTTCAAACAGCCCCGGCTGCCATAGATCGCGCCGCCGCCGTCGAAATGCGTTTGCTCGCCGTGGCCGGCCCACGAGAACACGACGTTGCCAATCGCGCCCGATGCGAATTGCAAGAGCGCAAAGAACGTGTCGTCAGCGTCGCAGTGAACCTGATCGACAACCTGACCCGCCTCATCGCGCGTGACCCGCACCGGCTCGATCGTGCGCGCCAGCGCCATCACCTCATCGATCTCGCCGCACTGGTAGCGCAGCCAGTCAAACAGGTGCGCGCCAATATCCATCGCGCCGCCGCCGCCCGCCTCATCCTTGACATGGCGCCAGGGGGTTCGCGCCACGATCCGGTCGGGCGACCAGACATTGCCCACCCCGCCGGACACCACCATCTGAATCGCGCCGAGCAGTCCTGAGCGAATCGCCCACCCCCCGGCGCGCGTGCTCTCCAGATAGCGCAGGTTCTCGGCCACGCCCAGCGCCAGGCGCCTGGCCTCGGCTTTTTCGATCAGCCGGAGCGCGGCGCGCGCCGTGAGCGTGAACGGCTTTTCGATGAAGGCGTGAACGCCGGCGTCGAGCGCATCGCCGGCCACCACGTGATGCGCCGACACGGCAGACAGGATGACCACGGCATCGACCGCGCGATCGGCCAGCATGTCGCGGTGATCGGTGTACAGCTTTGGCACGGTCGATTGAAAGTCGCGCACCCATACATCGCGCACATTGAGCGGATCGTCTGGCCAGGCAGACACCGCCGGCAACGGGGCCGGCCCCTTGCCGCGTTCGATCCAGCGTTCGGCATTGTCGCGGTTGCGCGAACACAACGCCGTCACCTCGAAGCTGTCTACGCCGCGCTCGCGCAGCAGCTTCAACCCGCGCAAGTGCGCCCCGGTGATGTAGCCCAGCCCAACAAACCCCAGCCGGATCCTGCTTGCAGCCATGCTCGACCCTCCTTTTTGAGAGACAGTGCTATAAAAACACGCGACCAACAGCCCGCGTGCGCAGGATGATAGCACTCTGCAGATGAAGATATGCATGTGGGACAATACCCCTGCAGCGCCGCCATCGGACTCGCTGAAGATACAAGCGATTTGATATGAGAAAGCTGGCATGAAGAAGCCGATTACCCTCATCGCGATCACAGGACTGGCGCTTGTTGCGCTGGCCGGCTGCGATGCTCCGCCCGGCAACGCGAGCGCGGCCCAGCCCGGCATGACGCCGCGCGCCTTCATTCCTTCGTTCAGTGGGAACGCATCAAGCGACCCGCAATGCGCCAGCCAGAGCGCGGTCGTGACGATCGCGCCGGGCGCGCAGTCCGCGCAGATCGGCGAAACGATCACGCTGACCGTGATCCTGGCCAATAACAGTTGCGACACCCTGGGGTTGCCCCAATACCGGCTGTGGGCCGAACCGCGCGACGCAACGCCGCTATTCGAGATCGTAGGGGCGAATAATCATTCGCCCCTACGGTCGGTGGCGCAACAGCAGACCGACTCAGCCGATTTCGCGCTGCGGGCAGTCGCCGCCGGCGAGCAGAGGTTTGGCGCCTCTGTCAGCTATGAATTGCACACTGCGCAGGGCGCGACCTGGGGGCTGGCAACTGCGTCGCCAATCACAATCACCGTACAAGGGCCTTGATAAAGATGACCACCCACCATTTCAAACCGACGCATTACCACACAACACTTGGCGCGCACGAGCCGGTGCTGCGCATCGCCGATGGCGATTCGGTCGTGACCACGACTCTCGACGCCAGCGGCCACGACGCGCGCGGGGAGAAAATCGGGCCGCGCCCCAACCCCCAGACCGGCCCGTTCTACGTCGAAGGCGCGGAGCCGGGCGACACCCTGGCGCTCACCTTCGACCACCTGTGGCCCAACCGCGACCACGGTTACACCAGCACGATGATCGCCGCCAATGTGGTTGATCCAGACTTTGCGCGCGAGCTGCCGCCGCGCGAGCGGGCCGAGTGGCGCATCGACCGGGAGCAGGGCGCGGTGACGCTGGTCAAGCCTGACACCCGGCTGGGCGCGTTCACACTGCCACTGGCGCCCATGCTGGGATGCTTTGGCGTCGCGCCGGCGAATGGCGAAGCCATCCACACCTCCACAGCAGGCCGGCACGGCGGCAACATGGACTATCGCGGTTTTCGCGCCGGTGTGACCGCCTACCTGCCGGTGGCTGCGCCGGGGGCGCTGGTGTTCGTCGGCGACGGCCACGCCACCCAGGGCGACGGCGAGATGGTCGGCACGGGCATCGAGACCTCGTTCGACGTGCGCTTCACCGCGCGCGTGTTGAAAGGCTGGCCGATCCACTGGCCGCGCGGCGAGGACGACACATTCATCTTCACCATCGGCAACGCTCGCCCGCTGGACCAGGCCGCCCAACACGCTACTACCGAGATGCTGCGCTGGCTGATGAGCGACTACGGGTTGGACCTGGTCGCCGCGAGCACGCTGCTGGGCCAGTGCGTGCGCTACGAGCTGGGCAATATGTACGACCCGGCCTACACGATGGTGTGCAAGATCCCGAAAGTGATGTTGCCGGCCGCGCGACGACCCGCTGCCCCCGCCTCCTTTTGACCGCGCACCTGACACGCCTGGACGGCTCATTCCGCCAGTTGCGCCACCGCCATCAGCAGATCGACCTCGCTCACCACGCGGGTGGTGTGCCCCTTGCCGGTCGTGTCTTCGAGCAGCATTCCTTCAGGGCAATGGCGCGCCGCGCGCCGTCACAAACAGCTCGTACCACGCTTCGCGGCTCAACGTCACCGCGTCGGCAGCGCAGGAGGCGGCGATGCGCGCCGGCTCGACCGTGCCGATAATGGGCTGAATGCCGGCCGGGTGTCGCAAGAGCCATGCCAGCGCAATCGCCTCAGGCGTCGTCCCTTTGGCCTGCGCCATCTTCGCCACCAGCGCGGCGGTTTGCTGCGCCCGCTCGTCCTGCTGCCGTTGGGAATCGAACAGCCGGCCGCCAGCCACCGGCCCCCATGCTTGCACGAGGATGCCATGCTCGCGGCAGTAGTCCAGCGTGCCGGCGGATGCGGTGTAGCCGTGCGGCTGCTGGTTGGCCACGATGCCATCGTCGATCAGATCTGCATGCAGCAAACTCAGCTCGACCTGATTGGCGATGATCGGCTGAGCCGCGTATTTTTGCAGCAAGGAGATCTGCCACGGCGTGTGATTGCTGACGCCAAAGTAGCGCACCTTGCCGGCGCGATGCAGGTCGTCGAAAGCGCGCGCCACCTCTTCCGGCTCGACCAACGCATCGGGCCGGTGCAAGAGCAAAACGTCCAGCCGGTCGGTCTGCAATCGCTTCAGGCTGCCTTCGACCGACGCCACAATGTGCCGGTAGCTGAAGTCGAAGCGGTGCGGGGCGCCGGGGTCAGGGTCATTGGGGAAACGGATGCCGCACTTGGACTGGATGAGGATGCGGTCACGCAGGCCGGGGTGTGCGCGCAGGATGTCGCCGAACACTTCCTCCGACTTGCCCATGCAATAGATGTCAGCATGGTCAAACAGGGTGAGGCCCTGCTCAACAGCGGCGACCACCGCCCGCTCGGCGCGGGCGCGCTCGTCGCTCGTGATGGGGCCGTGGTTCCACCGGCCGCCGATCTTCATGCAGCCATACGCGATACGGGTCACTTCCAGGTCGGTGCGCGGAATGCGATACGTTTTCACAGCACGTGCCTCCGGGCGCAAGTCTACTCAGTTTGGCCGGGGCAGGAGATGGGCGCATGGTCGCAGCCTGCCCGCGCCAGGCGACATGACGCATAAAGGCCCGCGCGCGCGGGCCTTCCTTCAAAGACGGTGATATGACGAGGTATTGTGATTACAGCTTGCCGAACAGCCTGACAAAGCCGCGATGCAAGGCGTGGAATCCGCGCACCGGCTGGGCGTACATCAGGATGCACTTGCCGGTCACCATATTCAGTCCCAGATCGCGCGCGGCAGCCATCACTTCGGCTGATTCAGCGCCCTGTTGCAGCCACACATTCCTCACGCCGGCGGCAGCGGCCTCACGCAACACGGGGATGGCCTTCTGAGCGGGCAAGATAATCAACACGCCATCGACTTTGCCAGACAATGCGGCCAGGTTGGGATAGCACGGCGCGCCGGCGATCTCCTGAGCTTCGGGATGCACGGCGAAGACTTCATAGCCTCGCCCTGCCAGTTCGGTGTATGCCAGATTGCCGAATTTCTTGCCGCTGCGCGACACGCCGACTACGGCAATGCGCTTGCCGCCCACAAAATCAATGATCGACTGCTCCATGGTTGCCTCCTGTGGCCGCTGCTGATGGATACGGTTTCCCGCGGGCAATAACTGCCGCCCGCCCCGGCATGAGCCGGACAGGTCAGAAAGGATTGTAGCCAGAGCCATTCTGAATGCATCGGGGGAACGGCCATGTGGCGCTCCACCCAAATGACGATCTGCCGGCGCATGCTGCTCACCGCTGCGCGCTCACGCCTCTGGATCGGGGTTCCACCAGCACGGCCCTTTGTCCCGGCGCGCTTCGACTGCTCTGCGCCGGATGTCGTCCATTTGAGCCGCAGAGAGAGGCAAAAACGATCGAGCAGCGGCGAAGGCGGCGTCTTGCTCGTTGGGGAAGCTCAAGCCCAACAGCGCCACGTCTGGATCGAGCGTCAGTGTGTAATCCAGACATTCCTTCACGCTCAAGCGGGGCAACGCGGCCTCGACTGCGTCGGACCCTCCGGATGACACCTTCCCGCGCGGCCGGCGCTGCAAGGGCTGGTTGTAGCCGGCTGTGTCGCCCAGCAACTTGCCGGCGCCGAACGTCTTGAAGCACACCGTCCCCACCCCGCGCGCCTTGGCCAGTGGCAGCGTGTCGGTGATGTAGCGCGCGTCCACAAACGGGCCGACGGGGAACATGACCAGATCGCACAGGCCGGCCTCGATCGCGGCGCGCAGCACGTCGGGATGATGCGACGAGATGCCGCCGAAGCGCGTCTGGCCGGCGCGGATGCGCTCCTTCAGTTGATCGAAGCCGGCGCCGGGCTGCATCAGACGCTCCAGCGTATCCATCGACGACAGGCCGTGGAACACAAAGGCGTCGGTGTAGTCCAGTTGCAGCCGCTTGAGCGACGACTCGATCTGCGGCGCAACCGGCGCTTCGAGATCGTCGATCTTGGAGATGACAAACATGCGATCGCGGACACCCTTCACAGCGCGGCCCACAATCTCCTCAGAGTAGCCCTGCTCGTAGCCGGGGGCGGTGTCGATCAGGTTGAGGCCGGCGTCGATGGCGCGGCGGGCGGTTGCCACCAGCATGTCCATCGGCAGAGCGCGGTCGGCCAGATCGCCAATGCCGAGTTGCGTGGCGATGAAGCCGGTGTGACCCAGTGCGCGGCGCGGATGAAAGATCGGTGTGTGACTCATAGCAAAACCCCTTCTCATTCAGGTGCGGGCAAGCCGGCCGGCTCGACCACAGTCTGATCCGCTGGATACTCCAGCCCGCCCTTGACCAAGCGGTTGGACAAGAACAGGAGCGCCACGCCCGCGCACAACAAAGCAATCATGAGCAGGAAGGGCAGTATGCGATTCCACTCTGACAACTGGCCGGCGATCCATCCAAACGGCGAGGTGAGCACGATCATCACCACGTACAGAATGGCCAGAATACGCGCGCGCTCCTTCGGGTCGATGGCCGTGATAACCAGCTTGTCGACCAGCGTTGTTGCCGCCGGCGTGGCAAACGCCTCCAATGCCGTGACCGCCAGCAGGATCGCGTAATTTCCCGGCGGCGCGGCGATCAGAAACACCTGGCTCACGGTGAGGCCGAGCATGCCCCAGATCAACGGCGCGCGCACATCGATACTGTTGAGCCGGGGCATGACGGTGAAGTAGAACACCAGCATGACGATGGAGCGCGCGAAGGTGAAGATCACCAGATGCTCGGCCGGGATCAGCAATGTCTCGGTGACCAGGATGGACCAGAACGTTCCCTTCACCGTCCAGACGATGTTGAGCAGAATCATCAACACAGCGGCAAAGACCGTGGCCGGCATGCGCAGGATCTGCCGCAACACCTGGGGATACTCGCGCAACATGCCCAGCCACGGCTGATGCCGGGTCTCCTCCATGCGCGCCACGCCGCGCTGGGTCTCGGTCACCATGTTGTTCATGATGAGGAACTTGGCCGTCATCATCACAAACGACAGCAGGTACAGCCCGCGCATGGTCGGCACGAGCGAGAACTGGTCGATCAGCACGCCGGTGACGGGCGAGACGAACGCCGCGACCAGGCCGGCGATGTAGATGAGCGAGTACACATCGATCAGCAGCTTCGGATCGGTGTCTTCGACCAGCAGGCACGTCCACGAGTTGGCCGACACGCGCCAGATGCTGTTGAAGATGACAGCCGCCAGAAAGTAGTTGAAATCCTGCGCGGCGGCCCAGATCAGGCAGGGGATGCTCCACGAGATGAGATCGGACACCAGCGTGGTGCGCTTGCGTCCGAACTTGTCGGTGATGGCGCCGCTGACGGCGGTCCAGAACACCTGCAACAACAGGCTGATGCTGGTCAACAGGCCGATCTGGCTGTCGGCCAGGCCGAGCGACAGCATATAGACCGACACGTAGGGCGCATAGAGATTGAACGGGATGCCCCATAGCGGCTCGGTCAACACGCACCCGCGCACATTGCCGCGCAGGCTTTTCAGAGTCGAGATCAGTGGATGGTTGGTCAACGAATTCCTCAGACGATGTTATAGCGTTGAAAAGCAAAGCCGGGCAGACAAAGGCAGGCGTCAGGAATTTTGTCGGGGCGCAAGCCGGATACAATCCAGGTGACAACTGACAGACGGCGCCCGGCGGTCATCACTGCAACGGGCGCGTCGGGAGATTTGCATGTCCTTCCACCCGCACACCGTCATCGAGCCGTTCCGCATCAAGACCGTTGAGCCGATCCGGCGCACCACGCGCGACGCGCGCGAAGCGGCGCTGAGAGCCGCCGGCTACAACCTGTTTTTGCTGAAGGCCGAGGATGTCCTGATCGACCTGCTCACCGACTCTGGCACCGGCGCCATGTCGTCGGCGCAATGGGGCGGCATGATGCAGGGCGATGAGTCCTACGCCGGCGCAAAGTCGTTCTACCGTTTCGAGGCCGCCGTGCGCGAGATCACCGGCCTCAAGCACGTCATCCCCACCCACCAGGGCCGCGCCGCCGAGCGCATTTTGTTCGGCGCCACACTGACGCCGGGCGACATCGTGCCCAACAACACGCACTTCGACACCACCCGCGCCAACGTGGAATATCGTGGCGCAACGGCGCTCGACATCCCCGTGGCCGAAGGACGCCAGCCGGCGCTCATTCACCCCTTCAAAGGCAACATCGACCTGCCGGCGTTGGAGCGCGTCATCACCGACAATCCGGGGCGCGTGCCGCTGGCAATGATCACGGTCACCAACAACTCCGGCGGCGGCCAGCCGGTCAGCCTGGCCAACATCCGCGCGGCCAGCGAGATCTGCCGCAAACACGGCGTGCCGTTTTTCATCGACGCCTGCCGGTTCGCCGAGAACGCCTGGTTCATCAAGATGCGCGAGCCGGGCTATGCCGGCAAATCGCCGCTGGAGATCGCGCAAGAGATGTTGCGCTGCGCCGACGGCTGCACCATGAGCGCCAAGAAAGACGGGCTGGCCAATATCGGCGGATTTCTGGCGCTCAACGATGACGATCTGGCCCAACGCTGCAAGAACCTGCTCATCCTGACCGAGGGCTTTCCCACCTATGGCGGACTGGCCGGCTATGACCTGGAAGCCATTGCCGTCGGGCTGAAGGAAGCGCTGGACGAGGATTACCTGCGCTATCGCATCCGCTCGGTGGAGTACCTGGGCGAGAAACTGACAGCCGCCGGCATCCCGATCGTGCAACCGCCGGGCGGGCACGCGATCTACCTGGACGCCAAAGCGATGCTGCCGCACATCCCACAGTCCGAGTACCCGGCCTGGGCGCTGTCACTCGCGCTGTACCTGGAGGGTGGTGTGCGGTCGGTGGAGATTGGCTCGGTGATGTTTGGCCGGCAGCCCGATGGCAGCGAGCAGCCGGCGGCGATGGAACTGGTGCGACTGGCGTTCCCGCGCCGGGTGTACACGCAGAGCCACGTGGACTACCTGGCCGAGGCGCTGCTGTACGTCAACAGCATCAAGGATCGTCTGCGCGGGGTGCGGATGGTGGAGGCACCGGCGGCGCTGCGCCACTTCAGCGCGCGCATGGCGCCGGCGCATGGCGCGCTGATTGTGTAGAGTCCATCGCACCGCAGGCTGCTATTGACAGGCTTGTTCGGCTGCGGCCCGCAACAGCAATAACGCTTCCTTCAACGGTGGACGAACCGCGTTGTCCGGTTCATTGAGAACGAACTGCTGATAGGCGTCCAGAAAAGCAGTGCGCAGGCGATAGAACAAGTGCAGAAAATGGCGCAGAAAGCTGACGCAATCGAGCACCACGATCTCGACTCCGCCTGACCGCGAATATGCCTTTGCCGCGTAATCACTGACCGACGGCTCTATCGGAGATGTCGTGATAAAGATGTAGTTATCGACATCCGACTGCTGCGCGATTTTGAAAAGCGCGGTGTCGATGTCCTCAGTTGTCACCGAGCGGTTTTTCATCTCGTACACGGTCACTCGGCGAGCATCATCCAGCAGCGCAATCTCAAGATCGCCCAGCGCGCCCGTCTGGCGGTCTGCCGCATTGTGCGCATGGAATGGCAATACTCGCTCACCCAGGCTTCTCTCGGCTGCACGATATGCGGCAGCGACAACGAGCACTGGCAATCTGCTGGCGCCGGGCATGCTCAAATGATGCTCAACCAGCTTTACGATCGCTTCAGCAGGCAATTCTGCGCCGCCCGAATCCGCCCCCATCCGTTGCAGCAATTCACTCAATCGACTTTCTTGCTCATCGCGCTGCGCCACAAGTCGCCTGATCACCTCAGCCAGTATGGTTTCAGAAGTTACGCGCCCGCGATGAATATCATCGAGCAATTGCAGGAACGCCTGATACAACTCCGGCGGGCGCCCGACGAGATCGACGTCCGGAGTCAACACGATATTTCGATTGCGGAATGCGGGTGTCAGAAACGCGGTTGTCTGATTGCAGGGCAAGCGATGCCTCGACGCAAACGGCCAAATCCAAGTCTCGTCATAGTCCCGGCCTGAGTACGCGTCATCAGCGCCGATTTTGGTATAAGGCTTGCGAATGTCGAGCGAAGGCTGATGAGCCTTTGCCAGCGCGCACGCCAGCAATGCGCGAACACACGAGCGGTTGGCCCTATCAGAGCAAATGACAGCCAATCGTCTCTGAATATCTATGTCTGCGACGAGGCTTTCTCCAGAAGATGCGGCTGCGCGCTCACGCGCGTCTTCGAGTATTTTATCGGGATCGCTTTTCTGAGCAGTGTCCGTGGGTTGTAATTCGTCCACAAGACCTCCTGACGCATAGCTTTTGAAGAGTGAATCGGCTTCTCAGGGGCGTCAGTGCGATGCCAGTCACCATACAGTTCATGGTAGAGCGCCGAATCATAGCCGGACAGGGCCACTTTGCCCCGCACAGCGCGCAGCACTGCCGCCAGTTCACGATGCTCCTGATCCGACATTTCATAGGCATAGGCTTTCACGTCTGTGCGCGCGTCATGGGCATAGGGCGGATCGCAGTAAAACAGGGTCTCCGGCGAGTCATATCGTTGAATCACCTCTATCGCCGGCGCATGTTCGATCTGCACACGCAACAAGCGTTGAGCAATCACGGGCAAGTCCTCGATACTGCCCAGCCAGCGCGACACGGCTCCTGCCATGCCGGCACGCGAGGTCAGCACACAATGCGCCCAGCGCCCAGCAGACGCGGTCTGGGCCAAACCGGTGCGCACCTGGCGCGCGCGCACAAAAAACCGCCGGGCGCGCTCAATGTCGCTCAAATCAGGGGACGGCTCAGAACATGCAATTTCGAGTTCCTCGCGCGAGAAGGGCGTCAGGCCGATTGCGCGTATCAGTTCATCCGGCTGCTCACGCAACACCCGAAAGAACAACACAACATCGCCGTATGCGTCGTTGTATGTTTCCACCGGGGACGGCTTTCGATTCAGCAGCACCGCCGCAGAGCCGCCAAATGGTTCACAATAGTGAGTGGTCTCAGGCAGCAACGGCAACAGCCAGTCCAGATGGCTGAACTTGCCTCCATACCAACCAAACGCAATCATCTTACCCATCGTTGAATGCTATTATCCTCTGGAGAGCAACCTATGACCACTTACTCTGACATGCTGCCTCGCGAGATCGTCGCGCGCGCCATTCGCTTTCAAACACCGCCGCGCCTGCCCTTTGATTTGCCTGAGCCGTATGGCACAGACATCGCCTGGACCGGCATGTCCCCCTCGCCCGATCACCGCCCGCCCAGCGGCGTGGACGAATGGGGCGCGGCTTCATCGCGCGTTGGCACACCGACCCGGCCGGCGCCAGCCATCGCCCGGAAGCCATCGCCGCGATGTGCGACGAGTTCCTGCAAATGGCCGGCGTGCGCGAATTGTTGATCCACACCTTAGAGGGCCCGACCCGGGAGGATGCCATGATCTGGTTCATCGTCACCGATTCGATCGAGAACTACCGCCAGCACGCCGGCGCGTTCTGCCACCACAAGTTCGCCCTGGAGCGCCTGGCGCGCGACTGTTGCCTGATCCTCCACTACAAACAAGTCAGCCGCAAACTGCTCGCCGAAGCGCGCCCATGGGCCATCTGCCACAGCGGCGGCTCGGCGCTATATGACACTTACGACGTTCTGGAAGACCGGGCGTATGGCGAATGCATCACGCGTTGGGATATTCCGCAGATCGGGTTGTGCGGCGGGTGCCAGGTGTTGGCAGTCCGGTTGGGCGGCCAAATCGGCCCTCTGCGCGCGCTCTGCGAGGGCGAAGCCGATCTCAATCCCAACTACATGCCCGGCCAGCTCAAGGAATGGGGCGTCTATCCGGTGCGCGTGCTGAAACGCGATCCGCTGTTTCGCGGCCTGGGCGATACCATTCACGTGCAGGAATACCATAGCTGGGAAGTCAAAGATCTGGGCCGCCAGCTTGAGCTGCTGGCCACCTCAGACACGTGCCGGGTGCAGGCGTTCGCTCAACGCGGCCGGCTGGTCTTTGGAACTCAGTTTCACCCGGAGCAGTCGCCAGACGCCTACCCCGACGGTTTCAAGGTGCTGAGCAACTTTTTCCGACTGGCCAGGCAACATCGCCTCAACAAGCAAACAAAACCTGCGCCCTGACACGGCAGCAATGACTGAGCAGGCTTCCAGCCCGGCTGGCTCAGGCGCACCCTGCGGTTACATCACAGCCAGCCCAAAAGAGAAAGTCTGACACGACAAAATCCGTTCTGAATCCACAGTAGGCGCACTGTCACAAGGAAGATGATGAGCGCGCTCAGATGACAACTGAACATGCGCCAACGGTGGGACAGAGTCATGCGCGCGCTGAGTCAGACAAGCAGCGCGTAAGGCGCACTGCATATCTGGTCTCCGCGCATCCAACACACTGCGCAATACGCAACACGTTCATCCTGGAGGACACCCCATGCCCCCTACCTATTACGGCACTGTCAATACTGCAAGCGAGTTCGAGTTCACGTCCAGCGCGGCCTACGCCGATCCGTTCAACGAGACCGAGCTGGATGTCGTCTTCACCGGCCCCGGCGGGAGGACAATGCGCGTGCCGGCCTTCTGGGCCGGCGGCAACGAGTGGCGCGCGCGTTTCGCGCCGCCTGAAGCCGGCGCGTACACATTCCAAACCGTGTGCGGCGACACTTCGAACACCGGCCTGCATGGCCGCGCCGGCACACTGGTCGCGCAGCCGTATGGCGGCGACAACCCGCTGCTCGCGCGCGGCTTCCCACAAGTCGCGCCGGACAAGCGCCACTTCCAACACGCCGATGGGTCGCCTTTTTTCTGGCTGGGCGACACGTGGTGGATGGGTCTGTGCAAGCGCCTGGACTGGCCGGACGGCTTTCAGATGCTGACAGCCGATCGCGTCGCCAAAGGATTCTCGGTGGTGCAGATCGTGGCCGGCTTGTATCCTGACATGCCCTGGCATGACCCGCGCGGCGCCAATGAGGCCGGCGACCCGTGGACCGCAAAGTTCGAGCGCATCAACCCGGCCTACTTCGACATGGCCGACCTGCGCATCCGCTGGCTGGTGAGGTCGGGCCTCGCGCCGTGCATCGTCGCCTGCTGGGGCTACTTCCTGCCCTGGATGGGCGTAGACAAACTGAAGAAGCACTGGCGCTATCTGGTGGCGCGCTGGGGCGCATATCCGGTGTTCTGGTGCCTGGCCGGCGAAGGCACGATGCCCTACTACCTGTCCGATGACAAGGAAGGCGATCGCGTCAGGCAGAAGACCGGCTGGACCGAGATCGGGCGCTACGTGCGAGAGATCGATCCTTACCACCATCCCATCACCATTCACCCCACCGACAACGGACGCGATCAGGTGGACGATCCGGCCGTGCTCGACTTCGACATGCTGCAAACGGGCCATGGCGGGCACGACAGCATCCCCAACACCATCACAAAGATGCGCGCGGCGGTGGATCGCGCGCCGGCCATGCCGGCCCTCGTCGCCGAAGTGTGCTACGAAGGCATTCTGGAGGGCAGCCGGGAAGAGATTCAGCGCTTCATGTTCTGGAGCACACTGCTGTCCGGCGCCGGCGGTTTCACCTACGGCGCCAATGGCATCTGGCAGTTGAACAACCCCGGCCAACCGTTCGGCCCATCACCGCATGGGTCGTCGTGGGGCGATGTGCCGTGGCAGGACGCAGCGCAACTGCCTGGCTCGGCCCAGCTCGGCCTGGCGCGCCGGTTGCTCAATCGCTATGAGTGGTGGCGCTTCGAGCCGCATCAGGACTGGATCACGCCGGCTTCAACCGGCGAGGAGTACCTGGCGCCGTATTGCGCCGGCATCCCCGGCGGCGCGCGCATCATCTATGCCCCGCGCCCAATCGCTGTGTGGAGCCCGCCCCATTTGGTGACCGGGCTTGAGCCAGACAAGACTTACACGGCCTTTCTGTTCAATCCCAAGACCGGCGCCGAAACCCGTTTGGAACCTGTTCGCGCCGACGCGCAGGGCCAGTGGCGCATTCCAATCCTGCCGCTGATTCAGGATTGGATCATTGTGATTGAGTGATTGAGTGATTGAGTGATTGAGTGATTGAGCGATTGAGCGATTGAGCGATTGAGCGATTGACGATTGACAGAGGAAGACGCAGCTATACGCAACACGCAACACGCAACACGCAGTACGCCATACGCAACACGGTGAAGCGATGAGCGCGCCACCTCTCTACGTGGTATCCGGCGGCCAGGGCGTCAGTGGCGAGCAAATTGCGCGCACAGCCCTGGCGCAGTTCACCGACGTGGATGTGCCGGTGATCGTTGTGGCCGGCGTGCGCGAGGCGCCCCAGATTGTGGATGTTGTCAACCGGGCGGCGCGAGACAACGGCACGATCGTCCACACGCTGGTGGATCCTCATCTGCGCCAGGCCATGATCGATCTGGCGCGCGAATCAAACGTGGTCGCCATCGATCTGATGGGCCACTTGCTGGCGCGATTGACGGCCGTGCTGGGCCGCGAACCCAGAGGACAACCCGGCCTGTACCGCCAGTTGCGCCAGGCGTACTTCGACCGCATGGCAGCCATCGAGTTTGCCGTCGCGCACGACGATGGCCGCAATCCGCAAGACTTGCCACAGGCAGAGATCGTGCTGGCCGGCGTGTCACGCGTGGGCAAGACGCCGCTGTCCATGTACCTGTCCATCCTGGGCTGGAAAGTCGCCAACGTGCCGCTGGTGCAGGGCATTGATCCGCCTGCCGAGTTATTCGAGATTGACCGCCGGCGAGCAGTCGGCCTGATGGTCGAGCCGGAGCATTTGCTCAACCATCGCCAACGGCGCCAGCGGCGTATGGGCCTGGCCGACACTGGGCGATACGCCGACCCGGCCCAGTTGCGCGAAGAAGTGGAAGCTGCGCGCCGTCTGTTCCGGCGGGCCGGCTTCGCCATTCTGGATGTGACCGACAAACCCATCGAAGAGAGCGCGGACGAGGTCATCGCCATCGTCACGCGCCGGCTGAAGGAGTGAAGGCGAGTGAACTCGCTCGACATCGTTGGCCGCGACCCTGACCCGCGCCGCTGCGCCTTTAGCGGGGAACCACATTGACTGCGCGCAGGATGGTAGCGCCGGGATAGCAGTCAATGGCGGTGACACTGCCCAGATCAATGCGCCAGCGCCAGTGATCACGCAGCGGCACGCCGGTGAGCATGCACAAGACAACCTGGATCGGCGTGGCGTGCGTGACAACGACCACGCGCTGCCGGGGGTGCGCATACCCCAGCCAGCGCCAGGCGGCCATCACCCGCTCGGCCACGTCGGCCAGCGACTCGCCCTCCATCGGCGCATGGTTGAGCGCATC
This sequence comes from Thermoflexales bacterium, assembly GCA_034434575.1. Lineage (GTDB taxonomy): Bacteria > Chloroflexota > Anaerolineae > J036 > Brachytrichaceae > Roseilinea. Next base: position 18,638 of record DAOTYS010000325.1, read on the forward strand.
GGCGAAGCGGTTGCTGGCATCTTCCGGGTAACGCTGCATCACTTCTGCATAGGTCAGGCCCTCCCATACGCCGTGCGATCCCTCGCGCCAGTCTTCATTCGACAGGCAGGGCAGACGGCGCGCGCCGACGATGGCGCGCGCAACAGATTCGGTGCGGCTCAAGCCGCTGTGAATGACGGCATCCACTTTGCGGCCGGCGAAATACGAGGCCAGAGCGCGCGCCTGCCGCTGACCAAACGCGGTCAGAGGCCGATCGGCGTAGCTCTGATATTTGCCAGTCAGGTTCCAGTCTGTCTGGCCGTGCCGGACCAGCCAGACGCTGCGCGGGATATTCATCATCTCCGGGCATTTTATACTCTGGCCGGCATGGCAACACAACTGGTGGCGCACTGGCTGACGCTGACCGCGTTTACGGCGCTTGTCGGCGGCCTGGTCGTCCCGCTGATGGTGATGCGGTCGGAGACGGCCCGGCCGCTGGTTGACGCAGTTTCTCTGGCGCGGCGGCGCTGGCTGGCCGGCTGGCTGATGGCCGGCGCACTTGCTAGCGGACTGGCATGGCTGGCCGCGCCCGCTGCCTTCGAGGATGGCCGCGCCGGCTGGCTGCTGGTTGCGCGGCTGTTCCTGTTGAGCGCAATCACGTGGGCTGTCTGGCAGCGCAGAGAACTGGGGGGATGGATTGTGGCGCCGGCCCTCGCCCTGTTGCTCACACAAAGCCTGCTCAGCCGCAGCGCCACCCTGCCGGACTGGATTCCCTACACCCTCAACGACTATTTCCACATGACGTTAACTGCGCTGTGGTTGGGCGGTGTGGCGCTATTAGCCTTCGTTCTCATCCCGGCGGTCATCCACACGCCTGACTTGCTGGAGTCCTTCTCGCACAGCATTGATCGTTTCTCTGCGCTGGCTATGTTCTGCGTGCTGGGGCTGGGCATCAGCGGCGTCATCCAGGCCGGGGCATTCGTGCGCGACCTGAGCGACCTGATCGAGACAGACTATGGGCGGGCGCTCTCGGCAAAGCTGGTCATCTCTGCTGTGCTGATCGGATTTGGCGCGCTGCATCAGCAGGTGATCGCGCCCCGGCTGCGCTTGTGGCGTCTGAAGGCCGGGCGGACGCAGGCGGAAGCAACCACGCTTCGTTTTCGAGTCAGCCTGTATGCCGAGGTTGCCGCCAGCCTGATGCTGCTGCTGATCGTTGGGGTGATGAAGAGTGGTCAGTAGTCAGTAGTTGTCAAGGCTCAAGACATCGTGTCCAATGGAGGCTCACGACATCGTGACCCGAGTAAATTGAGTGGAGGCTCAAGACATCGTGACCATGTAGCCGAGCTATACGGACTACATGGATGAACA
>DAOTYS010000326.1:0-3739 GCA_034434575.1 Thermoflexales bacterium
GGGCGCGCGGGCGCGGCGCCCCGTTGTCTTGCCGCGCGGGGAATACGTCAACCTCAATGGCCGTGTCGTGAATCTGCCGGCCGTTCGTCTCGATCAGCGCCAGTCGCAACACAACCTTGCTGCGCCGGCTCACGGCGGGCGCAGGCAGTTTCAGGAAGCCCTGGAACGCGCTGCGGCACGCCTCAATTCTGGCTCTGCGTTGCTGCGCGAAAACCACCCGGCCATCCACTTCAAGTTGATAGCGCAAGCGGGCCGGCGGGGTGTCGTGTGTGTCGTTGCACACCCAGCACTCGACGCTCATCTCTTCGCCGGCGAAGTAAGCGATGCGGTCGGCGCGCAGGTTTGCCATCAGCGGTGTCAGCGCCTCGCGGTAGGCGAAGTAAGCCGGCTTCGGTTGCCGGTCGTAGTCCATGATCACCTTCATCCAGCCGTCCGGGAAGGCGTCGATGAACAGGTGAATGGCGAACGAGGTCATGCGGTTATCGCGGCGAAACGCCTCGGTCATGATGCGAGTGGCCCACGCCTGATGCCGCCGGCTGGCCGCGACCCAGCTGGCCAGCGTGCGCGGCGTCTCGAAGAACATGTAGTGGTATTTGCCGGTTTGGGCTGATGGAATGCGATCCGGCGTCCAGGCTGCCTCTTCCTCCGGCGTCTGCGGCAACCATTCGCGCGGATAGTGCTTTTGCATCAGCTCGACCGAGTCCAGCCCCTCTGCGCCAAACTCGCCGCAGCCATACAGCCAGCCCGGCTTCACGGGCTGCCAGAAGCCCTTGTGCAACTTGCCCAGCTCGATGCCGTGGCCGTTGTACCAGCAGGTGTAACAGTGGTTGTCCGGCAGGCCGGGGCCGGGCGGGTCGTAGTCGCCGTCCACCGCCTTGATGACCCGATCCGGGTTGGCCAGTCGCACGGCCTGATCGGCGGCTGCAAAGAACGACTCCATCTCGGCCCGTGTTGCGTGCCGGTGCGGCTTGCCCTGCGCATTCGGAAACGGCTCGTTGATGTAGCTGATTATGATGTTGCAGGGATGACTGCGCACCAGGCGCTCCATCTCCCCGGCCTGTCGCACGCATTCCACAAACTGATTGCGCCGCAGTTGCCCGAACAACGGCAGATCGGTCTGGGTGAGGAAGCCTAGTTTGTCGCACATGTCATACACTTCGGGTTGCACCGGCCGTTGTGTGATGCGCCAGCAGTTCATGTGGCAGATGCGGGCCAGCAGGATGTCGTCGCGCAACTGGTCGAAGTCCTTCTTCATGACATCCTGTTGCTCGAACCCCATCGTGTTCGCGCCGCGCAGCCTGATCTGCCGGCCATTCAGATACAGCCGGCCCTGCTCTCCGCGCTGAGCCGCCTCCGGCCCATCGTCCATATGGAACGAGCGCATTCCAAACTGGCGGCGCGCGGTGTCCAGCAGCCTGCCCGCCCCATCCAGCAACTTCACCTGCGCCTGGTACAGCCACGGCGCGTCCACATCCCACACGCGGGCCTTCGGCATGTCAAATGACAGGCGATAGTAACTCACCCCCGGCCCGGCGTCGCTGACCGAAAACGCGCGGTCGGCGAACACGGTCTGCCGAAAGTTCTGTCCGTGCACCGACAGGCGCAGCGCGATGGGCTGATACACCGTGTGCGCGCTGCTCACTTCGATCCAGGCTTCAGCGCGGCCTTCCGCCAACAGCGGCCGCACAAACACATCGTGAATGTGGATCGCCGCCCGCGCCTCGATGAACACGTCCTGATAGATGCCCATGCCCGGCGGGCAGTGATGCCAGCCGACCTGCGGATCGTCCCAGCCGGGGCCGGTGGCGGCATATACCTTGTCGCCCTCGTGGAAGGCGGCCACGCCCTGCAACTTGTCCCAGGTGTCGTTGCCCAGCATGATGGCGTCGTTTTCCACGGCCACGACCAGCGTGTTCTGGCCGGCGTGCGTCACCGCCGTCATGTCGAACTCGAACGGCGCGAAGAATCCCTCATGCGACCCCAGATACGCGCCGTTGACGAACACGTGCGCCTTGTAGTCCACGCCCTTGAAGCAGATGAACCAGCGCATTTCAGAAGCGGGTTGCGCGCCGAGATCAAAGGTGGTGCGGTAGTAGGCGATGGCTTTGCCGATTGGGCCGCCGTAGTGTGGAATGGACACCGTTTGCCATTTGCCGGCGCCGGCCAGTACCCGGCCAAAGTCTGCTGCGTCTTCAGGCGTTTGCAGGCGCCAATCGAACCTGGTGATGGGGATGATCTGGCGAAGCGACTCCAGCGCCGGCGCCAGATCGCGCATAAACGGCGCGAATCGCCTGCGCTGCCGCGCCAGTTCGCGTTGCAGTTTGGCCGGCGTGTCGAGTTTCGGCAGCGGCTTGAAGGCGGCGGCGGGGTTGTGGCGGCGGGCCGGCAGCGAGATGGCGGGCAAAGTCGGCGGCTGCGGTTCGACCAGTGTAGCGCGCTGCTCGGCATCGCGCCGGCTGGCGATGCGGGCGAAAACGTCATCGCGCACACGATCCGCTGTTTGCTTCACGATCATTCCTCCATGGCATCGCGATGGCATCGCGTCTGGCTATGGCGCTATTGTCGTTCACTTCGCGCATCGGATGATATGAGCCTCCTGCGTAGGCTGGTCGTTTGTGCAACGTCAATGACCGGTCAATCTCAACCGGCGCGCGCTGGTTAGGATGGCGCCGGATGAAAGGAGATCACGCGATGGCAATGTCTCGAATGAACTATCGGCGTGTGGCAGCATGTGCGATCGCAGCCCTGGCAGTGACGGGCGTCTTCTACCTTTGTCTGGCCGGCGCTGGTTTGCCCGGTCTGGCGGCTCTGGCCATTTCAACGCTGTTTGCTTCAATGTGCGTTGGCTTCACCTTCTGGAATCTGGGGCTGCGTCTGACGCAAGATCGGTGACGCGCGCAACGCAACCGGCGTCGCCATGTCTCGGCTGAGCGAAAAAACGAATGCAGGGGCGAGTTTCAAACTTGCCCCCGCATTCGTTGGCAGGTGACCCCACGGGGATTCGAACCCCGGTTTGAGCCTTGAGAGGGCTCCGTCCTGGGCCGCTAGACGATGGGGCCAACAGTCACACGCACTTAGTCTACCACAACTGGCGGGCGTGTTCACAGCCAGGGGCAAGACACACATTTGGCTGTCAGGGCATTGCCAGGATCGCTGAGAGAAATGCTGAAACAGGCTCTGCGTCCTCAGCGTCTCTGCGGTGAGTTTGCCACACAGGGAATGCAGTGGCCCCAAACTGTGAACGCACCCCAACTGGCTGGGTGTGTTCACAACCGGGGGCAAGATACGGATTTGGCTTGCCGGCGCCACTGCCCAGATACAAAGATCGGTGAGAAAAGTCCTTAAACAGACTCTGCGTCCTCGGCGTCTCTGCGGTGAGTTTCCCGGACAGGGTATGAAGTTGCCCCAACCTGTGAACGCACCCAACTGGCTCCGGTGAGGCTACCACTCAAAGCTCTGCACAACGATCACGCCCTGTTCGCGGGCGCGCTGCAAAAAGGCCGGCCGCGCGTAGTGCGTAATCAGCAGCGGCACGATCTCCATGCCCGGCATCTGCGCCTGCGCCACCGCCACCTTGTGCGCCAGTTGCGCCAGCACTTCATCCTCTTCCCGGCGATTGGCGCGCCGCTCGTCCAGTTGCAGTTTAGTCTCGCCCACGATCAGCACTTCCTGGCCGTTGCGGCGCACCTTGCCGAACAGGTTAATCTCTTCGCCGCCGATCTCGGTGCGCACGAACCGC
>DAOTYS010000327.1:0-4467 GCA_034434575.1 Thermoflexales bacterium
CGATGTGTATGTGGTCAAGGAGAGGCCGGACTCGAAGGAGACGCTGCTGCCGGCTATTGCAGAAGTCGTCCGGAGCGTCGATCTGCTCAATGGCGTTGTGACCGTCACCGTGCCGGATGGGCTGTGACTATTGCTCAGCGCACCGCGTCGCGGCGCCAGGCGGCTCGCATGGCTGAGTTTTCTGACGACAAGCCGTTCTATCTCGCCTTCAGCCGGGTCAGAGGGATCGGGCCGGCGCGTCTCCGTCTGTTGCTGTCGCGCTTCGGCGCGCTGGCCAACGCCTGGCAGGCCAGCGCGTCGCAGCTTGCCGGCGCAGGGTTGGATCAGAAGTCGGTGGATAGTCTGGTCGCGGCGCGCAAGACCATCATCCCGGAGCGCGAACTGGAAGCGGTTGAGCGGGCCGGCATCACGGCGCTGACCTGGGTCGATGACGGCTACCCCCGCCTGCTGCGCCAGATCGATGATCCGCCGCCGGCGCTGTATGTGCGCGGCGCCATCCTCGACGCCGATGCGTGGGCGGTGGCCATTGTGGGCACGCGCCGGGCAACGGTGTATGGCCGCGAGGTTGCCGAGATGCTGGCCGGCGATCTGGTTCGCAATCATATCACCATCGTCAGCGGCCTGGCGCGCGGCATCGACGCTGTGGCGCATCAGGCCGCCCTCGACGCCGGCGGGCGCACGCTGGCCGTGTTGGGATGCGGCGTCGATGTGATCTACCCGCCAGAGCACCGCAAACTGGCCCAGCAGATCATGGCAAGCGGCGCGCTGGTGAGCGATTATCCGCCGGGGACGCAGCCGGAAGCCGCCAATTTCCCGCCGCGCAATCGCATTATCAGCGGCCTCAGCCTCGGCGCGATTGTGGTGGAAGCAGACGAGCAAAGCGGCGCGCTGATCACCGCCAACTTCGCCGCCGAGCAGGGCCGCGAAGTGTTTGCTGTGCCGGGCAACATTTTGAATCGCTCCAGTCGCGGCGCGAATCGTCTCATTCAAAAAGGCGCCAAGCTGGTTGTCGAGACCGGCGACATTCTGGAGGAGCTGAACCTCAGCGCTGTTGCCGAGCACGTCGAGGCGCAGGCTGCCCTGCCGGAAGACGACACCGAACGCGCCCTGCTGGCCAGGTTGTCGCACGAGCCGGTGCAGGCGGACGAACTGGTGCGCGCCCTGGGGCTGCCGGCTGAAGTGGTGACCGCCGCGCTGGCTATGATGGAATTGAAAGGCATGGTGCGGCAGGCCAGCGGAACCAGCTTCGTGCTCGCGCGTGAGACACGCCCACCGTACAGGGTAGACTAGGGTTGGTGAAACGATCGCTATGTTGCACGCGTTAATCATGGCCGGCGGAAGCGGCACGCGCCTGTGGCCGCTCAGCCGCAAGTCCAGCCCGAAGCAAGCGCTGCCGCTGCTCGGCGAGCGGTCCACTTTTCAGATCACGGTGGATCGCGTGTTGCCGTTGATTCCACATGAGCGCATCCATGTCGTCACGAACGCGCAGATGGCCGCGCTTTGCCAGGAGCAGACGCCGGACATTCCCGCGCAAAACTATGTGATCGAGCCGGCGCCGAAGGACAGCGGGCCGGCGGTTGGGCTGGGCATGGCGCACATTTGCCGGCGCGACCCGCAAGCCACGCTTGCGATTCTGTCCGCCGATCACTACATTGGCCGGGTGGATGAATTCCTGCGCGCGCTGGAGACAGCCGAGGACATTGCGCGCGACGGCGCAATTGTCACTCTGGGCGTCAGGCCGGCCTATCCCGCCACCGGCTATGGTTACATCGAGCGCGGCGAATCTCTGGGCATCCGCCGACATCACGAGGCGTTTCGCGCGCTGCGATTCCGTGAAAAGCCGGACCGCGAAACAGCCGAGGCATGGCTGCGCGATGGCCGCTTCTCATGGAACAGCGGCATGTTTGTCATGACGTGCCAGACGGCGTGGCGCGAGTTTGAGCGTCAGATGCCGGAGTTTGCCGCCGGCCTGCGCGAACTCGCCCAGGCCATCGACGCGCCCCAATACACTGCGGTGTTGAACAGCGTCTGGCAGGCGGCGCCACGCATCTCGCTGGATTATGCGCTCATGGAGGGCGCCCAGAGTATCGCGGTTGTGCCGGTCGATATGGACTGGACCGACATTGGGAGCTGGGCATCGTTGATGGCGGTGTTGCCCCGAGACGCCGACGGCAACATCGTTATTGGCGATCATGTTGGCCTGGACACGCGCGGTTCGCTGGTGCGCGGCGGCTGCCGGCTGATTGCCACCATTGGCCTGCGCGACATGGCGATCATCGACACACCAGACGCCCTGCTGATCTGCCCGCTGGATCGCGCGCAGGATGTCAAGGCGATCGTGGATGCGTTGAAACGGGCCGGGCGCGAGGAGATGCTGTGATGCGCCTCATCGACTATGCGCGCGTGTTGCTCCGGTGGTGGTGGCTGGCCCTGCTGCCTGTCATTGCGGTCGCTGTCATCACGGCAGTCACTTATCGTCCGCCGGCGGCGTCCTATCAGGTTGCGCTGCGTTTTGCCACCGGCCTGCTGCCAGAGCGCCCCAGCGGCGTGTACACCTATGACCGCTACTACGAGTGGCTGACATCTGAGTATCTGACCAACGGCTTGAAGGATGTGGTGCGCACCGGCGTCTTCGCCGAGGCTGTGTCGGCGCGCATGGCGGCAGCCGGCCAGACCATTCCGGCCGGCCAGATTCAAAGCGCCATCGCGTCGGACCATGCGCAGAGCATTTTCGTGGTTTATCTGACCTGGCCCGACGCGGCGCAGGCGGTTGAACTGGCCGGGGCGATTGCCGCTGAGCTGAGCGAGAACAGCGCGGCTTACTGGCCGCAACTGGCCGAAACTGCCGGCTCGCCGGTCAGGCTGCTGGATCGGCCAACGCCTGCGCCGGTTGCCGCCGCTTTGCGCGATCGGCTGGATGTGCTTGCGCGCATCGCCGTTGCGCTGGCGGCAGGTGTGGCGCTGGCGTTTGTGGCGCACTTTCTCGACCCTATGGTGCGCGATCGACGCGACCTGGAGCGGGCCGGCCTGCGCCTGATCGGCCAGATCCCATCACACGGATCGCAGACGACGCGCGACTGATGACTGACTACTGACGACTGACGACTCCCATGGACTTCCAAGATTATCTGCGCATTGCGCGCCGGCGCGGTTGGATTGTGCTGCTGGTGGCGGTCATCGCTGCCGTGAGCGCATTCGCATTCAGCCGCCTGCAAGCGCCGGTTTACAAATCGACGATGGAGCTGATCATCCAGCCGGCGCGGCCCGACTTCGGCCTGAGCCAGTCGGCCAAGCAGTTGATTGACTCGTACATCGGAATCATTTTCACCCGGCGCTATGCCGATGTGGTGCGCGAGCAACTGCAACTGGACTACTCGCCAGAACGCATCTTCGGCAGCACGCGGGTCGCCAGCGACGGCGCGCGCTACGCCGTGACAATCGAAGTGCGCGACTACGACGGCGACACCGCAAATCGCATCTCGAAAGCGTGGGCGCAGTTGTTTGTGGACTGGCGCAACCGCGAGAACGCCAAGCTGCGCCGCGAAGATCGCGTCGATGCCATCATGGGCGATGATCCTGAATACCACCAGGACACGCCCCGCACCAGTGTGAACGTGATCGCCGGCGCGCTGCTCGGCAGTCTGGTTGGGCTGCTCATTGTCGCCGCGTTGGAGTGGTCGCAGGCCAACCTCCTGCGCACCCAATATGACGCCGAGCGCAGGCTGGGCCTGCGCGTGATCGGCGCCATTCCAGGTGAGACATGACTACCAACACCCTCATCACCCTGAGCCGGCCGCAGTCGCCTGCCGCCGAAGCTTACCGGACGTTGCGCGCGAACCTGCATTTTGCCGCGCGCGACGCCCCTTTCAAGTCGCTTGTCGTCACGTCGCCGTCGTCGCAGGAGGGTAAAACAACGGCGGCGGCCAATCTGGGCGTGGTGCTCGCGCAGGCCGAGAAGCGCGTGATTCTGGTGGACGCCGACCTGCGGCAGCCGCGCCTGCACACGCTGTTCGGGCTGGACAACGCGGCCGGCTTGCTCGACGCGCTGAACGCGGCCCAACTGGAGCAGATCTTGCAGCCGACTGGCGTGGATGGTCTGTCTGTCTTGTCCAGCGGCAAGCTGCCAGTTGTCCCCTCCGATGCGCTCAGTTCCAGCCGCATGACCCGGCTGATCCAACAACTCGAAACGCTGGCAGATATGGTGATTTTCGACACGCCGCCTGTGCTGCTGGTGAGCGACGCGGCGCTGCTGGCGTCGCAGGCCGGCGGCGCTCTGCTTGTCATCGAAGCCGGCAAGACCCGCCGCGAGCAGGCGCAGGCCGCAAAGGATGTGCTGGAGCGCGCGCGCGCCCGGCTTCTCGGCGCTGTCATGCTCAACGCGCCGGCCGATCGCGGAGCGAATTCACGGTGAGCAGGTCGCTCAGGTATAATCCGTGCGCTAAATTCCTGGAAAGGTTCTGGTGCTTG
>DAOTYS010000328.1:0-5138 GCA_034434575.1 Thermoflexales bacterium
CCGTCGTCGGGCTGTGCACGCGTGTGATTGCCAAACTCACGAGTCACGCCTTGCGACGTTTGTTGCGCCAGGCGTTTGGCATCGATGTGCAGACCTTTCGCGTCGCTGCCGCGTGATCTCATTTCACATCAGACGTATTTTGGATTTTGGATTGACGATTGACGATTGACGATTCGCAGATGCGAGCGCCCAAATACGCAATACGCAGCACGCAATACGCACCGCGCAATATGCGCCACGCCCATGACGACTACAGGCAGCCCTCCCGCGCCAGGCCCGGCGCAACTGCGCCATCTCATCGTCACCCACTTCGACAGCGACGAGATCGAGTCGATCTGCTTTGACCTGGGTATCGACTATGACAGCCTGCCCGGCGACAGCAAGCTCAAGAAAGTCATTGAACTGATCGAACACTGCGCGCGCACCGGGCGCATCGTAGAGTTGATCGACCAGTGCGCAAGACTGCGCACGGCTGCCGGACTGAGATGGGATGACTTGCGCGCCGCAGCCGTGGCGAACCCGCGGGCGTTCCTGCCCCAGACTGTCGAGCCGGCGGCGGCTGGTGCAACAAAGCCGGTCATCAACCTGCCGCCCGACCGCGCGCTGAAGCTGGGCGTCGCGCTGGGGGCGTTGATGATGCTGCTGATCGCGTGCGGTTTCAGCGGCGGACTGGTGGCCGGTCGGTTCATCCAGTTCACCGGCGATCCCATACCCATCAGGCCCAACGCCGGCGCGGCGCTGGCCGACGACTTCGCCGCTATCGAGTCGTTGCCGGCCGGCGCTCAAACCCAGTTAGAGGTGGACAATATCGGCGCCACCTCCTACGCCAATCTCTATCTGACCGGCCCCGACAGCCCCATCCAGCGCATCCATACGCGCTTCCTCGACACCTCGCAGACTTCGGTGAACATGACCATCACGCTGCCGGTGCTGGGACAAAAACAGGTCGTTGCCGCCTACAATATCGGCGTGGATCAGGGCCGGCTGGTGATCGCGCCGGAAGCCGCCAGCGTGCGCCTGCTCAACACGGGCGGCCTCTTCGGCTGGATCGCCATTCCGAATTTCATGCTCGAGCCGGTGACGCGCTTCATTCAAGGCCGGCTCGACAGGGTTGCTAAAGTCGTGTCCATCGACCGCCTGATCGTGCGTGAGGGTCGCATCACGCTCTGGCTGACCAAGAAATAGGAGATATGCCAAAAAACAGGATTCGTATCGAGACGCAGTCCGCCGTCCAACGCGCCTTTCTCGTGGGGGTCGAATTGACCGGCGAAGCCTATCGGGCCAAACACAGCCGGCTCACTCTTGAATCTTCGATGGCCGAGCTGGCCCTGTTGTGCGAGACAGCCGGCCTGGAGGTGGTAGGTGAAACCACCCAAACCCTCGACGCGCCCAACCCTAACACGTTCGTCGGGCCGGGCAAAGTTGAAGAACTGATCGCCTGGCGCAACGCCGCCGAGTACGACGTGATCGTGTTCGATGAAGAATTGTCGCCGCGCCATCAGCGCGAGCTGGAAGAAGCTTTGGGCGAGCAGGTGATGGTGCTGGATCGCACCGGCCTGATTCTCGACATCTTCGCCCAACACGCCCGCACGCGCGAAGGGGCCCTGCAGGTGGAACTGGCGCAATATCAGTACCGGCTGCCGCGCCTGACCCGGCAGTGGACGCACCTGGCGCGACAGGCCGGCGGCGGGGCGGGGCGCAGCGGCACCGGCGGCGTCGGTCTGCGCGGCCCCGGCGAAACACAGTTGGAAATCGACCGGCGCCGCATCCGCGAACATATCGCCCGGCTGAAGCGCCAGCTCGAAGACGTGCGCGCCCAGCGCGCCCAACACCGCGCCAACCGCAAGCGCAATGCTGTGCCGGTGGTGGCCGTCGTCGGCTACACCAACGCCGGCAAGTCCACCCTGCTGAACGCCGTCGCCAGAGCCGACGTGCTGGCCGAGGACAAACTGTTCGCCACGCTCGATCCAACGACGCGCCGCGTCCGGCTGCCGGCCGGGCACACGGTGCTGTTTACGGACACCGTCGGCTTTATCCAAAAGCTGCCCACCGACCTGGTGGCCGCTTTCCGCGCCACACTGGAAGAGATCACCGAGGCCGACGCGCTGCTGCACGTGGTGGATGTCACCCATGCAAACGCCGTCGAACAGGCCCAGACGGTGATGGACACGTTGGACGAACTGGGCGCCGGCAGCAAACCGATGGTGATCGCGCTGAACAAGGCCGACCGGCTTGCTCCCGATGCGCTGTCGGCAATCACCAATCGGCGATCCTCGTTCGTCATTCGCGCCTCATCTCTCCTCGATGACGGCATTCCGATCTCGGCGCTCAAGCGCGAAGGGCTGGAAACGTTGCTGGCGGAGGTCGAAGACATGCTCTACGCGCGGCTGACGCCGATCACAGTGCGGCTGCCTTATCGCGCCGGCGATCTGATGGCGCTCTTCCGGCGCGAGGGCGTGGTGGAACGCGAAGAAGCCGAAGAACATGCCATGCTGCTCAGAGGTCGTGTGCCAGGCCGTTTGCTCTACGCTTTCGAGCCGTACAGGGTTGCATCTCAGACAAAACTCATACCCGTCTCAAACCCTTCTCTTATGGTGCAAGGTGAAAAAGACGCGTAGTTTTGCAGCGGATGCCATCTGCTGTGACAACAAAAGAGAAGATAAAGGGATTGCACCCTGTTTCAAAGGAGCAGAACTATGGGCTGGTCATTCAAAATCGCAGAAATCAGCGGTATTCCCATCCGCATCCATGTCACGTTCTTTCTGATTCTGGCGCTGGGCGCGGTGCAATGGGGCGGCATCACCGGCACGGCGGAGGGCGCTTTGTTCGGCATCGTGCTGATGGTGCTGTTGTTCACCTGCGTCACCCTGCACGAGCTGGGGCACAGCATCGCGGCGCGCGCATTTGGCATCCCGGTGCGCGACATCACCTTGCTGCCGCTGGGCGGCGTAGCGCAGATCACCAAGAACCCTGAAAAGCCGATTCACGAACTGATCATCGCCGCCGCCGGCCCGCTGGTCAATGTGGTGATCGCCGGCATCCTCTTCGTCGTGGTGGGCGCGTCGCTGGCGGCCACGGTGCTGGACGGCCAGGGGTTGCTGCCGGGCGGACTCAATCAACCCTCCCTGGAGACGCTGCTGTTCTGGCTGCTGGCGGCCAACATCAGCCTGGTGCTGTTCAATCTGATCCCGGCTTTCCCGCTGGATGGCGGGCGCATGCTGCGCGCGCTGCTGGCGATGGGCCTGGGGTATCCGCGCGCCACGCGCATCGCCAGCGCGATCGGGCAAATCATTGCGATCGGGTTGGGCTTGTTGGGTTTCCTGGGCGGCAACTTCATCCTGGTGTTGATCGCGGTGTTCATCTTCTTCGGCGCCGGCCAGGAGACGGCCATGGCCGAATCGAAGACCGTGCTGCGCACACGGCGCGTCGGCGACACCTACAATCGCCATGCCATTACCCTGGGCATCGGCGACCGCGTGTCGCGCGTGGTGGACTATCTGTTGACCAGCTATCAGCCCGACTTTGCGGTGATGCAGGGCAGCCAGCCGATTGGCATCATCACCCGCGCCGATGTGCTGCGCAGTCTGAACGAAGCCGTGAACGACGCCTTTGTGACCGAGATCATGCGGCGCGATTTTCTGAAGGTTGACGCGGGCCGGGCGCTGGATGAAGTGCAGCAGATGATGGCCGAGCACAACCAGCGCGTGGTCGCTGTGTACGAGGCCGATCATTTCCTGGGGCTGGTGAGCATCGAGGACATCAGCGAAGCGTTCACCATTCTGTCGTTCATGCAACGGCAACAGGACGCGCGGCTGGCGCGCGCCGCCGGCCAATAGACCGGCGCCCGCGCACCGCATCGAGACAGACAGGCCCGGACGGTTGAACGTCCGGGCCTGTTTCATTGGCGCCATCGCCAAAACACCCGATTTGGAGTACAACTTAGCCCGACACCGCGGGCGCAATCCGCGCGGACGAGCGCGGCGCCGCGAGTCGCGTTCAATCAGCGCACATTCAGATCAGGAGAAAAACACCGTGAACATACCGCTTTCGAACGGCAAAGTCCTGCCCATCGAGATGCACAAGATCAAAATTGTGCAGAAGACCACCCTGCCGCCGGTGGCGCAACGGCTCAAGGCAATCGAACAGGCCGGCTATAACACCTTTCTGCTGCGCACACGGGATGTCTTCCTGGACATGCTGACCGACAGCGGCACCAATGCCATGAGCGACACCCAACTCTCGGCCATGATGGTGGCCGATGACGCCTACGCCGGCAGCGAAAGCTACTACAAGCTGGCCGACGCCGTCGCCGATGTGCTGGGCTTTCAATACACCCTGCCGGTGCACCAGGGCCGCGCCGCCGAGCATTTGCTGGCCAGGACGTTCGTCAAGCCGGGCAGCGTAGTGCTGATGAACTATCACTTCACCACCAGCAAAGCGCACGTCGAACTGGCCGGCGGCGTCGTGCTGGAGATCTTCGGCGACGAAGCGATGAACACCCAGAGCGGAGATCTGTTCAAGGGCAACCTCGACATCCACAAATTCAAAGGCGCCATCGCCAAATACGGCGCGGACAAGATCGCCTATGTGCGCATGGAAGCCACCACCAATCTGATCGGCGGCCAGCCGTTCTCACTGGCCAACCTGCGTGAGGTGAAGGCAGTGGCGGCGGCGCACAACATCCCGCTGGTGTACGACGCCAGCCTGATTTCGGAGAACGCCTGGTTCATCAAGCAGCGCGAGCCGGGCTACGCCGATCGATCCATCCGCGACATCATGCGGGAGATGATGAGCCTGGTTGACATCGTGTATCTGTCGGGCCGCAAGAGCACCGCCGTGCGCGGCGGCTTGATCGCCACCAACAACAAGTCATACTACGACCGCATTCTGGTCTGGCTGCCGGTGTACGAGGGCTTCGCCACCTACGGCGGCATGTCCACGAAGGAAGTGGAGGCCATGGCGGTGGGGATGCGCGAGATGACAGAAGAAAGCGTGGCCAGCGCTTCGGCTGACCTGATTCAATACTTTGTGGATCGCATGGTCGAGGCCGGCATCCCGGCAGTCACGCCGGCGGGCGGGCTGGCCGGCCATGTGGACGCCAAGCGCTTTCTGCCGCACATTCCCCAGTCACAGTATCC
>DAOTYS010000329.1:0-35460 GCA_034434575.1 Thermoflexales bacterium
ATGTCGCGGCCGGCGCAGCCGCCGGCTAACGGTTCAAGCTGACCGGCTGTGATCAAACTCTAATCTGGCTGCAACGCGGCAGGGCATTCGTGCCCTGCCGCGTTTCTTTTTCCGGGTCGATCCGTGAAGCATTTCACACCTGTATTGCGCAACAGTGTAGACAAACCGAGCGCATTCCAATGCCCTGCGCACATGTTGGTTTCCGGCGTCGCCAATCATGGCTGTTTATTGTTGTCATCAAGGCGAAGGAGCAGGGCTTGCAGGCCTGTACTTTTCCACAGGATGACAGGATGTCTTTCGCAATGTAGATTACTTTTGCGCTGCTAATACGCTCCGGTCATTGGTTTGATTGCTCCTGCTTGTCTTGAAGGGGTAGTGAGCAAGTGACTTTCGGCGCTGTAGCTTTTCCTCGGAAATGACTGGGCGTGCGCACATTGTCAAGCGCCATGCCATTGTCTATGCTTGTGGCTGAGGGCCTCATTCTGGCTGGCAAAGATGGATCACATGGCAATCGATGCAATAGTCCGACGAATGAGCAACTGACCATGCGCACTACCGGATGCAGTCGGCCGTGCGCTTGAGCGCTGTCGCATGATCGCTGAGCAATCATTGTCGAGCGCGCATCTTAGGGACGAAATGAATGGGAGAGTTGGCATGATTGCTAAGTCTGCTCCACAACTCGTGAACCTCGCCTCGTCGAAGCAGGAAAGCTTCGAGGCTTGCTACCCGTCCACCTATGACCGGGAATGGAAAGGGTATCTGGTCGCGTTGGCGGTTTTCGATGCCCTGATGGTGTTTGCCGGCATGACTTTGGCGTATTCATTGCGCATCACGTCCGGCTTGCTGGCCTATGAAGCGCCATATCAGGACGCGACCTACAGCGGGATTGCCATATTCAGCCTGCCGGGGTGGCTGGTGATCTTTCTGTTCCACGGCCTGTATCGCCGCGACAATCTGCTGGGCGGACTGGTGGAATATCAGCAGGTGTCCAAGGCCGTCACAACCGGCATCATCACCCTGATGGTCGTGTCTTTTCTGTGGCGTGATGTCGTGATGGTGTCTCGTGGATGGCTGCTCTTCACCTGGGTGATCTCCATCGGGCTGATCGTGCTCAGCCGGTTTGTCCTGCGGCGGGTGGTGTATCGCCTGCGCCGCAACGGTCTGTTCAATGCGCGCGTGCTGATCGTCGGCGCGAACGACCAGGGGGTGGCCATGGCCCATCAATGGCGGCAGTCGCCCAGCTCCGGCATGGAGATCATCGGCTTTCTCGACGACTTCAAGCCCATTGGCACGCCTGTGGTGGATGGCATCAAGGTGATCGGCCAGGCGAGCGCGCTGAGCCAGGTGGCCGGCCGGCTGTGCGTCCATGAAGTGGTCATGGTGCCGAACGCGGTGGCCTGGGAAACCTTTGAGGAGATCATTACACAGGCGAGCAACGACAAGCGTTTCACGTTGAGAGTGTCTCCCGGCTTCTACGCCCTGTCCACCTCCGGCGTGGCGGTGACCAGCAAGACATTTGTGCCGTTGTTCACGCTGCACGAGGCGCGCATCGTCGGCGTAGACGCCATTTTGAAGGCGCTGCTCGATTACGGCGTGGGTCTCCCGCTCTTCTTGATCAGCTTGCCGCCCATGGCGCTCATCGCGCTGGGCCTCAGACTGTCCGGCGTCACCCAGGTTCTGGCCCGGCATCGAACCATCGGGCAAGGCGGCCGCATGTTCACCATGTTCAAGTTCAACACCGACGCCGGGCGGAGTTGGGTGGACCGGCTTCTGATCCGCTGGGGCGCGGACAAGTTGCCACAGACGCTGAATGTGGTTCTGGGAGAGATGAGTCTGGTCGGCCCTCGCCCGCGCGTTATCGCCGCAGAGCCGGCGGAGGCGCATCACGCGGATGGAGTCCGCACCCACTATTTGCAGTCTGTCAAGCCTGGCCTCATCGGCCCGTGGATGGCGTCGCCCGGCTGGTCGTCGGATGACGAAAGCCACGACGAGTTGTATTACGTGCGGAACTGGACCATCGAACTGGACATCCAGTTGCTGGTTCAAGCCGTGTTGTCGTTGTTCGGCGCGCGTCGCGCCGCCGGCCATGCTGGCTGACGCAGAACGCGCGCAGTTTGTGATCCGAGTTGAGTTGGTTTCATTGTTGTGTTGACTTGCGCAGGGAGGCAGCCGTGATTCGTGAGCACATTGAAGAATACCTGGCGGACTTGCGTCGTGGCGTTGGCGAGCTTGATATCGCCGCCATCGAAGCTGTCGTGCATGAAATCATGCGCGCCTGGCGCGATGGCCGCACGATCTTCATTGCAGGCAACGGCGGCAGCGCCGCGCTGGCGTCGCACATGGCAACCGACCTGAGCAAGATCACCGTGCCCGGCCAGCGCCGGTTTCGCGTCCAGGCGCTCACGGACAACCAGTCGCTCATGACAGCCTGGGGCAATGACACCGCTTACGAGAACATCTTCTCCGAGCAGTTGATCAATGCGTGCCAGCTTGGCGACTTGCTGGTTGCCATCTCTTGCAGCGGGAACAGCCCGAATGTGGTCAAAGCAGCTCGCGTGGCGCGCGACCTGGGCGCTCGCGTGGTCGCGTTCACCGGCGATAAGGCATGCCGGCTCCACGAGTTGTCCGACGTGTCAGTATTGGCCCCGGTGAGCTTCATCGGCATGCAAGAGGACATTCACGTCATTCTCAATCACATGATCGCCAGCGTTCTGGTGAAGAAGCTGACGGCTGCCGCCCGACGCGCCTCGCAGCCGGCAAAGGCGTTCGTGCTTGCTGCGGGCGAAGGCTCTCGTCTGCGCCCGCTCACGTTGAACATGCCCAAGCCGATGCTGCCCATCGACGGCAAGCCTCTGCTCGAGCACACCGTGCGATGGTTGCGCTGGTATGGCATCAAGGACATTGCGATCAATCTGCACTACTGCCCGGATGTCATCGTCAACTACTTCGGCTCTGGCGAGCCGCTGGATGTCGAGCTGGCCTACTCCTATGAAGACGCCGTGCTTGGCACCGCCGGCGGCGTGCGCAAGATGCGCGATTTCATCGGCGACAGCCCCCTCGTGATCGTGTACGGCGATGTGCTGACTGACATGAACCTGCACGACTTGCTGGCATTCCACCGAGAGGCCACGACCCGCGACAGCGCCGCCGGGGTGACATTGAGCCTGTGCCATGTCAACAACCCGACCGAAGCAGGGCTGGTGGACATGGATTCCGACGGGCGGATTCTGCGCTTTGTGGAGAAGCCGAAGCCGGAGGAGGTGTTCACTGATCTGGCTAACGCCGGCATTCTGGTCGTCGAGCCGTGGGTGATCGACATGATCCCGCCGGGGATTTTCTTCGACTTCGGGCGCGACCTGTTTCCGATGCTGCTGGAAAAAGGGGTCTCGATGTACGGCTGGGCCGCGCCCGATGACACGTTCGTCATGGACATCGGCTCGCACGCTGCGTACGACCGCGCCCAGCAGGATTGGCCGGCGCATGTGCGCGCCCGCCAGGCGCAACCCCGCCCGGCGATTTTCGTGGACCGCGATGGCGTCATCAATCGCAACCGGCAGGACTACGTCAAGTCATGGGCCGAGTTCGAGTTCCTTCCCGGCGCGATCGAGGCGTTGCGCCGGCTGAGCCAGACGGGTTGGCCGATCATCGTCGTCAGCAATCAGTCGGCGGTCGGCCGTGGCGTCGTCGAGCCGCAGGTGGTGGAAGATATTCATGCGCGAATGGCGGCCGCCATCCGGCGCGCTGGCGGCCGAGTGGATGACGTGCTGTATTGCCCGCATGCGCCGGAGGAGCACTGCAATTGCCGCAAGCCGCAGCCGGGGCTTTTCCATCAGGCGGCAGAGCGCCACAATATTGATCTTTCGCGCAGTTACATGATTGGCGACGCGGCGTGCGATGTTGAGGCTGCCTGCGCAGCCGGGTGCAAGCCTGTCCTGGTGCGCTCAGGCCGCTGGGTCGAGCAGGCGGCCCGGTTGCGAACCCATCTGCTCGACATTCAGCATGTTGCAGCCGGCCTCGCCGAAGGAGCAGACTGGGTCGTCGACCAGATTGCTGCATCGCGCAAAGGGCAGGCTCAGCCGCCAGCGCGCATTGCCGGGTCGCGCGCGACCGGGGCCCAGGTTGAGCCGGCTCAGGCAGCCATCCAGAAGATGCCGGCGCCGTTTGGCGCGCAGCGGGTCGTCTGACCCTGGCGAGAGCATCCAGGCGGGGAAGCTCAGCGCGGGCGGAGTGTGGGTAGGCCCGCGCTTTGGCCATTCGTGTTGCTGACAGCGAGTCGCCCAGCATGGGACTAAAGCAGGAGCGAAATGTCAGTCTTCTTGCCACGCAGTCTTAATCCGACAGGGGTATGGTGAGGCCTCAGGATTTGGGCTGGAAGCGGCGCCCCTGGAGGGGGTTCTGAAATGGAGATAAGGCAGTATCTCAGCGTGTTCACGAAGTGGTGGTGGCTGGTCCTCATCAGCGTCGTGGTTGCTTCTGGTTCCAGCTTTCTTGCCACACAGGCTATGGCGCCGATGTATCAGTCGCGCACTACGCTGATGGTCGGCCAGGTGCTGCAGGACCCGAACCCGAATGCCGCCCAGCTCTACATGGGTCAGCAACTCGCCCAAAGCTACGCCGATCTGGTCACGCGCGAGCCGGTGCTCAAAGCCACGCTCGAATCGCTCGGGTTGAACTGGGGGTGGGGTGTTCTCAAGGGCATGGTGTCCAGCCGGATTGTGCCGGGCACGCAACTGCTGGAGATTTCGGTCACCGATTCGAACCCCCGCCGCGCCAGGGTGCTTGCCGACGAGTTGGCGCGCCAGTTGATCCAGATCAGTCCCGCCGCAAGCGACCCCGAAAAGGAAGCCGAGCGCGAATTCATGCAATCTCAGGTCAATCAGTTGAGAGCCAACCTGAGGAAGGGCATGGAAGAACTGACGCAACTGAACACAGCCATTGCCAATGCAACCAGCGCCCGGGAGATCCAGGAACTGCGCAGCCGGCAGGCTTCTTTGCAGGCGCAGATCACCACCTGGCAGTCCACCTATGCCCAACTGTGGAGCAATCTGCAACGCGGCGCCTCCAACTTTCTAAGCGTTGTCGAGCCGGCCCAATTGCCGTCCCAGGCGGTCGGCCCGCGCGTGGCGAACAATGTGCTGCTGGCCGCCGCAATTGGTCTGGTTGTCTCGGCGCTTGTCGCGTTTCTGTTGGAATACCTGGACGACACGATCAAGACAGCCGAGGACGTTCAGCGCGCGCTCAATCTGACTCCGCTTGGCAGCATCGCCCAGATCGAGGGCAAGGACTACCCCGGCATGCTCGTGGCCGCCAAACACCCGCGCTCCACGATCACCGAAGCATATCGCATGCTGCGCACGAATCTCCAATACAGCGCCGTGGATCACCCGCTCCGGACGCTGATGGTCACCGGCGCCGAACCCCTGGACGGCAAGAGCCTGACTGCCGCCAATCTGGCTGTGGTGCTGGCGCACGCTGGCCAGCGCGTCATTCTGGTGGACGCCGATCTGCGCCGGCCCGCTCAGCATCAGATCTTCGAGTTGGATAATCACGTCGGTCTGACCTCGTTGCTGCTCGACCCCGGCATGACGCTCAGCCGCGCGCTGTTGCCCACCAGAGTCGAGCACTTGTATCTGCTGGCCTCTGGCCCGCTGCCGCCGAACCCGTCGGAGTTGCTGGGGTCGAAGCGCATGGGCGACGTGATCGAAATGCTGCGTCGTGAAGCGGATATGGTGGTGTTCGATTCCCCGCCCGTCACGGCGGTGACTGATCCTGCGGTGCTGGCGCCGCGTCTGGATGGCACGTTGCTGGTTGTTCGGTCGGGCCGCACGCGTCGCACCATCGCCCGACAGGTCAAGGAGACGCTGACCAGCCTCGGCGCGCACATTGCCGGAGTGTGCTTGAACAACCTGCCCGGGCGCGGCACAGGTTACTACTATGCCTATGCCGAGGAGCGTCAGCCAGCGGCGGAGCTGGCCGGGCAGACGCGCAAGCTTGCTGCCCGCAGCAGCGTGCGCCGCCCGGCGCAGTAGATAAGTGGATAATACGTCCTGATGAGTCTGCATCTCAAACCCGCGCGCATTGTTATTGTTGGCGCCGGCCTGGTCGGCTCCACCTTTGCCTATGCCCTGCAATTGAGCGGCCTGGCCGGCGAGATCGTTCTTATCGACGCGAATCAGGCCAAGGCCGAAGGCGAAGCGATGGATCTGATGCACAGCGTGCCCTTCGGCGCGCCGACGCGCATCTGGGCCGGCGACTATGCGGATTGCGCCGGCGCCACGGCCGTGGTGATCTGCGCCGGCGCGAATCAGAAACCCGGTGAGACGCGCCTCGACCTGGTCAGGAAGAACGCCGCTATCTTCGATCAAATCATTCCGCAGATTGTCCGTTACACCCGCGAGGCGATTCTGCTGGTCGCCACCAACCCGGTGGACGTGTTGACCTACGCTACTTTGAAACGGTCGGGGCTGCCGCCGCAACAGGTCATTGGCTCGGGCACGATTCTGGACACGGCCCGCTTCCGCGCGTTGCTGGGGCAGCACTATGGCGTTGATCCGCGCAGCGTGCACGCCTATATCATCGGCGAGCATGGCGACAGCGAAGTGCCGGTTTGGTCGCTGGCGCATATCGCCGGCATGCAACTGGCCGATTTCTGCCGGCTGAACAACATGGTGTGCGACCAGGCTGCGCTGGACGATATCTTTGAACGCACGCGCAACGCCGCCTATGAAATCATTGACCGCAAAGGTGCGACGTATTACGCTATCGCCAGCGGCCTGCTGCGCATTGTCGAAGCGATTGCGCGCGATCAGAACACCGTGCTCTCTGTGTCGAGCCTGATCACGGATTACTATGGCGTCAGCGACATCTGCTTGAGCCTGCCGACCGTGGTCGATCGCGGCGGCGCCGAGCGCGTCCTGCGATTGCAGTTGAGCGACGAAGAGGCTGCCCGGCTGCGCGCATCAGCCGATGTGCTGCGGCGCACGGCAGAAGCGATTGGTCTGTAACTTTTTTGACAAAAATCATACCGGCGGAGTGCTGCTTGTTACTTGCCTTCCGGTCAAGTGGTGCTAAGATGCCCCCGGCCCGCCGTGATGGTGTGACGCTCAAACGGCCCCAGGCGGGCCGGTGGAGCAGATCATGCTTGGCACGGTTTTCAACATTCAGCGCTTCTCGATCCATGACGGCCCGGGCATCCGCACCACCGTCTTTCTGAAAGGCTGCACGCTGCGGTGTTTCTGGTGCCACAACCCGGAAGGCATCCGGCCCCGGCAGGAAATCCAGTTCTTCCCCGATCGGTGCATTGGCTGCGATGCCTGCATCAGCGCCTGTGAGCATGGCGCAAACACAATCGAGGACGGCGTCCGGCGTTATGATCGGTCGTTGTGCGTGGTGTGCGGCAAGTGCGTCGACACCTGCTATGCCGGCGCCCGCGTGCTCACCGGCAGCGAGATGACCGTCGAGCAGGTGGTGGAGGAATCGCTGCGCGACCGCGCCTTCTACGAGACCTCGCAGGGTGGGGTGACCCTGTCAGGCGGTGAGCCGTCGCTGCAACACGAATTCAGCCGCGCTCTGCTGAAGCAGTTGAAGGAGGCCGGCATCCACACCGCCATCGAGACCTGCGCGCATGTGCCGTGGGAGCATCTTGCGGCGCTGTTGCCCTACACCGACCTGGTGATGATGGACCTCAAACAGATGGATTCGGAGCGCCATCGCGCGGCCACCGGTGCCCCGAACGAACGCATCCTCGCCAATGCGCGCCGTCTTGCCCAGACGGATAAGCCCATCCTCTTCCGCACGCCCGTCATTCCCACCGTCAATGACGCGCCAGAGGATATTGCCGCCATTGCGGATTTTGTGGCTGAGCTGAACGCGTTGCGCAGCGGCGCGCCGTTCAGCCTGGAGCTGCTTGCTTTTCATCGGTTGGCCGGCGACAAATATCGCAGTCTGGGGTTGGAATATAAGGCCCGCGACCTGGAGCCGCCGAAGAAGAATCACATGGCCGCGCTGGCCGAGGCCGGGCGCGCGCGCGGGATCGTAGTGGTGAGCCGGTGACGGTTGAGGGTTGACAATTGAGAGTCTATTCCCGGCGATTGAATAAGGCCGGGGTTGCGCGGAGGAAAGCGCCATGATGCCGACAGTGCAAATGACACAGACACTAACCTATGACGAACGGCTGCGCGCGTTGCGCGAGACGAAGATGCGCCACACGCGCGAGAAGCAAGAGATCCAGGGCGCGATGAACTTCGACGACTGGGCGGTGATCCTGCCACCGCCAGACCGGCGCAAGCTGGTCGAGACCGTCAGCGGATCGGGCGTGAAGATGATCGACGTGCTGCTGGACGGCGTTGCTATTCGCAGCAACGACCCCAACGGCGGCTTCTATGGCCCCCGGGCCTGCGGGGAAAACTATGCGGCGCTCATCGATGCCCATCCAGTCTATATCGATCCCATGTCGTCGCTGGCCGGCGCCTATATGGCCAACTTCTTTGGCTATCGCAAGGGTGGCGCGCCCAGCCATCTCAACATGAGCGAGGTCGAGGCGTTGCGCAAGGTGTACGACCTGTACAAAAGCCCGGCCCCCATCTTTGGCAGCCAGCACTTTTGCCAGGATCTGCAAATCGGCCTCGATCTGGGGTGGGGCGGGTTGCTGGACAAGATTCGCCGCTATCGCCAGGTGAATGCCGGCGCGCCGGAGAAAGCCGACTTCTACGACGGCCTGGAGGCGATTGTGCTGGCGGCCCAACGTTGGGTTGCGCGCCATGCGGAGGCGGCGCGCGCGCTGGCTGATCAGGCCAAAGCGACCGGCGTTGTGCTCGGCGTGGACGGGCAGCCCTTGCCGGCGGAATACCTGCCGGTCTTCGTCGAAAACTTCGAGCGCATAGCTGAGGTCAACGCCAAACTGGTCAATGACCCGCCTGAAACCTTCCTGGAGGCCTGCCAGTGGATTGCGTGGTACCAGATGCTGGCGCGCATGTACAACGGCAGCGGTTCGCTGGGCCGGCTTGATATGCTGCTCGAGCCGTTCTACGCGCGCGATCGCGCCGCCGGCCGCCTGACCGATGAGGAAGCCATCTTTCACATCGCCTGCATTTACTTGAAGGAGACCGGTTACATCCAGATTGGCGGCCCCGATGAGAGCGGGCGCGAAGTGACCAGCCCGGTCTCGTATCTCATTCTCGAGGCGGCCCGCCGGCTCAACATCCCGGTCAACCTGGGCGTGTCGGTGGGCGAGACGGTGCCCGACGAATTGATTCGCAAGGCAGTGGAAGTGCAGTTCGAGAACAAGAACGGCGTGCCCAAGTTCCTGGGCGTGGATGTCTGCGCGCGCGACTTTGCGAAAAATGGCTACCCGCTCAGCCTGGGGTACGCGCGGGCGTATGCCGGCTGCCACTGGAACGGGATTCCCGGCCGCGAGTTCACGCTCAACGACTGCTGCAAAGTGAACCTGGTGGCTGTGTTTGAGGTGGCGCTCAAGGAGATGATGGCCGATGCCGCGCGCGGCCAGGTCGCGCCCGGCACAGCTGAGTTGTACCGCCGGTTCGAGCGGCATTTGCGCCGCAGTGTCGAGGCGATTGCCGCCGGCTACGATTTCCACTATGACCACATGACCGAGGTGTTCCCGGAACTGGCGCTGGATTTGTGTTGCCATGGCACGATAGAAAAGGGCCTGGATGCTTCTGGCGGCGGGGTCGAGTTTTACAACTGGTGCGTCGATGGCGCCGGCCTGGCGACGGTCGCGGATTCCTTCGCCGCGCTCGAACAGCGCGTGGAGCGCGAGCGACGCCTGACCTGGGATGAGATGTGGCGCTATCTGGAGAACGACTACGCCGGGCCGGATGGCGAGCGCGTCCGGCTGATGATGCGCAACATCCCGCGCTTTGGCAGCGGCGGCTCGCTGGCCGACGACTATGCTGTGCGCATTTCGCAGATGTTCACCCGCGTCGTCAAATCGATTCGCACGCCGAAGCATGGCCACCCGCTGATCCCCGGTTTGTTCTCATGGGCGTCGCAGATCATCATGGGGCAGGGCATCGGCGCCACGCCGAATGGCCGGCGGGCCAATGGGCCGATCTCGCATGGCTGCAACCCCGACCCCGGCTTCCGCAAGGATGGCGCCCCGACGGCCCTGGCCGTGGCGACGGCGCAGGTGCAATCGGGGTATGGCAACACGGCGCCGCTCCAGCTTGACATGGATCCCATGATCTCGAAGGAAGAGGGCGGCGTGGACAAGGTGCTGACGCTGATCAAGACGCACTTTGCGCTGGGCGGCACGCAAATCAACCTGAATGTGATGGACAGGAACAAGGTGCTCGAAGCGCATCGGGACCCGCGCAAGTATCCAGATCTGATCGTGCGGGTGACCGGCTTCAGCGCCTACTTCGCCAGCCTGTCGCCCGAATTCCGGCAGCAGGTGGTGGACCGCATCGTGTCGGAGGGGTAGGCAGGCGCGGCAGGGGTCAACCGACGGTATAACGCTGCGGCTTCAGCCGGGGGCGGCGCGTCTTGACAAGTGCATATTCGTGAGGGCGAGTTCTTCCGATTGTCTTGACAGGGACATCCAGCGCAAGAGCCAGCGGTGTCGATTAACCGGGGCTACTCTGCCGCACCTGTCAAGTCGAAACCGTTTGCCTTCAGAAAGTCACTTGGGTGGTTGAAAGCACTCAGGAATAAGGGAGTTCCTGCAAAAGATAGAGGCGATACCGGCCCAATTGTCATGAAAGAGTACTCACGTGAAGACACGTCGAATGCCGAATGCGGATCGCGGAAAAGTTGATAAAGATCAAGAGCTTTGCTGCGCCCACCTACCAGTTCGCTAAGTGCTTTGAACTCAGCTCCCATACTGAGCCCAAATCCAAAGAAGAAAATACGTAACTGTTCCAAAATCTCGCGATGTATGCTTGATAGAGTTTGGCTAATAAACATCCAGCCAACGCCGTATTTGCGCGTAGTTCTGGCTGCATCTATCAGAATGTTCCTGACGCCTTTCTTTTCGTCGTTTTCTGAGTTGTCACGCGAAGCAAGTCTGTGAGCCTCGTCCATCAACACAAGTGTGTTGAGACTACGGTTTTGTTTGTATGCTTCTTCTGCTGCCGTGCGAATGCCCTCCAACAGGCGCTTGATTACCAGGGCTTGTATCGTTTCATTCCAAAGCGGTGTTGAGGTGGATTCAACTGGTGATCCATCTGTGAACAACGGTCCCATACGGTTGCTGTCGGCTGTTATGCTTTGCTCAATTGACAGGTCAATCACTGCAAGCGGGCGGCGGTATTGATCTGGGTTAAACAGACCTCGTAATAGGCTCTCAATTTTTTGTGCGCCTCTTCGGTCTTCTCTGAATAATTCCGCGATAGGCAACCAAGCTGTTTGATATATCTCATCAGGATTGGCTTCTTTGATGGCTTCAGCAAATCTGTCAGCTGCCGCTCCTTCCTTTGCGTAGATTTTATTCTGAACCCTGTCCTGTTTTAGCAGTTCCCAGGCACGGTCGAAGCTTTTTCTTTCGTGCAACTTGGCCAAAGTCAGTCTGGCTTTCTGCATCTCTCTGATGAGTTGATCGGATGCAGCTTCTACTTTGTCGCGAGTCATGATTTGCAGTTCTCGAAAGAAGCGTGACTCGATAAGTATCTGTTCAAAGAGATCCCATCTATCAAGCACAAGATCACGCACGCTGTAAACTCTGGATGGCTTATTGAGTTGGTTTAGCACAACTTTGGTTGGCAAATCAAATTGCCCAAGCACTGATTCGCCTTTGACTTCCTTCGCGAATTCTCCCTGCGGGTCAATAACCAGCAGGGCCATCTTGGGATAACGCGCATAGGCCAGCAATATCATCTTTGCCAGAACCGATTTGCCCGAACCGGTTTTGCCAAATATCCCGATGTGATAAGCCTCGCCTGCTCCATCTGGCCCCGTGTCGAAGTGCTTGAACCAGAGGGGTAGGTTGGGTACCGAGCCATACACTTTGCCGAGATAAAACAACTGCTGTCGATAAGGCGACAGCAATTCGTTGAGTATCTTGTCGTCGACGAGGTGAATCGGTGTTCCGGTGGCCGGGACTGTGCCAAGGATACTGGGTCTATAACCGGTGCCGCCCCTGGCGAAGACTGCGCTGACCAGCATTTCACCTTGATGGGTATCTTGCCGTTCACTAACAGCGTCAATCCGTCCGCGTTGTCTTATCAGGCTCCGCATCGTAGGGTCTTCATGCCACACGTTTCGCAGAGTCACTTCTGTGATTTGACCTAAAGCATAGTGAGGATTGTTATCCTGCAAATAGCGCAAGAGAGCTAGCTCACCTACAAGCTTCCTGCTGACTGCTCCACCCATGATATCCAAGGCCAGCTCGCTTGTCGAAGATGGCGACCCCACAACTCCGATTCGCTCAGATTGGTCTAGAAGCTGGTCAAGTTTATTAGAGGCGCTATTTGCCATGATCATCTCCCTGTCTCAGTTCGGTATCCGTGAAGGCCGAGGAATATGTCCCCAACGTCGCCTTGATATGTCTCTGCCATATGTTGGCTTGTAATCTGTCTGAACGTGGGGATAGCTGCTGCCAGCGACTTAGCCATACGATCGGCCATATACAGCGGATAGGGTTCCATCATCGCTGGAGCGCCGCACTGATGCTTAATAGCGCGCAGCACGCTTACCAGTCTGGCGGGGGCACCGGCAACGGCTCGACTCATTTCGAGACGTAGGGCGGGTAACCAGGGATATGGCCGGTAATAGACTACCTGAATTTCATACAGGCAGGCAGTGATCTCTTGAGCTAGTTTCGTGATGCCGTTGGTTTTGATTGGGTTGGTGTTCAAATGCCAGGGTTGTTTGGGTTTTTGCAGATCTGTGGGTCGAGTGATCTCCCCCGGCTCCAAAACTCCTGTCAGGACAGAACGGTCATCTTGGGACTCCGGCCATCTTAGCGATTCCCCGATTTCTCTGCGCGTGGTGTATTTGGGCAAGGCCACCCAATACTTGTCAGATCGGTGTGCTTTGAGTATGACCAGATAGGCTTCTAAGATCTCATTAGCGCGAGCTAAAAGTTCCTGCGAAATTCTCAGGTGTTGCGCATCCTCTTGTATCTTATTCAATGCTTGATTAAGGAAGATGATAGGTGTGGTGAGTGATCCATCAACAAACACGACGTCGTGAGGGGCTTGTACCGCCAAAGACAATTCCATCCCCATCATCAAAGCCCTGGCTATTGTTCCTGTATCGGCGTCATGGGGCTCAGTTTCAATCATGACCTGATGGCGTGGCTCTGGCCAAAAGCGGTTGTCTGATGGCGGGGTCAAGCCCTCCATTGCAACCGCTGCTGCCGCTACCAGGTCCATGGCCAATAATCGCTCAACAGCATACGATCCATCTATTCCGCAAGTCGTTGGGGCGGTGACATACTCGTAGTCAGACTCGCGGCCTAGTAATGCTGAGCTTGCCAATTGCTCACGGCGGCTGGTTTTTTGCGACTGCAATTCGTCGAAAGAGGCGAGAAGAGCTTGTCCGACTTCTCCAGTGCGTTGCAACAGTTCTTCAACAAGTCCTGAGGGCAAGTCGGCAAAAGGGTGGTCTAAATCAGTGCTCATGATTTGTTAAATGTCAACATCGATCTGATCTGCTCTTTGTCCCAAGAGTGCCAGCTATCCACTCTATCGGCTCTTGGTAATAGCCACCTTTCGCGCCACCATTCTGATAGGGCCTGAAAGGTCTGATGATAATAGACCGGGCGTGAGGTCTTTCCGATCATGTAGCTCTCCAAATTAGAAATGAGCGGAAAAAGATATGCCTCGCGTTTTACACCATGTTTGAGCAAGTGAGGAGGAAGGCCGAGCAAACGGAAAACCCGGATGTAGTTCTGCCACATAATGCGAGGGCCAACACCAAAACCCCCACGCGTGACCTCTCCCGATCTTTCCAGGAATTGACAAACCAAAGGATATAAGGGCGCAAGATGGAAACTTCCGTAGCCCTCCGTGTAACCGATGGAGTATGCTATTGATCGTCCCTCGTATGTCAAGCGATTGTAAATGCTGCTTCTTCCATAAGCACTGGTTGTGGTAAGGGCAACTAAGCGTGCTGGAATTACATGCTCGTCAATCTCGGTAACGGCTCCTCTGTATTTCCTGCTATAAGCCTGTCTGACTTCATCGGACGCAGCAGCTAGTGCGACCAGTTTTCCCCCCAGTAGCCGATTGTATGGAGGAACCGCGCCTAGTGTGTATATGTCCATCGTTTGATTGACCAGTTCAACCTTGCGTCCTTCTGGGTAGCTGAAAAGTCTGTCGCGCACAGGAAAGTCTAATGGAGGAGATTGCAGACCTAGAATGCCTATTAATTTTCCGTTGAAATCGTCTAATAGCAGGTATCTGAGACGTCTCCCATACCCGCGTGTGAATGGCAACGACCAAGTTAACCGGGCCAGACGGAAAAGCGTTTGCCAGTGCTCATTGTCAACTTCTATCAGAACTGGCTTGATTTTAGCTGGGACTATATCAGCGCCATCTGCGAAATACTCGGAGTACTGTGGATAGTGTGCATCAATCCATTTTTGGCTTTTTAGCAATTCAGCTTGGACAGCTGGCTGATGTAACGAGCGCAGGTAATCTTTCGTCTTCTCCGAGTCAGACGGCTCTACGCGGCTGAAATGCCACAGAATTTTGCGACGAAGAACCTGAGCGTTTAGCTCTTCTGAGTTCTGTCTGGATGCCATTGCGATGACCTATGCGATGCCCACAGGTAACTCTGCAGAAAGGTCTGTCGTCTACACCCTGTTGACACAAGAGATGAGAGGGAATTATATGGCTGGCTCCACCCGGCAAATTGCGCGCATCTGTCGCGCTCTCTGCGCAGACTGCCTTGCGCCTGACACATTATAGGGTGTAGTACCATGCCCGCACCATGGACACTCACAGCAAACCCCTCTCCGGCAACCCCATCCTGCGCCGGCTTGGCGTGTGCGACCCACACGTGCGCATCTTCAACGACCGCGCCTGGTTGTACGCCACCCACGACAAATCGCCCGACAGCGCCACCTTCGTCATGCAAGACTGGTGGGTCTGGTCGTCGCCCGATCTGGTGAACTGGACGCACGAATGCACGCTGCGGCCCGAAGACACCTACATCGGCCCCGGCTTCACCTCGTGCTGGGCCACCGACGCCGCCGAGCGCAACGGCAAATACTACTGGTACTTTTCCGAGGCCAATCGCAGCACCGGCGTGGTGGTGGGTGAAACGCCCGCCGGCCCGTGGCGCGATCCATTGGGTCGGCCTCTCGTCAGCCCCGACGACGCTCCCGCCGGCGCCTACGACCCCGGCGTGTTCATCGACGACGATGGAACCCCGTACCTCGTCTTCGGCGTGTGGGACTATTACATCGCCCGGCTGAACGAGGACATGATCTCGCTGGCGGAGGCCCCGCGCCGCATCACCGTCCACAACCCCGAAGGGCCGTATGGCAAGGGCAAGCTCGACGACAAGCCCTATCTGCACAAGCGCGCTGGCGTCTACTATCTCTCGTGGGGCTGCTATTACGGCATGTCCGATCGCGTGTACGGCCCGTATGTCTGTCGCGGCTCGGTGATCCAGGAAGCCTGGGTGGATGAGCCGTTGCGTTACACGCACGCCGCGCTCACCTACGACCGGCACGGCTCGTTCTTCGAGTGGCGCGGACAGTGGTACTACATCTGCAACGACATGAGCCAGACGCGCAGCGAGTTCTTCCGCGAGTCGTCCATCGGCTATGTCTTCTACCGCGACAACGGCGAGATCGAGCCGGTGCGCCTGACGACCGCCGGCGTGGCTTTGCCGTGAATGAGGGCCGGCCTGACGATCAATGGCCGGCCCAAAACGCATTCAGCGCCTGAGTCGTTTCGCTTAACCTCTCGAAGTGGGGCAGGCCGCGCGTCGGCCAGATGCGCACTGCGCGCCACTGCGCATTGCGCTCCAGCGCGCGCGGCAGCAACTCGAAGCTGGTGAAGGCGTCTTCATCGTACAACGCGAGCGTTGGCGTGCGCAGCCTCTCGTACAGGCGAGACGCCGCGTCGCGCGTGAACAACTTGCCGCTGACGAAGTAGAGCGGCGCGTGATGCGCCCCGATCTGATGGGCGGTGAGGTAGTCATACTCGGCCAGGCCCTCGTCCACCGGGCCGGCAAAGCTCTGTTGCAGAAACCAGCGGATGCTCTTGCGCGTGACCAGCAGATCGAAGAAAGCCTGCCCCCACAGTGGGTAAGAGAACGCCCTGTAAACGATGTCGCTCACGCCGCTATCGTTGGCGCGTTGCGTGGCGCGGCCGGTGTTGCGCGCGCGCAATCCGCTGGGCGAGATCAGGGTCAGCGACGCAAACAGCTCCGGGCGCGCCAGCGCCGCCGATGCGGCGAACTCGCTGCTGAGCGACAGCGCCACGACATCCGCCGGCGCCTTCACTTCGCGTTGCAGAAACTCCGTGATGGCGTCCTGATAGAGCTGCGCCGAATAGACCCGGTTTGATCGCTCGGAGAACCCAAATCCCGGCAGTTCGAGCGCGAACACAGGCCGTTGACCCTGGTAGTGATGAAAGAGCGGGCGAACCTCATAGGCGGATGCGGCGGCGTTGATGGCGTGCAGCAAGACCAGAGGCCGGCCAGCGCCTGATCGGTCAGCGTAGAAGTTCAACATGCCGCAGGTTGCGCTGGACAGCAATTGCCGGGGCGCGTTGACTGCGTTGGGCAGCGGCAGGCAGTGATCGATGACTTTGCGGCTGTAGGCAATCCAGCCGGCGGCTGCGGCGATGCCTGCAAACTGGATCAGCGCAATGCCGTTCCACAGGCCAGAGGCGCTTTTGCGTTTGTGTAGATGGTTTGATTGTGTCATCGCAGAGCGCGCGCGTATAAGCCTGCGCGCATATCAGGCCAATACTCCATAGTCTTCCAGCCGCACCCGGCCTGAATCCACGCCGCGCACGGCGCCGGCAATGAATTCGTTCTCCTCTTCCGGCAACTGGTCGGCCTGGCGCGACAGGCGCTCCAGCCAGCCCAGTTCGGTGTCGGGAATCATGAGTTTGCCGCCGGCATGGGCGGCGCGCAGCGCGGCGAGCGCGGCCTGCGCGGCGCGGCGCACTCGCCGATAGGGTGTTGGCTCGGCGACGATTTGCCCGGCGATGTCAATCACGACATCCGGTCGCAGCACCCAGGCTTGCGGATCGAGCCGCGCGTCGGATTCCACCAGACAATCGCGCAGGTTCAGCGCGGCGGCCCGGCCCCGCGCCGAGGCGCAATTCAGCATCCGCGCAGCATAGGCCAGTTGCTCAACCGAGACCGCCGGCGCCATACCGCCCAGCAGCTTCACGTTCTGAATTGAGTCATTGCTGAGCAGGTCGGCAGCCGCGCGCGCGATATTGCCAAACGGCGTCGGGAACGCGACGGCGGCTTCGGCGGCGGCAACCGAGATCGGGCAGCCGGTGATCGCTTTGATGTACGGTCCTTCGTAGGCCGCGTCTTTGCCCGGCCCGGTGGCGCCGCGCTCATAGGCGACCAGGCTGCGCGCGACGGTCATCACGCGCACGACCGCCGCCCAGACCTTCGGGATGTATCGCTGGTGGGCGAGCATCATGGCCGTGTTGCCGAAGCCCCCGGCGCCGTCGCTGGCCGCGATCGCGCCGTGTTTGCCGGTTGCCATGGCGATGCCATCCCACAGGTTTGCCATGTCGCGGCACGCCAGCACGCCAATGGCGAAGGCGGCCATGTTCAAATCGCCATACAACAGGGCTTCGTCGCACACTTCCTTGCCGCCGGTTGATTCGATGGACAGCATATCGGCGCCGGCGACGGCGCACAGTTCAAACGACCGCATCATGCGGTCCCACATTTCGCCGTGATACAGCTTTGGCGGGCGCGTGTACGGGCGGATGTCATTGGGTGTCACGCGCAGGGCGCTCTTCAGGCCGCTGGCTCTGGCGTACTTGTCCAGCGTGATGCGCAGGATGGCGGTGATGTCGGCGCCCCAGTCCGGCTCGATTGTCAGGGGCGGCAGCAGCTCGAATTCGACAACCAGTCCGGGAACCTGCAATTCGACGGCGCGCGCGCAGACGGCTTCGACCATGCCGGCATATTGCGATTGCACATCGGGCATGGTCTCGGCGGTGATCTCCATTGGCGGCAGTGTGAAGTTGATCTCCGGGTAGACCGTGCCGCCGCCGATCACCATGCCGTTGCCGACGCGCACCGGGCGCGGCGCGCGGCCGAAGACGAGTTCATCTGCGTTGTGGATGGCAAGGGCGCTGTAGCGCGCCCCGGTGCGCTTGGTCATAGTATTCAGAATTTCCCTTTGCGAGTCCATCGGGCGATCCTGGCAATGATAGCATCAGCTTCTTCCACGGAAGCCGCGCTGGTCTGCAACATGATGCCTTCCGGGTTCAGGTTGGCCATGAAATGATCGATCTCATGCGCTTCGACGACAATGTGCGCGTTCTTGCCGGCGTTCTGAATCTTTTGGAAAACGTGCATCCAGCGCGAGGCTGGTTTTGCGCCGTCGCCATAGACAAACTGGATGGCGTCGAGTTTGGGGATGTCAAGCAGCATGTCGAGGTGGCGCAGCGCGCCGGGGCCGTCGAGATGGTAGATCGACCGGTCGAGCCAGGCGATCTCGGCCAGCAGCTCCGGCAGGAAGAACTCCTCGAACATCTCGGTCGAGATCATGATCGAGAAGTCGTTGGATGGAATGTAGTAGCGCCCGCCATCGACGAACAGGTGCGTCCAACTGGTGCAGATCGTCTGGCCGGCGTCCCGGATAACCTGATGGTTGAGTTTGAAGAAGTCGAAGAAGGCCGGATAGATATGATGCATAAGCGCATGCACCTGCTCCGGCGATTCGACCAGGTCGATGCACAACTGCTGCGGGTCGCGGAGCGAAGCCGCCAGATCGCCGCCGGCGTGGATGTCGGTGACGCCGACCAGGAACTTGCCGCGCCCAACCTCCAGCGCGCGGCGTGTCATGTCGAGCAGACAGCGCAGGTATTCGTTATTTGCATCGATTCGGAGTTTGGGAATATCTGACCAGTCGCGCAAGATCGGCTCGGACCAGGATGAGTCTTCGGTGAAGTTCAGCTCGGCGCCATAGCAGGCGGTCAGAATTTCGGGGCCGAGGTTGGGCATGTAGATGGGCAGGCTCTCGCCGGCCCAATAGGTGTTGGCCGCGTGTATGGCGGCGCACGCCACTTGATAGTCGATGTCCATCCATCGCTCGCGCAGCGTGGCGTGCGTCTTGCTCGGCCAGGGCTGAGCGTCAGGCCTGGGCGCGGTCAGCAGAATGGTGGCGCGGTCGATGATCTCGCCCTCCCACCAGGCGGCCATGCGTTCGACGACCTTGTCGGCGTCGGGTTTATATTCGAGCGCCAGGGGCGTTGTCGAATGAGATGTGGATGTGGTCATGGTCATGGTCATGGTCATGGCGCTGATTGTAGGCGCTTTTGCCATCTTTCACCCCATCACCTCCGCTCCCCCGCTGCTCCGCTCCCCCGCTCCCACTCACGCCGGCTCATATCTGCCAAACACCTTGCCGGCCTCGTACATGGCCTGGAAGTGGCGGATGGGCGTCTCCGGCGCGCAGTTGTTGCCGTCGTGCAGAATGAAGCGCCCCCCGCGCATGACGCCGGACTCGCACAGCCGGCGCACGGCGGCGCGGATCGCCTCCTCGGATCCGTGCTTCAGCAAGTGCGGCGCGATGTTGCCGATCAACGTCGCCCCCTCTCCCAGTTCCTCGCGCGCCCGGCCCATATCGGTGGGGAAGCCGAGGTCGAATGTCTGGATGTTCAGTTCCTCCTGAAGCAGTTTGAGGTGGCGCTGCACGCGGCCGCACAGGTGGATGCTGTTCGGCCCGCCCTGTGAGAACTCGGCCAGCAGCCGCTTGTGATAGGGCATGACAAACTCCTTGTACATGTCGGTCGAGAGGAGTTCGATGCTGTCGTCGGCGAAGAACCAGCCGGGGCTGGGGTAGCTGCCGCCAAGGCGAGTCATCACGGCTTTCATGCGCCGGATCGTGGCATCGGTGATGAAGCCGAGCAGGTCGTGCACGAACTGTGGATCGTCGTAGAAGTCCCAGGCCAGCGCGCCGGCGTCGCGCAGGCTGCAGGCAACGGTGAGCGGGCCGTCCGTGCCGGCCCCAAAGAAACTGCACGGCCCGACCGGAATGCTCTCGAAGTCAGTCGTTTTGCGCTTTTCTTCGAGGTATTCGTAGTGCTCGATGGCGCGCGACAGGGCCGGCCCGCCCAGCGGATCGGGCGGCGTCATGTCGTACAGTTTGCGCTTCTCGTCGCGCAGAATCGGCTCGACGAACGGCATGTCGCCGTGCGGGTAATAGAGTGGGCAGCCGAACCAGGCCGCCTCATCGCAGTTCTGATAGCCGACGTAGACGCCGCTCCATTGTTTCGGATAGCCCATCTCGGCGTCCTGTGGCACGTTGAAGCGCGCCCACTTTTGAAACGCCAGATCAACCGTCCAGCGCACATCGGCGTTTTTAAAGTAATCTTGCCAGTCATAGCCCCACACGTTCAGTTCCGCGTTCTGCACGATCATGCGCGGGTTCATGGAAAAGGTGATCGGCGCGCGCGTGGGCCGGCCCGCGCTGTAAGCAGCCCAGACCTGCGCGACTTCTTCGTTGTGGCGCGCGAAATCAACCGGCTGGGTGAGCAAATAGTCAGACATAGCGGCGCTCTCCTGTGTGTGCCGGCATTATCGGGCGATGACCGGGACAGCACAACCGGCGCGTTGGCGCAGTTATTTATCGGCAAATTCCCGGCCTTTCCTCATCGGGCGCCAAGCATGGCGCACTACACTTATCGTTTGGACACATGAACAAACCAGCACACACCGAACATGACATTCATCCGTTGATCCGGGCGCGCTGGAGCCCGCGCGCATTCGATTCGCGCCCCATCGACGCCGGCCAAATGCTGAGCCTGTTCGAGGCGGCCAGATGGTCGCCCTCTGGCGGCAACAATCAGCCCTGGGCGTTTGTGCTGTTCCTGGCCGATGGGTCGGAGCAGCGCCGGCAGATTGAAGACGCGCTCACCGGCAACAACCGTGAGTGGGCGCCGCGCGCGCCGGCGCTCATTCTGGCGGTGGCATTGCCGCACCCGCGCGTGGGCAAAATCGGCCCCTACTCTTATTACGACCTGGGGCAAGCGGTGGCTCAACTGACGATTCAGGCCACCAGCATGGGCTTGTTTGTTCACCAGATGGCCGGCTTTGAGGCAGATAAAGCTCGCCAGGCTGCCGCCTTACCTGATGACTGCGAGCCAATGGTGGTGATTGCCATTGGCCACTATGGCGATGTCAACAGCCTGTCCGAGACGCTGCGCGAGCGCGAGGCGGCCCCGCGCGTCCGCAAGCCGATTTCAGAATTTGTGTTTCAAGGCCAGTGGGGCCGGCCCATTCAGGCATCGGCGCTGTCGGGCTGATGGGTTTGCGCCGGCGCGGCGCGCTTGATAATTGCGGCCAGGCGACCGGCGAACAAGCAGCGCCTGCCCAGCCGGCGCGTTGAGTGTGAGAGATGTAGGGCAAGCCGCTGGCTTGCTCTGTCACACAGCGGTGAAGGTGAGTTTAAGCCGGCTTGTCGTCCCCTGTCCGCAGTTCGCAGTCAAAGGTGACCGCCACATCTGGCGACAATGACGATCGCACCGAGCAATATTTGTTCAGCGACAGATCGATGGCGCGCTCGAGTTGCAGGCTGTCGATGCCGGCAGCCTCGACCTCGAAATGCAAATGAATCTTCTGGAACGTCCATGGCGCTTCTGCGGCCTGCTCGCCGCTCACGCGCACGACCAGTTTGTTCAGCGTGGCCCGGCGCTTCCTGATGATCTCCACCACATCCACGTTGGCGCAGGCGGCCACTGCGATCAGCAGCAGGTCGGATGGCTTGACGCCAATGCTGTTCTCGCCCGGCTTTGAGATGACAAGGCTGTGGCCGGTGCTGTCCACGCCGATGTAGGTCTGTTCGTTCAGCCAGATGACTTCTGCTTTTGCCATGTGTTTCCTTGCCCTGTTAGATGCGATGCGGGCCGCGAGGTGACACCATCCGCCCAGCGTGGCTATTCTTTGACGAGGTGCGCATCCTCCGGCAGCACGATGGCCGGCGCCATCGGGTCGAAGCACACGAACTCAAAGTAGCGCAGCGGGCCGGGGCCGGGGTTGACAATGCGATGCTGGTGCGAGGCCGGCACGTGCTGGTAGTCGTTCGGCCCCATCACGCCCCGCAGCCGTTCGATCTGTATGGATGCCTGGCCCTCCAGCACGTAGATCATCTTCTCGCGCTTGT
Source organism: Thermoflexales bacterium (assembly GCA_034434575.1). Taxonomy (GTDB): domain Bacteria; phylum Chloroflexota; class Anaerolineae; order J036; family Brachytrichaceae; genus Roseilinea. Next base: position 22,283 of record DAOTYS010000329.1, read on the forward strand.
CCAGCGCCTCGACCTCGGTCGCGCCGCCGGGCGGCAGTGTGCGCACGTTCACGCTGATGCGCTCGTCCGACGGCATCGGTTCGTCGCGGAAGGCGTTTGCGACCGGCGCCAGCCCTTCAAACGCATCGGGCGCAAAGTCTTTGTATTGCCAGCGGTTGTGCTTGTGGTTCGGCGTGACCAGCACGTACAGACAGACCGTCTCGTCGCCCACCAGCCAGTAGTTGTGGTATTTGTTCGGGGGCATGAACAGCAGATCGCCCGGCCCCACGCGCTGCTTGCTGTGCCCGACCTGAATGTCCATCTGGCCGGCGGCGATGTAGATGATTTCGGAGGCGTCCTTGTGCGCGTGCGGCAGCGGCCCCAGCGGGTCATTGATGAACCAGTTTGCGTCCGGCGTCCACACGAGCGCGCGCGACCGAATGCGCTCTGTCCAGATCAGCGGTTGCTTCATCCACTCTTTGTAATCAGGAATAATCATGCTTTCTCCATCTGGCCATTGAGTCATTGGGTGATTGAGAGATTGAGTCATTGAGAGATTGAGTCATTGGGTCAATGCCTGAATCGTCAATCGTCAATCGCTCAATCGTCAATCATTCAATCCGGCAGCGTGACCGGCAGCTTTGCCATCAGCCCGCCATCGACGAGGTAGGATGCGCCGGTGAGCGCGCTGGCATCGTCGCTGCACAGGAACAACACCAGCTTTGCCACATCCTGCGCCGTGATAACCCGGCCGATCGGATGCATCCGGCCCCAGGAGGCGATGACGCCTTCAACGTCATCGGGGTTGAAGTCGCGCGCGGCATTGCGCAGCATGGGCGTGTCAACCGAGCCGGGCAGGATGGCGTTTACGCGGATGTTCTCGTGGGCGTGATCCTGGGCGACTGCTTTGACCATGGCCAGTGTGGCGGCTTTGCTGGCTGCGTAGATGGCTACGGTGGTTTGGGTGGCAAGCGCCTGCACTGACGAGGTGCATACAATCGCCCCACCGCCGCGCCGGCGCATCGCCGGGATGGCGTATTTGCACATCCAGACGTGCCCCTTGAAGTTCACGCCCATCTCACGCTCGTAGTGCTCCTCGGTGACGTTCTCGATCAGGCTGTACATCACGATGCCGGCGTTGCTGAACAGGATGTCCAGCCCGCCGTATTGCTCGACCGCTGTGTCCACCGCGCGCTCGGCGTCCGCCATCTGTGTCACGTCGGTGCGCACAAATGTCGCGCGCGGCAGTGAACGGGCCAGCGCCTCGCCTTCACCGGCGTCGATATCGGCGATGACGACCGCTGCGCCTTCGGCGCTGAACGCTTCCGCCGTTGCCCGGCCAATCCCTTTCGCGCCGCCGGTCACCAGCGCTACTTTTCCTTCAAATCGCCTGCTCATCTCAACCCTCAACCCTTCACAGTCCACTCTCCTTCAAACGCGCCGGCGCTGAGTTGTGTCGTGATTGACTCGCCGGCTTCGAGCTTCAACCAATCGCCGCGCGCGATGGACGCCGGGGCGTCTTGATCATATCGGGTGGTCCAGGGTTCGAGTGCGACGGCATAGGCCCGGCCCCACCAGGGGGCGTCTTGTGAACTATAGCGCTCCTGCCAGTACCACACCTGTTTGAACAGCGCGCCATCCCACGACACGCCAAACCCGACGTTGTGCGGCGCGCTCCGAATGGCATACCAGGCGTGCGGGCCAAAGCCGGACAGATAAGCCAGGTCGGCGTAGGGTGGGGCCGATTCGGGCGGAATAATGCTGGCGTCGTCCATCTTGCCGTTCACGTCCTGGGCCAGCGGCCAGTCAAAGGCAACACCCGGCTTGAAGCGCCGCTGCGCCGGCATCATCGGGTCGGCCCACATCGTCGTCGCGTTGGTGGCGATTATTGCGCCATCGCGCAGGAACGGCAGCCCGAAGGCGATGTGATGCCCCCACATCAGATCGAGCGGGGTTTTGGATTCATTCGTCAGGCGCTCGTCGATGCGCAGGATCGGGGAGTCGGCTTCCAGCGTGAGCGTCTTTTCGATCAGCGCCGGCACGCGCAATGGCCGCGCCCACAATCTGACCGACACGCGCGCCGGCTCCTGTTCGATCAGCGCATGGCGCCACGGCGTGAGCGACACTTCGCCGTGCTGGCCCAGCGACGCGCCGCGATACACGAACGCGGGGCTGTTGGGCAGAATCTCCTGCCAGCCGCCGTAGTAGTAGTCCTCGAACTGGTTGGCTGTGTCGCGCATCTGCGCGAAGTCGCGCTGTGGATTGCGAATGCCGATCGGCAGCCGACACAGGAAGTCCACATCGCGCGGCTTGTAGCGAAACTCGAAGATGTCGCTGCCCCGTCCGGCCAGCACACCGATCCTGACCAGATCATTCTCCAGCCAGATCACATCCATGCCCCTGTACGTCCACTCGTCGGAAATCGTGCAAATGCCTGTTCCAAATGGCCGTGTCATGTTTGCCTGCCCTGGGCGAAGTTGGACCGAATGTACCACAGGCCGGCGGTATAATATCGCCTATCCCCCCTGGGGGGATTGCGCCGCGTTTCTCCCTGATGATAGATGAGGCGCAGCAGTGTGAGATCGAATCATCGAATCATTGAGGAGTGTGCAGATATGGAGAAAACAGTTCAAGTGCCGAATATCGGCTGCAATGGGTGTGTGCGCACGATTCAGAATGAGGTGTCGCAAGTGCCCGGCGTCATGTCCGTGAAGGGCGACCCTTCCAGCAAACAGGTGACGATCGTGTGGGACGAGGCCGGCGGCGCCACCTGGGAGGCCATCCGCGCCAAACTGATCGAGATCGATTACCCGCCGGCGGAGTGAGGGCCGCTTCGACAGGCTCACCGCCCGGCTCACCGACTGGAGCGGAACCGTCAATCGTCAATCGTCAATCGTCAATCCTTCTGATGTCGAGCACAGACAGTTTGAAACACATTGAGTTGCCGATCGTTGGCATGACGTGCGCCAACTGCGCCAACACGGTCGAGCGCGCGTTGAAGAAGACGGCCGGCGTGGACGCGGCGGCGGTCAATTTCGCCAGCGAGCGGGCCAGCGTTCAGTTCGACCCGGCTCAGGTGTCGCCGGCGCAACTGATCGAGCGCGTGCGTCAGGCCGGCTACGATGTGACGCTGGCGCACGCCGAGTTGCCGATCCTGGGCATGACGTGCGCCAACTGCGCCAACACGGTCGAGCGAACGCTCAAGCGACTGCCGGGCGTTCATTCGGCGGGGGTCAACTATGCCAGCGAGCGCGCGTCGGTGGACTACGTGCCCGGCGCGGCCAGCATCGCCGAGATGATCGCGGCTGTGCGCAAGGCCGGCTACGACGTGGCGACGACAGCCGGCGCGTCTCAGGATGCGGCAGACGACGCGGAGGCCAGGGCGCGCGAAGCTGAAATCGCCGGCCGGCGCAAGCGGTTCATCGTTGGTCTGTTGTTCGCGACGCCGGCGTTTGTCTTGAGCATGAGCCGCGACTTCGGCCTGCTAAACGCGCTGCTCGGCGTCAGCGCGATGGATGCCATGCACGGCTCTCCAGTGAATGCGGTCGTGAACTGGCTGTTGTTTGCTTTGGCGTTGCCGGTGCAGGCCTATGTGGGCTGGCCCTATTACGCGCACGGCTATAAGTCATTGCGCAACGGCTCAGCCAACATGGACGTGCTTGTCGCGCTCGGTTCGAGCGTGGCCTTCGTTTACTCGGTGGCAGTGACGGTCGGTTTGACGCATGGTCATGTGTACTTCGAGACCGCAGCGGTGATTCTGGCGCTCATCACCGTCGGCAAATATCTGGAATCCAGAGCCAAAGGCCGCGCCAGTGACGCGATCAAGAGTCTCCTGCGCCTGCAGCCCAGGACTGCTCGCGTCGTGCGTGAAGGCCGGGAACAGGATATCGCAGTCGAGCAGATTGCCGTGGGCGATGTGCTGATCGCCCGGCCCGGCGAGCGCATCGCGGTGGACGGTGTGGTGATCGAAGGCTATTCAGCCGTTGACGAGAGCATGATCACCGGCGAGAGCGTCCCGCGCGACAAGCGCCCCGGCGATCCTGTCATCGGCGGCACGGTGAACACACAGGGCTTGTTGCGCTACGAGGCGTCGCGTGTGGGCCGCGACACGGCTCTGGCGCAGATCATCCGGCTGGTGGAGCAGGCGCAGGGCAGCAAAGCGCCCATTCAGGCGCTGGCCGATCGTGTCTCGGCGGTGTTTGTGCCGGCGGTGCTCGGCGTTGCGCTGCTCACCTTTGCCGGCTGGATGCTTGCGGGTGGGCTGTCGGCGTCGCCCGAAGCCGCCTTCGAGCGCGCGATGGTCAATGCTGTCGCGGTGCTGGTCATCGCCTGCCCTTGCGCGCTGGGCCTTGCCACGCCCACCGCGATCATGGTGGGCATGGGCAGAGGCGCCGAGACCGGCATTCTGTTCAAGAACAGCGCCGCGCTCGAGCGCGCCGCCAAAATCGATCTGGTCGTCTTGGACAAGACCGGCACCCTCACCCAGGGCAAGCCCGCGCTCGATGCGCGGTTTGGGATTGTGGATTTTGGATTGCCGTCGAGCGCGCTGCCTCCGCCATCCGAAACAGAAAATCGCAAAGCGCGAATTCTGCAACTGGCTGCCAGCGCCGAGCAGGGCAGCGAGCATCCGCTGGGCAAAGCCATCGTGCAGGCTGCCGAAGCACAGCGGCTGTCGCTCTCTCCAGTGCAACAATTCATGGCTGTGCCAGGCAAGGGCATCACGGCTTACGTGGACAATCACCAGGTGTCGATCGGCAACGACAAGTTGATGCAGTTGCAGGGCGTCTCTTTGAATGGTTTGTTGGCGCATGTGGAAGCGTTGCAGGCCCAGGGCAAGACAACCATGATCGTCAGCGTGGATGGGCAGCCGGCCGGCGCGCTTGGCCTTGCCGACACCTTGAAGGAAGGCTCGGCCGAGGCGGTGGCTGCGCTGAAACATCTGGGCGTGCGGGTCGTGATGCTGACGGGCGACAATGCGCGATCGGCGCAGGCCATCGCGTCACAGGCCGGCATATCGGACGGCCTCGGCGGCGATGTGGTGGCGGAAGTGCTGCCCGGCGACAAAGCGGCCAGGGTGGCCGAACTGCAACAACAGGGCCGCGTAGTGGCCATGGTGGGCGATGGCGTCAACGATGCGCCGGCGCTGGCGCAGGCCGATGTGGGCATTGCGGTCGGCGCCGGCACGGATGTGGCTATCGAAGCCGCTGATGTCACCTTGATGAGCGGCGACCTCCGCCAATTGCCAAAGGCGATTGTGTTGTCGCGGCGAATCGTGCGCGGCATTCGCCAGAATTTGTTCTGGGCGTTTTTCTACAACACCTTGCTGATCCCGGTCGCTGCGCTCGGCCTGTTCGCGCAATATGGCCCGATACTGGCCGCCGGCGCCATGGCGTTCAGCTCGTTGTTTGTGGTGAGCAACAGCCTGCGGCTCAGGCGCCAGGCGCTCTAGGCTGTTCCCCATCAATATCCACTCTCCAGTCGCGTCCTCGCGGCCGGAGCGTGGATATTGGCGCGAACCGATCGGGCACACAGAGCAGGCTATGGGGAGATGGTCACGCGCCGGCCGGCTGTGGCGCTCTCGATGGCGCCGAACACCATGGCCAGGCTCTTGATGTTGTCGGTGCAGATTGTGTCTGGAATGCTCCCATCGCGCACGCATTGCACGAACTCGTTGATCAGGCTGGCGTGTCCGTTGTCTTTGCCGGCGGTGTCCAGATCGGGCAAAGCTGCGTCGCGGTGTTTGGAGAAGAAGCCGCCCGTCTCTGACACCACTTGCGCTTGGAAGCCGGCACCCCCGTCCCAGCGTGCGCTGCCCTTGTCGCCGATGAAGCGCCAGTCGCCCTCCCACGAGGTGTTGAGTCCCTCGGCGCACCAACTGCCCCGATAGGTGTACACAATCGCATCGCCGTTGCGTGTCCGCATCTCGAAGATGGCGATGGCCGAAGCGTCATGGTCATACCATGAGCCGGCCGGATTCCACTCATGGCAGTACACGGCTTCGGGGTCGGCGCCGGTGAGGAATCGCGCCTGGTCAAAGGTGTGAATCGCCATGTCGAGCAGCAGCACGTGCTCCATGCGGTCGCGGAATCCGCCGAAGTGCGCGCCGATGTAGAAGTCGCAGTTCACGGTGGTCAGCCTGCCGATCTCGCCGGCGCGCAGAAACTCCCGCACGCGCCGGATGTATGGCGTGTAGCGCCGGTTCTGGATGACTGCGTATAGCTTGCCGGCCTGTTGCGCCGCCGCCACCATGCGCCGCGCGTTGTCCATCGAATCGGCCATGGGCTTTTCGCCCAGCACGTGACACCCGCGTTTGAGAGCGGTCAAAGTCACATCTACGTGCGCTTCCGGCACGGTCACGTCGAATACCATGTCGGGCTGTGTCTGCGCCAGCACCGCGTCCAGGTCGGTCCCGGTGACAGCCCGGCTCAAGCCGTACTCTTCCTTTCTCTTGAGGGCGGCTTCCTCGCGGATGTCGACCAGCCCAACGACCTCCAGATCAGCAATCTGGGTTGCCGCCTTCAGCCAGGCGTTGCTCATGCCGCCGCAGCCGGCGACCACGGCCCGTAACGCGTTGCTCATGTGATTCACCTCCCGACAGGGGGCGCGCGCCACTGGCGCGCGAAAGATTGAGGATGTTATAACGCGGCAGCGCAAGCGCGCAACCGGTTCGCGCTGGTGGTGGCTATGGCGTGGCCGGCGCGATCAATGCGGCGTCGTCGTTGGCCGGCGCGTTGACGCGCCGTGAGACCGTGTAGGTTTCCATCTGCTGCGGGTCGAATGGCTGCAACATCGCCATCAGCTCCACCGCACGCGCCCGGCGACTCCGTTGACACGCCGCTTTGTGGTCGAATGGCTGCAACATCGCCATCAGCTCCACCGGCCCCGCGCTGTCATCCAGCCAGGCGCGCTCGGCCTCGCGTGTCAGGATGGCCGGCATGCGGTTGTGAATCGTTGCCATCAGTTCGTTCGGCTCGGTGGTGATGATGGTGAAAGTGCGCAGCGGCTCGCCCTCAGGTGTCTTCCACACTTCCCACAGGCCGGCAAGCGCGAACGGTTCGCCCGATTTCAGGTGGATGAACATGGGCGTCTTGGTTGCGCCATCTTTGCGCCACTCGTAGAAGCCATCGGCCGCCACCAGGCAGCGCCGACGCTTGAACGCGGCGCGAAAGGCCGGCTTTTCGGGCAGCGTCTCGGCGCGCGCGTTGATCAGCCGGGCGCCGATGGATGGGTCCTTTGCCCAGCCAGGGATGAGGCCCCAGCGCGCGATGGTCAACTGGCGCGGTGTTTCATTCAACACCACCGGCGCCATCTGGGTCGGGGCGATGTTGAAACGTGGCTGGTGCCCGGCCAGCGACGATTGAAGATCGAATCGCTCCAGCACAACTGCTTCGTCCACGGTCAGGGTATATCGTCCGCACATGCCAGCCTGCCTCCTTTAGGGCCGCAGAACCTCGACAATCGGCCGGGGGTTGCCGAACAGATCGATGATAGAGAACCATTTCATCTGCTCGCAGCCGTCGGGGTAAAGCGGCGAAACGCTGAAGTCGTAATTCCACAGGAACATGACGCCCATCCATGGCCAGTTGGTTCTGGCGTACTCAAACGCACTGCGGGCATAGCGGGCCTGTTGCTCTGGCGCGACCTTCTGCCAGTCGAGGCTGGGCCACGCGCAGTTGCCGCCTTCATAGCGCGGGTCGAGCAGCCAGCCAAACTCTGTGGCCCACATGGGCTTGTTGCTCAAACCATATTGTTCCATCAGCGCGCGATGTGCTTCGGCCCGGCGAAATGCGAGTCCGTTCACGCCAGGCGCGTTCGGATCCTGCTCGGGGGGATAGGCAAAGCCATAGGGGTGGAAACCGTAAGCGTCGAGATGCTGCCCTGCGCCGGCCTCCAGCATCTGCCGGGCGTAACTCAAGTCGTCCATATAGCCCGGCCCGTCGCCGCCGGTGGGGGCCAGCCCTGCCGATACCACGATCGCGCCGGGGTCAACTGCTTTGATCTTCTCGTAGGCAATCCTGAGCAGCCGGGCGTACAGCGCGGGGTCTGGTTGGCCGCCGGCCCATTCGCGCGACAGGTTGACTTCGTTGCCAATCGAATACGCCTGGATGACGCCCTTGTGATTGTGAACCACGCCTTCGACTACGCGCGCGAACTGCTCAATCTCGGCCGGGTCGCCGGTGACGGCTTTGCCCAGGCTGACCCGATACAGAATCTTGAAGGGCGGCACAGGATAGTTGGGCGGCAGGAAAGTCTGAATCCACTCAAAGCCCAGCTCGTACAACAGGCGGGTGTTGCTCCAGTCGGCCACGTTGATGCCCCAGTTCGGTTTGCGTGGCACCGGAGTGGGGATCGGCGTGGGGGTGGCTGAGGGTAGTGTGACTGGCGGAGGCGTCTGTGTGGAAGTCGATGCGGGAGAGGGGATTGGGCGCGGGGTCGTCGTGGGGTGGATGATGAACGGCATCTGCGCGGTTGCGCGCGCCGTGGGGATGGGGGTTGGGTCGCGCGCCCCGGCATCGTCGCAAGCCGATAGCAGCGCCAGCGCGACTATCAGCGCCAATAGGGTTGGAGCGCTGAATGGCCGGCTGGGCCGACGCAGCGCAGGATTCACATTGGTTCTCACCACGCCATCATAGCACGGGTGTTCTAGACAAAACATCAAAACATCCCCGGAATCTTCAAGATTCCGGGGATGTTTTGATGGCGCTCACGCCTCGAATCGCTTGAACGTTGGCAGGTAAGGTTGATTGAAGGCCAGCATCTCGTTGACCATGGTCTTGATCTCGGCCAGCGACAGCACCGAGGCCGTCAGCGGGTCGAAGCAGATGGCGCGGTAGACCAGCGTCGGGTCGCCGGTCAAACAGGCTTCCACGGCCATCTCCTCGATTTGCGCATTGATGCCGGTGAGCGCGGCGCATTGCGGCGGCAGGGCGCCGACATGCACCGGCTCGAAGCCTTTCCTGCTTGCCCATACCGGCACTTCCACGCACGCATTCGGCGGCAGGTTGGTCACCAGGCCGGTGTTCGCCACGTTGCCGTTGAACGAGAACGGCTCGCCGCCCTTCAGCGCGTTGATGATATAAGCGGCGTACTCGTGCCCGCGCTCCAGCGAGATGGGCGTGTCTTTGGCGAACCACTGCTTCGCTTCCTCTTTCCACGTGTCCGCGCGCTGCTCGTAATGCTTGACGATGTAGGCGTACTCGCCGGGGTTCCAGCCGGTGCCGTGCGTGCAATACTTCTCGATCAGGTCGGGGCGCTTCCGGAACCACCAGTTGTATTCGGAGTTGTGACCGCTTGACTCGGTGACATAGTAGCCGAGCGCCAGATACATCTCATTGCGCACCTGTTCCTCGTTGTAGATTTCCGGCCGCTCGGTGATGGCTTTGTGGATGAGGGGGTAGGCGTCCTTGCCGTTCCATTCGTACTTGATGTACCACGACGTGTGATTGATGCCGGCGCAGGTGTAGGTGATCTCGCTCATCGGCGCGCCGATCCAACGGGCCAACATCTCGGCGGTGCCCTGCACGCTGTGGCACAGGCCGGTCAGTTGGATGCTCGTCTCGCGCAGCATGGCCCGGCACAGCATGGCCATCGGGTTGGTGTAATTGAGCATGGTCGCGCCGGGGCAATAGCGCTCCATGTCTCTGGCGATGCCGAGCATCACCGGGATGGTGCGCAGCGCGCGGAAGATGCCGCTCGGCCCGCGCGTGTCGCCGATATTGGTGTCCACGCCATATTTCTTGGGGATTTCGATATCGTGGCGCCACACATCCACGCCGCCGGCCAGGATGGTCACCAGCACAACATCGGCGCCCTTCAGCGCCTCAGCGCGGTCCATCGTGGCTTCGACTTTTGCCGGATAGCCCCCCATATCCACGATCTTCTGCACCGCCCGTTGCGCGAAGTCGAGCCGCTCCGGGTCGATGTCCATCAGACACAACGTGGCATCCCTGAGCAGAGGGAAGGTCAGCATGTCGCGCACAAGACCGCGGGTAAAGCCGAGGCTTCCCGCGCCGATGAAAGTGATTTTCGTCATGATTTGAATGCTCCTGTTGGATAAGTCGTCAGTCGTCAGTCGTCAGAGTTCGGCTCCTGGCACTCAGCACTCAACCCTCAACCCTCAGCACTGACCTCCAACACCACAAACTCCCATTGATGGAGTGGGGCGCTGGAGTCGAAGTAAGCACGATTTTCGGAAATCTGCGCCGTGCGCCGCCGCCCGGCTGCATCGACATGAATCGCCGATGTGATCGGTGGCATCTCGGCCGGCGGATACACCGACACAGTCTGCGCCGCGTCTGGGCTGGCGTTCCACACCACGCCGCGCCAGCGCGCGCCATCGGTCAGGAATTGCGGAATGAGCCATGCGCCGCCTGTGACATAGCCGGCGCTGTTGGCCGGGTCGAGATGTTGCAGCGCGCCGGCCAGTTGCGCGGCGCGCAGTCCGTTCATGATGACTGGCGTGTCCGCCGACCACGGCGCGATGGCGACGCGCCCGCCCAGCGCATTTTCGAACAGTGTCAGGCCATGTCCCACGATCTGTTGGGTTGGGCTGCGCAGGTCACTGACGATGCGAACGCCGGCGACGGGTTCGCCCTGAAAGATGCAAGCTGCCAGCGTCTCATGGTTCGCCGAGATCTGCGCGCCGGCGCGCAGGCCAAACGCTGCGTCGAGAACCTGCTCGACCGAGTACAGCGCGTCCTGTTGCGTGATGAGGCGGCCCCGGCGCATCCCAATCCATTCGCCCAGTCCGCGCTCGATCAGGATGTGCGCGGCGACGCCGTCGAGCAGCGCGCCGTGCGACAACCACTGCCGGATCTGCGCGTCGCTGAAGCTCCACACCACTGGCCCGGCCAGCGCATTGACCGCGTCGCCCGGGCGCATGCTGAAAGCGCGGCCGGCGGTGCCCAGCCAGCGCGCCCATCCGCGCGACGGGCAGGTGAGCGATTGCCATGCGCCGCTGCCGTCGGTATGTATGGCCCTGCCCATGTCCTGCGACCAGGGAATGCCTACTCCTATCGAGCGCAAGGTCATCGGAAACGTGTCGGCCAGCCAGTCGCACACCGGCCGCCACGCCTTGAGGAATTGCGCGCGCTCCGGCTCGTCGTCGGGATCATTGCCCATGAAGTCGTACAGGCTGATGTTCAGCTCGTTGGAGCCGAGCACGTGCGCGAGCGCCATCTGCGCCCCGATTTGGCGGAACGACTTGTTCCATCGCCCGTAGGTGAAGCACTCGATCTCCGGCCCGCTGCTGACACTGGCTGGCTGCACGGCGCGATTCTGGTCGAGCATGGCGATGAAGTTGGGCAGGGCGCTGCCCAGCGTGTCGCCATAGGCCCAGTAGTGAGGCCGGTGGATGGGCGCCTGATCGCCGCTGAATGCGCGCCACCAGTTGTCCCAGCGCCGGCCCTCTGCCGCGTGTGATTCCGGCGCGCTCGACATCAGCCCGAGGCGCGCGCCGCGCGCTTCGACGATCTCGCGCCATTCGGCAATCATGCGCAGATGCGTGTCTTCCCACATGTCCATCCACGCGCTGCGCCAGGGGTGGGGGTGGCCTGGCGCGGCGCAGGCTGCCACGATCTGCTCGCGCGCGGCCTGCGCGCCGGTGCGCCGGTTGAACTCAGCCACGTGCAGCGGGCAAAAGCATCCGCCCCAGTCCAGCGGCGCATGATTGTGAAAACGGATGTCATCATCGATCCAGATCACGCGGAAGCCTTCTCGCGCGTAGCGCGCCAGAGCCTCGGCGTAGTAGCGTCGCCAGCCCGGATCGAGCGGGCACACTACCGCTGTGGCCTCGCGGCCATTCGGATCGACCATGCGCTGCCAGTCCTGGCCGGCCTTGAGCGCGCGCCCCCGATCGCAGTGCAGCACCGTGTGCCAGGGGTTGAGGCTGACAGCGATGCCAGCCTCGGCCATGGCTTTGCGGTAGGGGCGCGAGCGTTCGATCCACTCGTCGATGCGCTCCAGTGTGTCGTGGCCATCGTTCAGCTCTTCGGCGTAGAAGAAGAACATGATCTCGTCCACCGGCGCGTCGCGGATGAGCTGGCGCAATTGCTCTGTGACGATGTCGGGGTCCTGGCGCGGGCCGAATTGCATGCGAAGCGTGAAGTGCGAAGGCATGGTTCCATTTCTCCTGATGCTGATTGTAGGGTTGCCAGTCTGACTGATGTGCATGTGCCGGCCGGGTGACAAGGTGATGCAATGGGCGCGGGTTCACCTTGAATGCGTCATGGTAGATAGGCGGGGCGATTGGCGGCGTTGCCTGTGCGATGGGCAGAAATGCGGTGTGTACCGTGTGCGGAGCAGGTTGATCGGTGCCGGTGTAAACGCCGCCGTCAACCAGTTCCACCAGACCAGCCGCAGTGAACATCGGACTGGGTTTGGCTGACTGGGGTGACAAGGCTGCCTCGCCGTTGGGGCAGGTCTTGCCGTTGTTGTAGCAGCGAGAACGGTAGCTGCCGCTTGCCAGTTGCCGGAAGCTGAGGTGCAGGTGCGCGCCGGTGGAGTTGCCGGTGTTGCCGACCCGGCCAATCGCGCTCACAGAGGCCGTGACGATAGCGCCGGTTGTGACGCTGATGCCGCTCAGATGGGCGTACAGCGTCTGGACGCCCTCGGCGTGCGTGACGCGCACATAGCAGCCGTAGCCGGTGGTCGGGCAAGTTGGCCCACTCGCGCCATCGACGATGCCGTTGGCGACCGGCAGCAGCAGCGCGCCCTGATCCGGGCCATCGAGGCGGTTCCAGTCGGTGGCGTAGTAGTCGTTGTTGGCGTTGCAGTGGTAGTTGTTGCCGTAGAAAGACCCCCAGTTGCCGACCATCCAGCGCTGGCCGCTTTAGAAGGGCAGGCGCAACAGAATGGGCGAGTCGGGGGCTTCGTGGCCCGGAAATGTGCCGAATGGGCATGTGCTTTGCAGCGGGGCGCCGGCGTAATCAGGGCTGGCGGTGTCTGATGGCGCAACAACCTGTCTTCGCCACGTTTCGGCAGTGTGGAGCGCCGTCGGATGAAATATCAGGCGCGGGTTGGGCTGCAACCCCTGTGTTTTGCCTGGAATCGAATTGAGACAAAGAGAGTGTCAGAAAAACCGTGTAAACGGCTCCGTACAATGAGGAGCCATGAAAAAGCGGAAAGCAGAAGAGACAGGAGTTGCGGCCGCAGCGACGGCCGCGGAAGTGACAACAGCCCCGGAGGACGAAGCGCTGACG
>DAOTYS010000330.1:0-5806 GCA_034434575.1 Thermoflexales bacterium
CGGAGGCGATCGCGCTGAGCGCCGCGCCTTCGCCGGCTGTCACATCTTCCGCCGGCAGGTTGGCCACCGAAAGCACCACCGCCCTGCCCGACGAGCCAACCACATACACCAGGTCTTTGGTGGCGCATTTGACGATGGCAGCCGGCATCACTTCTGCCGCTGCCGTGACCCGCACCGGCTCGTTCACCCGGCCGATCTTGCCATTCTGCCCCACAATCACCGCCACTTTCTCATCCGGCATCAGTTCATGGGTGGTCAGCACCGCGTCGGCGCTGATGCCCTTTTTCTTGTTGTCGCCGATGATGGTGGTGCGCCGGGAATCGCCAAAACGCTCCTTCAGCGCCAGAAGTTCGTCGCGGATGACGCCCAGAATCTTGTTGGGGTGGGCCAGCAGGTCTTCGAGATACTTGATCAGCTTGCGTTTCTCGGCCAGCTCGTCTTCCAGCTTCTTGCGCTCCAGGGCGGCCAGCCGGCGCAACTGCATCTCCAGAATGGCGTTCGCCTGCAGTTCGGTGAACTGGAATGTGTGGATGAGGCCCTGCCGGGCCGCGTCGGTGTCGCGCGAACCCCGGATCAGTTTGATGATCTGGTCGATGATGTCGAGCGCCTTGACCAGGCCTTCGAGGATGTGGGCGCGCTCTCTGGCCCGCAGCAGGTCGTACTCACTGCGTCGGCGCACGATCTCGCGCCGGTGCTCGATGAACACGTGCAGCAGCCGGCGCAACGACAGCACGCGCGGCTCGCCATCGACCAGCGCCAGCATGGTCACGCCGAACGTGCCTTTCATGGCGGTGTATTTGTACAGGCCGGCCAGCGCCTTGCGCGGGTCTTCGCCCTTGCCCACATCGATGACGATGCGCATGCCGCGCCGGTCGCTCTCGTCGCGGATGTCGGTGATGCCGGGGATTTTCTCGTCGCGCGCCAGTTCGGCGATGCGCTCGATCAGCGCCGACTTGTTCACTTCGTAGGGCAGCTCGGTGACGATGATGTGCGTCTTGCCGCGCTGGCCTTCCTCGATGTGAGCCTTGGCCTGCACGATCAGCTTGCTGCGGCCCGTGGCGTACATCATGCGCAGGGCGTCGCCGCCCTCGACCTTGTCGTTGTAGCGAAAGACAATGCCGCCGGTGGGGAAGTCCGGCCCTTTCACGAACTTCATCAGTTCGTCGATGTCCACCTCGACGTCGGGCAACGGGTCGTCCTGCGACCAGCGTTTTTTGCTTTGCAGGATGCGGTCAATGACGAAGGCGGTGGCGTCGCAGATCTCGGCCAGGTTGTGCGGCGGGATGTTGGTGGCCATGCCCACTGCGATGCCGGTGGCGCCGTTGATGATGAGGTTGGGGACGGCGGCCGGCAGCACGGTCGGCTCCATCAGCGTGCCGTCGAAGTTCTCCTGAAAATCCACCGTGTTCTTGTCGATGTCGGCCAGCATCTCCATCGACAGCCTGCTCAGGCGCGCCTCGGTGTAGCGCATGGCCGCCGGCGGGTCGCCGTCCACGCTGCCAAAGTTGCCCTGGCCATCGACCAGCAGGTAGCGCATCGAAAAGTCCTGCGCCATGCGCGCCATGGCGTCGTAGACCGACTGGTCGCCGTGCGGGTGATATTTGCCCAGCACGTCGCCAACGATGCGTGCGCTCTTGCGGTAGGGTGAGTCGGCGCGCAGGCCGGTGTCGTGCATGACGAACAGAATGCGGCGTTGCACCGGCTTCAAGCCGTCGCGGGCGTCGGGCAGCGCGCGCGAGACGATGACGCTCATCGAGTAGGACAGATAGGCGTCCTTCATCTGCGCGTCGATGTCCACCGGGCGGATGCGCCCAAACGGGCTGATCTCCAGCGTCATCTGCGCCGGCGCAGATTTGCCGTTTGCGGGCGGCGCGCCGCCGGCGTGTCTGCCTTTCGTCTCAGCCGCCGGCGCGGCGTTTCCTGCCTTGGCTGTCTTCCTCGTTTGGGTTGTTGCTTGTTTGGCCGCCATTTGCACACCTGTTCTAATCTGCTGCGCGGATTATAAACGGGGGTGTCCAACACATCGCTAATCCGGCGTTAACATTCATCTGGCGGGCGCGTTCCACGATGCTTCCAGATATGGAACAGTCAGGGGCAGGTGACCTATGAACTTGAATCAATACACTGAAAAAGCGCAGGAAGCCGTGCTGGGCGCGCAGCGCGTCGCTCAGGAATACGGCAATTCGCAAATCGAACCGGAGCATTTGCTGCACGCGCTGCTGGTGCAGGAAGGCGGCATCGCGCCGCAGATCGTCACGCGCCTGGGCGTCAGCCCGGACTATCTCAGCAGCCTGACGGAGCGCGAAATCCAGCGCAAGCCGAAGGTGAGCGGCGCAGCCGGCACGGCCACGCTGTCGCGCGAATTCAGCGCCGTGGCGCAGCGGGCCGAAAAAGAAGCCGAGCAGATGAAGGATGAATACGTCAGCGCCGAGCATCTGTTGCTGGCATTGGCAGATCCCGGTGCGGGCGTTCGCCCGTTCCCGGGGCAGCGCATTTTGAACGAGGCCGGCATTACCCGCGACGCCATCCTGAAGGCGCTGGTGCAGGTGCGCGGCAATCAGCGCGTCACGACGCAGCAGCCCGAAGCCACCTACCAGGCGCTGGAGAAATACGGCCGCGATCTGACGCAGGCCGCCCAGCAGGGCAAGCTCGACCCAGTGATTGGCCGCGATGAGGAAATCCGGCGCGTGATCCAGATTTTGTCGCGCCGCACCAAGAACAACCCGGTGCTGATTGGCGAGCCGGGCGTGGGCAAGACCGCCATCGCCGAAGGTCTGGCGCAACGCATCGTGCGCCGCGACGTGCCGGAAGGATTGAAGGACAAGCGCATCGTCTCGCTCGACATGGGCGCGCTGATCGCCGGCGCCAAATATCGCGGCGAGTTTGAAGAGCGCCTGAAGGCCGTGCTGAAGGAAGTCACCGCCAGCAACGGCAAAATTATCCTGTTCATCGATGAGTTGCACAACGTGGTGGGCGCCGGCAAGGCCGAGGGCGCCATGGACGCCGGCAACCTGCTCAAGCCGATGCTGGCGCGCGGCGAGCTGCACTGCATTGGCGCCACCACGCTCGACGAGTATCGCAAGCACATCGAGAAGGACGCCGCGCTGGAGCGGCGCTTTCAGCCGGTGCTGGTCGATGAGCCGAGCGTTGAAGACACCATCAGCATTTTGCGCGGCCTGAAGGAACGCTACGAGATTCACCATGGCGTGCGCATCCAGGACGCGGCGGTGATCGCGGCGGCCACGCTCAGCGCGCGCTACATCAACGATCGCAAGCTCCCCGACAAGGCCATCGACCTGATCGATGAAGCGGCCAGCCGGGTGAAGATGGAGATCGACTCGAAGCCGACTGCGCTGGATGAGATCGACCGGCGTGTGCTGCAACTGGAGATCGAGCGCGAGGCGCTGAAACGCGAGACCGACGACGCCAGCAGGGAGCGCCTGCAAAAAATCGAGGCCGAGATCGCCAGTGAGAAGGAAAAGGCCAATGCCCTGCGCGCGCAGTGGGAAAGCGAGAAGGGCGCCATCCAGGCCGTGCGCGCCATCCGCGAGCAGATCGAGCAGGTGAACGTGCAAATCGAACAGGCCGAGCGCGCCGCCGATCTGGGCAAAGCCGCCGAGCTGCGCTATGGCAGGTTGCGCGAGCTGGAGGCGCAACTGAAAGCCAGCCAGGCCCGCCTGGCGGAACTGCAAAAGGGCAATCCGCTGCTGAAAGAGGAAGTTGGGCCGGATGACATCGCCGGCGTGGTGTCGCGCTGGACGGGCGTGCCGGTCAGTCGGATGCTGGAAGGCGAAATGCAGAAGCTGATCCACATGGAAGAGCGGCTGCAACAGCGCGTGGTCGGCCAGGATGACGCGCTGCGCGCCGTGGCGAACGCGGTGCGCCGGGCGCGGGCCGGCCTGCAAGACCCCAACCGGCCGATCGGCTCGTTCATCTTCCTCGGCCCCACTGGTGTGGGCAAGACCGAGACCGCCCGCGCGCTGGCCGAGTTCCTGTTCGACGACGAGCGCGCCATGATTCGCATCGATATGAGCGAGTATCAGGAAAAGCACACCGTGTCGCGGCTGATCGGCGCGCCGCCGGGCTACGTGGGCTATGAAGAAGGCGGCCAGTTGACCGAGGCTGTGCGGCGCAAGCCGTACTCGGTGGTGCTGTTCGACGAAATCGAGAAGGCGCACCCGGAGGTGTTCAACGTGTTGTTGCAGGTGCTGGACGATGGCCGGCTGACCGACGGCCAGGGACGCACCGTGAATTTCAAGAACACGGTGATCATCATGACCAGTAACCTGCTGAACGGGCCGGCCTTTGCCGGGTTCGACATTGCGCGCGCCAGCCGCGACGACCTTCTGCGCGAATTGCAGAAGTTCTTCCGGCCCGAATTCCTGAACCGCATCGACGACATCGTGGTGTTCCACAGTCTCAGCGAACAGCATCTGGTGAAGATCGTGGACATCCAGCTGGCGCGGCTAAAGCAGTTGCTGGCCGAGCGCAAGATCACGCTGCATGTCACCGAGGCGGCGAAGCGGCGTCTGGCCCAGGCCGGCTGGGATCCAGCGTTTGGCGCCCGGCCGCTGAAGCGCGCCATTCAGCGCGAACTGCAAGACCCGCTGTCGATCGCGGTGCTGGAGGGCAAATACCGCGAGGGCAGCGCGGTCACGGTGGACGCCGATGGCGACGCCCTGGTGTTGGCGTAAATGTGAAACACTACCGTCCGATCGCGGGCCTGACCGGCAGGCAGTTCAAGCCTTGATCGGGTAAGATCGCCATATCATCAGCCACGGGCGTTGTGAGGAGGAGGTCGCCGTGAGTGCAAAGGCAGTAAGCCGCTGCGTGGTCGTTCTTTTTTGGCTGTTCTGGCCCTCGCGGCTGCGACGCCGTTCACAGTTACCGCAGTCAGCGAGGAAATGGCCCCTGCTGCTGCCGGCGGCAGGCGGATTGTGGTCAGCATCGGCCGGCAGACCCTCTACGCCTACTCGGGCAACACACTGGTGTTCTCTGCGCTGGTGAACGCGCGCGGCACGCGCGGGGGAACCTTTCGCGTGCAGAACAAGATTGCTCAGGCCGGCTCGATTGTGCGCGGCTGGAAGTTGCCGTACTGGCTGGGCCTCTACTACGTGGGCCGGGTGCAGAACGGCATTCACGGGCCGGCCATCACGCGCAATGGCGCGGCCGCCACCTCGCTGGGTTGCGTGGTGGTGCGCCGCACTGCCGATGCGGCCTGGCTGTTTCGCTGGGCGGCGGTCGGCATGCCGGTGACAGTGCGGCGCTAGCTTGCCTTCGTGCCCGTCCCTGCCGCGTGCAATCCCAACGACTCGCGCTGCTCCCAATGTGAGCCAGCTCACAGACGCGCGGCCTTCCATCTGTTAGAACCAGGCCTGTCGCGCGCTCTGGCGCGCTTTGGCAACGACTGGTATGGCACTGGAGGTGTTGAAATGGTGGACGTGAATCAGATGAGCCGGCAGGCAACATGGACGGACAAGATCGTGTCGGGAGTGATTGGCGGGGCCGTTGGCGGCGTTGCCTTTGGCATCCTGATGGGGATGATGGGCATGTTGCCGATGGTGGCCGGCCTGGTCGGCAGCTCGGATGCTCTTGTGGGCTTCATCGTGCATATGGTCATCAGCCTGGTGATCGGGGTTTCCTTTGGCGTGTTGTTTGGCAGCCTCAGTCAAACCTATGGCCGCGCGGCGGTGTGGGGACTGGTCTATGGGGTGATCTGGTGGGTGCTGGGGCCGATGGTCATCATGCCCATGATGATGGGGGTGGGCTTGCAGTTCGCGGCTGCGTTCAGCGGGCCGATGTTGAT
>DAOTYS010000331.1:0-12890 GCA_034434575.1 Thermoflexales bacterium
AACCGCCCCTACGTTTTCCCCGCGCCAGGCGTGGTAGGCGCCGGCGATCCTGGCGATGTCGGCGTCGGTCAGCTCGCGGTGCGTGCGATCCGCCATGTGGCCCAGTTTGCGGGCGTCGATGAAGAGCGTTTCGCCGCGCCGGTCGCGGGTGGGGGCGGCTCGCCGACCGCCCCTGCCGGATTTGTCGCGCGCCAGGAACCACAGGCAGACCGGAATCTGTGTGGAGTAGAAGAGCTGGCCGGGCAGCGCCACCATGCAATCCACGAGGTCGGCCTCGATGATGTTCTTGCGGATTTCGCCCTCGCCCGACTGGTTGGAGGACATCGAGCCGTTGGCGAGCACGAAGCCGGCGAGGCCGGTGGGCGCCAGGTGGTAGATGAAGTGCTGCACCCAGGCGAAGTTGGCGTTGCCGGCTGGCGGCGCGCCGTAGACCCAACGCTTGTCGTCCTTGAGCAGCTCGCCGCGCCAGTCGCTGTCGTTGAAGGGCGGGTTCGCCAGCACGTAATCGGCTTTCAGGTCGGGGAAGCGGTCGTTGTGGAAAGTGTCGCCGTGCGCGATCTGCGCGTCGATGCCACGGATGGCGAGGTTCATCTTGGCGAGGCGCCAGGTGGTGTAGTTGGACTCCTGGCCGTAGATGGAGATGTCGCCGATCTTGCCGGCATGCGCCTCGATGAACTTCTCGCTTTGCACGAACATGCCGCCGGAGCCGCAGCAGGGGTCGTAGACGCGGCCCTTGTAGGGGGCGAGCATCTCGACCAGCACGCGCACCACGGCAGTGGGGGTGTAGAACTGGCCGCCCTTCTTGCCTTCGGCGCTGGCGAACTGGGCGAGGAAGTATTCGTAGACGCGGCCCAGGGTGTCGCGGGCGCGGTCGGCGGGGCTGCCGAGGGCGATATCGCTGACCAGGTTGATGAGCTGGCCGAGGCGCTGCTTGTCGAGGCCGGGGCGGGCGTAGTCCCTGGGCAACACGCCCCTGAGCGAAGGGTTGTCGCGCTCGATGGCGGCCATGGCGTCGTCCACCAGCGCGCCGATGGTGGGCTGCGGGGCGTTGGCTTTCAGAAACGACCAGCGCGCCTCTGGCGGCACCCAGAAGATGCTGGCGGCGCGGTACTCGTCCGGGTCTTCGGGGTCGGCGCCCTCAGCCTGTTGCGCGGCGAGCTCAGCGTGCTTCGCCTCGAAAGCGTCGGAGATGTACTTCAGGAAGATCAGGCCGAGGACGACGTGTTTGTACTCGGCTGCGTCCATGTTGTTGCGCAGCGCGTCGGCGGCGGCCCAAAGCCTGGCTTCAAAGCCGAGGGCGGCGCCGCTGTCATTGTGCTTGCCGGTGGTTTTTGCCATCGCGCTCCTGAGCGTGTAAGCGTGTAATGGGAAATGGGGTAGGGATGCGTGTCATGCAGGGCCTGACGGGGCGCGCTTTGCGCTGAGCACTTCGGAGATTACCCCTTGCGAACCAACTTCTGGTAGATCTGATTGCTTGAGGCCGTGCTCTTCCATCAGGTGGCGGAGCGCATCTGCGCCGTTACCGGCGAAATGGGATGGCGCTTTGGGGTTCGTCAAAATCCGGGCTGGTCGAAATTGCTCCTGTATGCAGACCTGCCATGCGAGAAGAGTATGACCACGCTGTCTCCTCCTCTGGCCTGTTCCAGTCCTCAAGCGCTGGTTCGCTCAAAAGCGCTGTTTCGGAAATAGCGAATGCTGGTTCGTCCAGGATGATGACGAAGGCTCGCCGTAGACCTGGCAACTGAACAGGTTCCAGCAAGCGAACGTTGTTCTGCAATTATTGCTTCAACTGATCTGATCATACTTTTATCCTGCGTATTATTCGACACATGGCCCTATTGCCTGCCACGCCCACCAAAGACGAAGTGACTCGGATTATACAAACCGGTCGCGGTGACCCGGCCCGCGAATGCGCCTGAATCAGGCTCCTGAAACCCAAATGCTCAGAATCCCAAAATCTGAAATCCAAAATCCAAAATCCAAAATCAGACAATGGGTATGATTGGCGCTCGATGACATCACACACCCCCGGCATCTCTGCCCGCGACGAGATGGGTTTTGCGCGCATCGCGGCCATCACGCCGCAATTGCGCGTCGCGGATATCGCGTTCAACACGCAGGCCATCATTGCCGCGCTGGAACAGGCCGCCGCGCGCGGCTGTCGTCTGGCGCTCTTCCCCGAACTGTGCGTCACCGGCTACTCCTGCGCCGACTTGTTCTACCAGTCGCTCTTGTTGCGCGATGCCAGCGCGGCGTTGCGCCCGATCGCCGAGGCTGCCAACCGCGCCGGCATCGCTGTGGGGGTTGGCCTGCCGTTGGAGGTGGATGGCCGGCTGTACAACTGCGCGGCCTTGCTGTGCGGCGGGCGCGTCGTCGGCATCACGCCCAAATCGTTCCTGCCGACGACCAACGAATACTACGAAGAGCGCTGGTTCAGCGCGGCGCGATTTGCCACGCGCCGCAGCGTGTATATCGAAGGGGTGGAGACGCCGTTTGGCGCCGACCTGCTGTTCGAGGCCGGCAACCTGCCCGGCTGTGTGATCGGCATCGAGATTTGCGAGGATTTGTGGGCGGTCAACCCGCCCAGCGGCGCCCTGGCGCTGGCCGGCGCGACAGTGTTGTTGAACCCTTCGGCCAGCAATGAGTTGCTGGGCAAGGCCGACTATCGGCGCGACCTGGTGCGACAGCAGTCGGCGCGCTGCCTGGCGGCCTATGTGTACGCGGCCGCCGGCCCCGGCGAATCCACCACCGATGTTGTCTTTGGCGGCCACTCGATGATCGCCGAGAACGGGACGCTGCTGGCCGAGGCCGAGCGCTTTCGCTTCGACACGCAGATCATCGCCGCTGATGTGGATGTGCAGCGCCTGGCTGCGGAGCGGTTGCGCAACAGCAGCTTCTCGGCAGCCGGCGGGGCGCATGGCTATCGGGTGTTGCCGTTCAACCTGCCCGATCCCCAGGCCGGCGCCGAGCCGGCGGACTTGTTGCGGCCGCTGGCGCAGACGCCGTTTGTGCCGGCGGATCCGGCGCAGCGCGCCAAACATTGCCGCGAGATTTTCAGCATTCAATCCACCGGCCTGGCGAAACGGCTGAAGCACACGGGCGTGAAGACCGTCACGCTGGGCGTCTCCGGCGGGCTGGACTCGACGCTGGCGTTGCTGGTGACGATCAAGGCGTTTGACATGCTGAGGCTGGCGCGCGCTGGCGTTGTGGCCGTGTCCATGCCCGGCTTTGGCACGACGGCGCGCACGCGCGACAACGCGCAACGCCTGGCCGGCCAGCTTGGCGTCACCTTGCGCGTGATTCCCATTACTGACGCGGTGCGCCAGCATTTCAAAGACATCGGCCACGACGAAACCATTCACGATGTGACCTATGAGAACGCCCAGGCGCGCGAACGCACGCAGATCCTGATGGATCTGGCGAACAAGCTGGGCGGGTTTGTGGTGGGCACCGGCGACCTGTCCGAGCTGGCGCTGGGCTGGGCCACGTTCAACGGCGATCACATGTCGATGTATCACGTCAACGCCGGCGTGCCCAAAACCCTGGTGCGTTATCTGATCGAATGGGCCGCCGACGCGGAGTTCAGCGGCGAGACCTCGGCGATTCTGCGCGACATCAGCGCCATGCCGATCACGCCGGAGCTGCTGCCGCTGGGCGAGGGTGGGGCGCTGCAACAGGAGACCGAGGCGACCATTGGCCCCTATCTGCTGCATGATTTCTTCCTGTTCTACACAGTGCGCTATGGCTTCGCGCCGCGCAAGGTGCTCTATCTGGCGCAGCGCGCGTTCGACGGGGTGTACGCGCCGGCTGAAATTCTGCGCTGGATGAAGGTGTTCTATGCGCGCTTCTTTGCGCAGCAGTTCAAACGCTCGGCCATGCCCGACGGCCCCAAAGTCGGCACGGTGGCGCTCTCGCCGCGCGGCGACTGGCGCATGCCCAGCGACGCCGGCAGCGCGCTGTGGATGTCAGTCGTCAGTCGTCAGTCGTCAGTCGTCAGTCGTCAGTCGTCAGTCGTCAGATGACAGACAACAGATTTCAGAGCACAGACAGACAGAAGGATGCTCAATCACTCAATCACTCAATCACTCAATCGTCAATTGTCAATCGTCAATCCAAAATCTAAAATCCACCATGTTTTATTCCGATGAAGTCCGCCGGGCGCTGGCGGAAGGCCGGCCCGTTGTCGCGCTGGAATCCACGTTGATTACGCACGGCTTCGCCTGGCCGCGCAATTTGCAGGTGGCGACCGAGATCGAGCAGGCGGTGCGCGCGGGGGGCGCAACGCCGGCCACGATCGCCGTGCTGGCTGGCCAGATCACCGTTGGTTTGGGCCGGGAGCAACTTGAACACCTGGCGACGGCGCGAGAGGCGCGCAAATGCAGCGTGCGCGATCTGGGTGTGGCGGTGGGATTGGGCCTGGACGGTTCGACCACTGTCGCCGCCACGATGTTCATTGCGGCCAAAGCCGGCATTCGCGTGTTTGCCACCGGCGGCATCGGCGGCGTGCATCGCGGCCATCCGTTCGATGTGAGCGCCGATCTGACGGAGCTGGCGCGCACGCCGGTGACGGTGGTGTGCGCCGGCGCCAAAGCACTGCTCGATCTGCCGCTGACGTTCGAGCATCTGGAGACGCTGGGCGTGCCGGTGATCGGCTATCAGACGGATGAGATCCCGGCGTTTTACTCGCGCAGCAGCGGCCTGCGCGCCGATGCGCGCGCCGATTCGCCCGCCGATGTGGCGCGCATGGTGCGCGCGCGCCGGGAACTGGGGCTGCCGGGCGGCGAGCTGGTGTGCGCGCCGGTGCCGCAGGGGGATGAATTGCCGCGCGATGTCGCCGAAGCAGCCATCGCCGAAGCGCAACGCCTGGCCGATGCGCAGGGCATTCATGGCGCGGCGTCAACTCCGTTTCTGCTTGATCAGATCGCCAAACTGACGCGGGGGGCCAGCGTGCGGGCGAATGTGGCGTTGCTGCTCAACAATGCGCGCGTGGCGGCTGGGGTTGCCGGCGCGCTGCGCCATGAACTGCAAGCGTGATCGGCGTGCCACGCTCTATGCCTCTTTCTCAAGCTCAGGCTCAGGCGCTTTCGCGCGTCACCAGATAAGGTTGAAGCACCAGCGAAGCGGCTGTGGCTGGCTTGCCCGCGCGATGCGCCTGGATTACGCGATCCAGTTCGCGCACGGCCAGCCGGCCCAGCTCGATCAGATCGTGATGCACGGTGGTCAGCGCCGGCTTGAAAAACGCCGCCTCAGGGATGTCGTCGAATCCCACCACGCCTAAATCGTCCGGCACCTGTCGCCCCAGCCGATCGGCGGCTTTCAACACACCCAGCGCCATCTGGTCATTGCTGACAAACACAGCGTCGAGCCTGGGGAACTGCTTGACCAGTCGCAGCAAGCCGGCCTCGCCGCTGGCAGCGCCCCAGTCGCCTTCGACGGTCTGCTTGTCTGAACGCGCCAGGCCGGCGGCGGTCAGCGCGTCTTGCCAGCCCAGTTTGCGCTGTTGGGCAGACCACAACGTCAGCGGGCCGGTGATGATGCCGACATGGCGATAGCCGCGATCGAGTAAATGTTCCGTTGCAATCCGCGCTCCCTGGCGGTTATCGACGCTTAAAGTTGCTGCGCCCGATCGAGGCGACATGCTGAGAAAGATCATCGGCGTGTGGGTCAGCGCGTGCTGACGGAAGACGCGCTCGCATTCATCCGACAGCTCCGGATAAGCCCAGATCACGCCGGCCACGTTTTGAAAACTCAGGCTTGTCAGCGCGTGTTCACAGGCTTTGGAGGTGGGCGCTTCCACAACTTGCAACATCAGGTGCCAGCCCAAATCGCGCGACTGTTGCTCGATGCCGGTGAGCAATTGAGCCGGCCCGAACAACTGGAAGCCGGCGGCCACAACCCCGATCAACTGTGTGCTCTGAATAGCCAGGCTGCGCGCAATGCCGTTTGGCCGATAGCGCAGTTGCGCGATGACGGCTTGCACTTGCGCGCGCGTCTTTTCCGACACGTCGGGATGCCCGTTCACGACGCGCGACACAGTTTGTATGGACACGCCGGCCTGCGCAGCGACTTCACGGATCGTGACGCGATGAATGGAGTTGACTTTTGCCATAGTTGTGATGTAGAATCTGTTAACGCTCACGGGATTTTACGACAATCGCCCAACGGAATCAATTGTCTTCCGACCAACCCAAAAGCGAGCAGCAAGCACCATGTCGTGCAAGCGGTTTCTGATCGAGCGTTCGGGCCGGGCGCAGCGCGAGGCTGTTGCGCCGGGGTGTTGCTATGTTGATTGCCGTCGCCGATGCTTCCCCGCTATCGGCATTTACCCCTTCCCAGGCTATGCGGTGAACTGGCCGGCGCTGTCGAGGCGTCCGCTGTCTCACCATAGTAATTCTCTTCACCAGGAATTAGGAGGAAAGGACGTATGAACAAGTTGCATCATCTGTTGCAAGTGGCGGCTGTTGCCAGCGTGGCGCTGGCCGCCTGCGCCGCGCCGGCGCCCAGGCCGGCTGCAGAACCGACAGCCGCCCAGCCGGCCCAGGAAGCTGCCAGCGAGATCACCCTGCGCTGGCGCACCCGACCTGACAACAAAGAAGAAGCCGACGTCTACGCCAGCATCAGCGATGAGGTTTCCAGCAAGCTCGGCGTCAAGCTGGTCTATGAGCCGGGCGGCAGCGAGACGGCCAGCTACCAGGACGTCTTGCGCACAGAACTGGCCGCCGGCACCGCGCCGGATGTGTTCTGGATTCCCGGCACGGACATTGCGGACTTCGTTCAGCGTGGTTTGTTGCTCGACATGCGGCCCTACGCGGCCAGGACCGAAGGCTACAGCGACGCCAACTACTACCCGGAGCCGATGTTCCACCTGACCTACAACCCGGCCACAGGCAAAGCCGGCGAGACGCTGTGGGGGTTGCCGCGCGATGTGTCCACCTTCGTGCTCTACCTCAACATCGACCTGTTGAATGAAGCCGGCGCGCCAGACCCGCGCGAACTGGCCAGGCAGGGCCAGTGGGACTGGGAAGCGTTTAAGCAGGTGGCCGAGAAAGTGAATGCCCTGGGCGGCGATATCAAGGGCTACGGCATGAATGCCTGGTGGGGTCCATTCGGCGCGTTCATGAACGCAGCCGGCGGCGGCTTCTTCAACGCCGAGCGCAATGCCTGCGCCTTGAACACCCAGGAATCGCTGCAGGGCTTGACCTTCCTGCGCCAGATGTACGACACCGGCCTGGCCGTGCCGTATGGCGAAGATAGTGAGCCGCCCTTCCGCGCCGGCAAAGTAGGCATGTTCCAGAACGGGCGCTGGGCTACACCCGGCATCAGCACGGTTGCCTTTAACTGGGACGTGGTGGAGCTGCCCAAAGGGCCGAGCGGCCACATGGGCAACTGGCTGTTCTGGGGCGCTTACGTGGTGAACAAGAACACCAAACATCCTGAGGAAGCCTGGAGGTTGGTGAATGCGCTCACACAACCGGACGTTCAGGCCAAGGTGGCTGCGCGCGGCACCAACATCCCCAGCCGGGTGGGCGAGGCGGTGTTTGCCGAGTTCCTGAAGATTCTGCCGGAGAAGAACAACCAGGCCTTCCTGAACGGCCTGGCCGACAAGCCGACTGCTGAAGGGCCGCTGTGGACGGGGAGCTGGCCGGACTTCGACCGGGTCATGGGCGCCAGGGTCAGCGACGTGCTCACCGGCAAGCTTTCGATTGAGGAGTTTGGCAAGACCGTGTGTGACGAAGCCGGCAAGGCGTTCAACCAGTAGGCTTAGCCTGTTCTGACCGATTGACAGGCGCTGCAATCAGCCAGGATCACGCTGTTTCGGCGGCGGTGCTGGCTGATTGCGCCTTATTTTGAGGCGTGTCATGTTGTCTGCGACCCCCCGCTTGTCCCTGCCTCACGCGCGCACCCTGACCGTGCTGGCAATCTGGCACGCGCTGTTGGGCGCGTCTTTGCTGTCTGGCGCGGCGGCTGCGTTGATCAGCGGCGCTGCAGGCGATGTCATCGCAATCATTCTTGCGCTTGGCGCGCTGGCTTTGGGCGGGGCGAGCGCAGCAGCAGCCTGGTTCATCCTGCGCCGCGATCATCTGGGTCGCACGCTTTCGCTGGTCGTGAATTACCTCCTCACTGTGGCCTGCGTGTCTGGCCTGGCGCATGTGCTGGGGATGTTTATGGGACTGGATGACCTGGCGGATGCGATGGCGCGCGGCATCCCCTTTCTGATGCTGTTCGTGGTTCTCGCCGGCTATCTCATCGGCGCGGTGGAAGTGCGCGAGCGGCCTGTGTCATTGCTGCGCCGCAACGTTGGCCGCGTGCTGATGGCTATTGGCGCTGTCGGCTTTGCGCTGACTGCAGGCGCTGTGCCGGCCCTGGCGTCGCTGCCCGGCAAATACGCCGCCGGCGGCGTGTTGCCCCTCGCGCTTACGGCTGGCGCTCTGGCTGGCGGCTTGATGCTCTGGCGCATGAGCCGCCGCGATTGCGCGCAGGCGATGGGCGCGAGGCAAATCCACGCCGAGCGGCTGAGCGGTTGGTTGTTCCTCTCGCCGAATCTGTTTGGCTTTTTGTTGTTCTTCGCCGGCCCGTTGTTGTTTTCGCTCTATGTCAGCTTCACCAACTGGGACTCGTTCGCCCTGCGCGATTGGGTCGGCCTCGCAAACTACGCGCGGGTCTTCAACCTTTCGATCACCCCGCTGGCCGCGCCTGACCAGCCGCTGCGCGAAGTGATGGATGTGCGCGTCTACGATGAGCTAACCCGCTTCAGCGCGTTGGGGCAGTGGGTGGCGATCGGCGCGGCAGACAAACGCTTTTGGATTTCGCTCGGCAACACCCTGCTGTTTGGGGCGCTGGCCGTGCCGCTGTCGGTGCTGCCGGCGTTGTTGCTGGCGTCTTTGCTCAACAGCCGGCTGCCGGGCATGCGCATCTATCGCACGCTTTACTTCATCCCCAGCGTTGCCGCCGTCGTCGGCGTCGCGCTGATCTGGCAATGGATGTACAACTCGCAGGTCGGCTGGATCAATTTCTTCATCAGCAGCGCGGTCAACTTCCTCAATAGCGCGCTGGGAACCAGCCTGCGCGACCCCCAAATCCGCTGGCTGGCCGATAGCGATTACGCGCTGCTGTCGGTGGTCATCATGAGCGCCTGGCAGTGGGTGGGCTTCAACACGGTGTTGTTTCTGGCCGGCTTGCAAACCATCCCCCGCGAGCTGTACGAAGCGGCCACGGTTGACGGCGCCAACCCTGTCCAGCAGTTCTTCAACGTCACGCTGCCAATGCTGGCGCCCACCACGCTGTATGTGCTGGTCACCACCACCATCCAGGCGTTGCAGGTTTTCGACCAGGTGTTCATCGTCAGCAACGGAGGAGGGGGGCCGGGCACATCCACGTTGACGATGACCCTCAACCTGTACCAGAACGGCTTTCAGAGTTTTCGGCAGGGCTATGCCAGCGCGCTGGCCTGGGTGTTGTTTGTTGTGATCTTCGCGTTTACCCTTGTCCAGTTTCGACGCCAGCGCCGCGCCAGTGGCGCTTACGACATGTGACATGAGCTATCGCCTTCTCCTCGCCCTTCGCGCTGTCGTCATCTACGCTGTCCTGACGGTCTTCGCGCTGTTCATGCTGTTCCCGTTTTTGGTGATGGTGTTCACGTCGCTGAAGACGCCGGCAGACACGTTCAGCTATCCGCCGCGCTTGTTGCCCAGCGAGCAGGCGCTGGTTGAGACGCCCGACTTCGATCGCCCGCTGCCGTTGTATCACATCGCAACGCCGTCGGGCGAACGCAAGCTGATGGCGCTGGTTGAGGAGAACATCCGCGTGGGGATGTTTGCCCCGCTCACCGCTGCCGGCCAGCCTGACCGCGACCGCGTGGTGATGCGTCGCTTTGGGGAAGTGAAAGTCGCCGGGGGCGCTGCGCCCAAAGCGGTGGTGGTGGACGGTCAGTCGCTGCCGGTGTATGAGGTGAAGGTTGACGCCGGCGTGGTTGAGATGGTGGCGCTCACCCGAACGGTCGTGGGGCGATTCATCAATCCGGCCAACCCTGCCGAGGAGGCCCTGGCTAACGTGCGGTTGAGCGAGCCGGTCACGCGCATCACAGCGCATCCAGAGAACTATGCCGAGGTGGTCAACCTGCTGGGCTTCGACCGCGCTTTGAGCAACACCGCGCTGATCACTATCCTCACCGTGATCGGCCAGCTTTTCACCAGCATACTGGGCGGCTATGCCTTTGCGCGCCTGCGCTTCCCCGGCCGCGACGCCTTGTTTTTGGTCTATCTCGGCACGATCATGGTGCCGTTTGTGGTGCTGATCATTCCCCTGTATCAGCTCATGGTGGTGATTGGATGGGTGAACGCCATGCCGGCGCTCATCCTGCCCTGGCTGTACACGGCCTATGGCACGTTCCTGATGCGCCAGTTTTTCCTGACCATCCCCAGGGAAATCGAGGAAGCGGCGCTGATCGACGGCGCGTCGCGCTGGTCGATCCTGACGCGCATCTTTTTGCCGGCCAGCGTGCCGGCGCTGGCGACATTGGCCACGTTCACCTTCCTGTATGCGTGGAACAGCTTCTTCTGGCCGCTGGTGGTGGTGAACACCGGCAACACGCGCGCCCAGGTGTTGACGCTGGCGTTGAACGTGTTGCGCGGCCGCGCCAGCGATAGCCCCAATCTGATCCTGGCCGGCGCGGCCATTGCTGTTCTGCCGCCGACCCTGGTGTTTATCCTGGCGCAGCGCTATTACGTTGCCAGCGTCACCAGCAGCGGTGTGAAGGGCTGAGCGGGTTGATTGTCCGGCGCGCGCCCGATGAACGGCTGTGGTTGCTGAATCAGCCGGCCACCCGGATTTGCGCGTAGCGTATCTCGTTTGGCGCCGCGCCCAGCCCGAACAGATCGATCACCGGCGAGGGAGACGTGCCGTTGCGCGGGGTCGCGGTGAAGAACGTGTGCAGCCGGTGCTCCAGATTGATCTTCTCTGCCGGCCCCGGCTTGGGCAGCAGGGGTTGCAGGTAACAGCCGCCGGCCTGACCGCCTTCATCCGCCAGGTGATAGATCACCACCAGCCGCCCCCAATCGACGGCGTGGAAGGCGGCATATGTGGGGCGCGGTTCGCGCATCGGCACGTCGGCAGTTGGGCTGGCCGGCGCGCGATCGCGGTCCTCTGTGCAGCGCGCCAGGGTGCGGCGCTGAACGACTTTGCCATCATGCACGCGCGCGTATTTCAGCGCCACCGTGATGGGCAGGTCGGGAAAGAAGGCGTCGCGCATGAAAGCGTGCCACACGTTGCGCTCCAGCCAGAGCAGGTGCGCGTCGCCGTCCGGCCCGATCCACAGATCGAGATTGCGGATGTGTCCGCACGTCTCGTCCACGCTGGCCACGGTGAGGATGGGCGAGAAGGGGATGGAGGCGGTGTAGGGCGTCCATGTGAAGTAGAGCTGGCGAAAGTCGTAGTCCCAGTCGTTGCCGGTGACGCGCAGCTTGTGGGCGCGCCATTCGATGTTGGGTTCCACGATGTCGCTGACCGCCATCACGTATGCGGCGCGGCTGACCAGAGCCACCTGCGGGTAACAGGCGCGCAGGGGGAAGCGCAGCATGCCGTTGCGGGTCCAGGCGCCGCTGTGATCCATGAAGCTCCAGGCTTGCCCCTCGTGGCCGACAATGTTGAGCAACAGGATTTCTCCAACGGAGCTGTCGGCGGCGATGCCGCGATAGGAATGCTCGGTGAACCCATAAGGCCGGTCCCACACCGGCTCCAGCGCCTGGGGCGGTTGATCAGGCGCGCCGGCGTCGAACTGCAACAGGCGGGGGTGACAGGCCCACGACTCGCCCGTGCTCCATGTTTGAAGGTGGCGCGTCTTTGGATTGACTGAGAGCAGGATGCGTCCGCCCGACAGGCGCGCCAGGGGGCAGGGTTCGCGCTCTTCGGGGCCGGGGCCGGCCTGAACGCGGGTGAAGCCGGCTTTGCCATCCTGGCGCATGAAGAGCTGCCAGCGCGTGTTGCACAGCGGCTTTGCGCCGGCCACCGTCTCCGGCACGCTGCAAAACACAGCCTCGCCGTCGCGCACCAGGGTGGGCGAGCCGTAGCACCACAGCGGGCCGGCGCCGTTGTTGGGCGGTTCGTATGTCGTGACGATTTCTTCGGCACCAATTTGGATGCGCATGGTTCTCTCAAGGGTGGGCGCGGTTGCGCGCGCCGCAGGTTCGAGCATATCATGTCCGGCCCGATTTGCGTCACCTCTGCTTAAGCGTCCATCAGACTGCTCTTTTGGCGCCGTCAGGCGAGGAGCGCCAGCGCAGGCCGCCAGGCCAAGTGTCATGGCCGAACTGCCGGCTGTCACACGCAGAAACTGCCGTCGACCGATTCGTTGCTTCATGCCTCTCCAACAAATTGATTGGAAAAACTGTCAGCGGCTGGTTGAGCAGCCTGCCCGCATTCTGCTCGACCTGATGATGCTGGATCACGACGGCTGGGAAATCCTGCGGCTGCCCCAGACTTATCCTGAAACGGCTTTGACTACGATTATATATGCTGCAACCACGTCAGACGCCGCATGTTCAACGCCTGTTGATCCCAGCTCGCTTCTGTGATCCGCGGGCTATCGGCGCCGTCTGAGATCCTGCATGTCGTCATCGGAAACCCTCATATTGAGCTGCGATTGTCCCAAAGTGTCCATATAGGCTATGATGTGGACACAAGGAGTTGCCCATGAACCGGCGGTTCACCACAGCGGATGAAAATGCCGCAAGCGGTGGCATGACCGGGCTTGTGGGCGCATTTTCACCGGAGAAAATCATGTCGCCGACGATGCACGTTGTTTCGCACACGCACTGGGACCGCGAGTGGTACCGTCCGTTTCAGGTCTTCCGCGCGCGGCTGGTCGATGTGGTCGATGCCATCCTCGACCTCTT
>DAOTYS010000332.1:0-1991 GCA_034434575.1 Thermoflexales bacterium
GAAGAAGACTATCGCACCCGCCGGCTGCGGCAACGCCGGGCAGCGCGATCGCGCGCTCTGGACGGCGCACAACCGGCCCCTCCTGTGCGCGAATCGATCGAAGCGGCCATCCTCGACCTGAAGCAGCACGGCATGCCGGCTGAGGAGCTGCAGGACATTCTCGACAAGCTGCGCGTCGAGCTGGTGCTGACGGCCCATCCGACCGAATCCAAGCGCCGCACCGTGCTCACCCGTTTGCGCCGCATCGCTCATTTGCTGCGCGCAGAAGAGGGACAAGCCAGAGACGGCAACCAGTCGCCAATTGTCAATCGACAATCGTCAATTGACGATGCGCTGCGCCGCGAGATCACCGCCCTGTGGCTGACCGACCGTTCGCGCGCGATCCAGCCGGCGGTCACCGACGAAGTGCGCACCGGCCTGTGGTACTTCAACAACACGCTGTGGGACACATTGCCGCGCCTGCAAGCCGATCTCGAACGCGCGCTGGCGCTGCACTATCCCACCGTGCGCGCTCCTGCGCGCTGGCTGACCTTTGGCTCCTGGATCGGCGGCGACCGTGACGGCAATCCCAACGTCACACCATCCGTCACTGCGGAGACGCTGCAATTGCATCGCCGGCTGGCGCTCGACAAACTGCGCGAAGCCGCCCACGACCTGTCGCGCCTGCTCAGCATCTCCAGGCGCCGCGACCGCATCTCAGCGGAAATACTCGACCTGATTGCCGCCGGTCGCTTCACCTCGCGCCATGTGCGGACGCTTGCCGAGCGGTATCCCAACGAACCGTATCGCGTCGTGCTGGCCGACCTGGCGGCCCGGCTGGCCGATGCCTGGCAGCAAACGACAACCCGCCCGCTCTACCCCTTTGCCCAATCCCGCAGCGTGACGCTCTCGAACACGCTGTCGCTGCCATTGCCCGACGAGCCGGACGTGAAAGCGGAGGATGTGGCGAACACGCTGGAGGCCGTGGCGCGCAGCCTCAGCGCCGGGCGCGCCGCGCGGCTGATCGACGGCGAGCTGAGGACGCTGCGCCAGCAGCTCGCTGTGTTTGGGTTGCACATGGCCCGGCTCGACTTGCGCCAGCACTCGGCCTGGCACGAGCCTGCCGTGGCCGAAGTGCTCGCCAAAATCGGGCAGGAGGGCGGCGTCCCCTATAGCCAGCTCGATGAAGCGCAGCGGGTTGCCGTGTTGAGCGCCGCGTTGGCGCAACCCCTGCGCAGCGCGCTGGACCGCGCCGGCAACCTGAGCGACGAAACGCGCCATGTGATCGAGCCAATCCAGCTCGCGCGCGAAGCGATGCGACGCTATGGCCGCGAGGTCATGGGCGTCTATGTCATCAGCATGACCAATGGGCTGTCCGATGTGCTGGAAGTGCTGTTGTTGCTGCGCTGGTGCGGCGTGACCATGAGCATCGCGCCGCTGTTTGAAACGTTGGACGACCTGGATCGCGCGCCGGCGATTCTGAAGGCCATGTTCGATCATCCACACTACCGCGAGCATTTGCGGCAGACCGGCAATCACCAGATGGTCATGCTTGGCTACTCGGACAGCAACAAGGATTGCGGCTACCTGGCCGCCAACTGGGCGCTGTTCAAGGCGCAGGAGACGATCACGCGCGCGTGCGAGGATGCCGGCGTTGCGTTCACCCTGTTTCACGGGCGCGGCGGCACGATTGCGCGCGGCGGCGGGCCGGCGGCGCGCGCCATTCTGGCTCAGCCGCAGGGGCTGATCCACGGCAGCATCCGCATCACCGAACAGGGCGAGGTGCTGTCCACGCGCTATCACGATCCCGACATTGCGCACCGTCATCTGGAGCAGGTGGTGTACGGCGCGCTGCTGGCCATTCACCAGGCGCGACATCCAAAGCCGGCGCCACAGGCATGGCGCGACTGCATGGAACGCATGGCCGCCGCCAGCCTGGCCGCCTATCGCGCGCTGGTGTACGACGACCCCGACTTCCTCACCTTCTGGCAACAGGCCACGCCCATCGGCGA
>DAOTYS010000333.1:0-63037 GCA_034434575.1 Thermoflexales bacterium
TGCGCTCAAGTTTTGCAGAACGCGATGCGTCTGGGCGCTGACATCACCCTCGATCAAGTTGCCGGTGGCCGGGTCGATGGGAATCTGGCCGGAGCAGAACACCAGGTTGTCCAGGGCGATCGCCTGCGAGTATGGGCCGATGGCTTTGGGGGCTGAGTCTGTGTGAATGGCTGTTGGCATGAAGACTTCTCCGTTTTCGATTTGAGATTTTGGATTGACGATTCCGCCCACCCAATACGCAACACGCAACACGCACTGCGAGTCACATCACGGGATGGCAGTTGCGACGATCGCCGGCGGGCGCGTGGGCGGTGCGCTGGTGACGGGTGTGGTGAATAGCGATGCAAACGCGCTGATGATCATGCTGAGCACGATCAGGATGCTCAGTACGTAGAAAATAATCTGGTTGCGAGACAGCTTTCGAGTCCTCATCGTGATGATTCTCTCTGGCCCGGCTCGCCTGCTTAGCCGGCGCCCCGAATGCTATGCGCTCCAGTTCAGGCGCGCAGATCGCGCAGCGCCAGTTCCATCAGCTTCACGGTGTTGCGATAGTCGCGCAGGTCCAGAACCGCCACAGGCGAGTGGATGTACCGACAGGGCACCGACACCGGCGCGCTGGGCACGCCCTCGCGCGCCAGATGGATCGCCCCGGCGTCTGTCCCGCCGACGCCGGGCTGCTTGAACTGCCAGGGAATGCCGTGCGCCTCGGCGGTTGCCGCCAGATGGTCAACCAGCTGCCGGTCGGCGATTACACTGCGATCCAGCACGCTGAGCGCCGGCCCTTTGCCCAACTGTGTGGTCGGGCTTTGGTCCTTTTTCTTGGGCAGGTCGTCGGCAATGGTGCCCTCCAGCACGAAGGCGTGCGTGGGGTTCACACGGTAGGCGGCGATGCCGGCCCCGCGCAGGCCAACTTCCTCCTGCACGGTGAACACCCCGAACACATCGAACGGGTAGGCGTCTTTTTGCAGCAGATCGACCAGCGCCGAACAGCCGGCCCGGTCGTCGAACGCCTTGCCGCTGACCAGGTTGCCCAGCCGGCGATACTCGACCAGGAACGTGCCATAGGTTCCCAGCGGCGCCAGACCTTCTGCCTCGCTCTTGCTGGTTGCTCCGATATCGATCACCATCGATTCCACGGCAGTCACTTTCTCGCGCTCGCCGCCTTTGGTGTGATGAATCGCTTTCAGCCCGATCACGCCCGGCACGCGCTCTTTGCCCAGTTGCACGCGCAGGCCGGGCATCACGCGATCGTCCATTCCACCCACATAGCGGAACTTGACGCCGCCGTCGCTGGTGTGGCCGGTGACCATCACTCCCACTTCATCCATGTGCGCCGCCAGCATGACGCGCAGGCCGGCCTGGCCGGCCTTGCGGCGCGCCGCCTTGTGAGCGATGACGTTGCCCATCGAGTCAATCGTCACATCGTCCACATGCGACTTGACGGCATCAACTATCAGGTCGCGCACGGCGTCTTCGTTGCCAGAGACACCCACCGCGTTGGAGAGCTTTTCCAGAATCATGCTAATGGCTCAATGACTCAATCGCTCAATCTGCTCAATTGAACACCTTGTCGTCCAGGCCGGCGGCGAAATGGGCCATCAACCGGCCAATGCGTTCGACATCCTTCACATTCACCGTTTCCACCGGCGAGTGCATATAGCGCAGCGGCACGCCAATCAACACAACCGGCACGCCATCGTGGCTGACCTGGATCGGCCAGGCGTCGGTGCCGCCGCCGATGTCCGGCTCGATCTGATAGTCCATCTCCAGCCGTTTGCATGTGTCGATCAGTCGCTGCGTCAGTTTGGGGTGGTAATTCGGGCCAACGGTGATAGCGGGGCCTTTGCCCAGTTCAATGTGCGTCGCGTAATCGTGCTGCGCGGCAAAGGTCACGTCAATGGCAATGGCGGCGTCGGGACGCAATTCGTAGGCCGATGTTCTGGCGCCGAGGAAAGAAGTCTCTTCGCCCACGGTGGCGACGGCGGCCACGTCCCAGGTGTGCCTGAGCCGTTGCAGTTCGTCCAGGCACACGATCTCGGCGGCGACGGCCACCCGGTTGTCCATGGCTTTGCCGGTCAGCCGGTCGCCCTTGAGCTTGATGGTTTGCGTGTCGAACGACACCAGATCGCCCACCTGGAGCAGGCGCTCGACCTGCCGCGCCGGCAAGCCGACATCGACGAACAGACTGTCAAAGCCGGCCACTTTCTCGCGTTCTGCCGGCGGCAACACATGCGGCGGGCGCGAGCCAATCACGCCGGGGATGGGGGCCGGCTTGTTTTTGCCGCTGCCGTCTCCCTGCGGATGCACCAGCACCCGTTGGCCCAGCATGTGCCGCGCGTCTGTCCCGCCGACGCGCGAAACGCGCAGAAAGCCCTTTTCAATGCCGCTCACAATCAGGCCGATCTCATCCACATGCGCGGCCAGCATCAATCGTTTGGCCGGGCGGTCGCCCGCAGGCGCGCCGCGCTTCCACGCGATCACGCTGCCCACTTTGCTGACGCGCACTTCGTCCGACACAGGCTCAAATCTGGATTTGATCAGTTGATGGATCGAGGATTCGTAGCCGCTGAGGCCGACGGCATTGGTGAGGGTTTGGATGAGTTCCTCGGTTTGAATCATGCCGGCAAGTATATCCAACCCAGGGTCATGGTTGTCGGGCGCGGGGCATCGTTCATTGCGCCCTGGCGCGAAACGGACAAAACACTCTCTATCGCCGAGGGCGTTTGTGTGGGGTGTCGCGCGCCCGCGCCGCTTCAGGGGTGTTGGGCTAACGGCAGGAAAACGACATACGCCGGGGCAATTGGATGCGCCAGGTGCGCCGCAGCGCCCAGCGCCGCCTTCACAAACGCCGTGAAGTAGTCCATGTCCAGATGCTGAAGTGTGTCAGACACGGTGTGGTAATGCGGATTGAAATCGCGGTCAGGCAAAGCGTAGTCTTCGATGAGCAGCATGGCAGGATAACCCTGCTGCCAGAACGAAGCGTGGTCGCTTGCGCTAATGCCACTCAGTTCAATTTTGGGAATGAGTTGATCGGACAGTCCATAGGCCGCCACAACGTTGGTGAAGACGCCGGCCAGCGTCAGATCGTCGGTGTAGCCGGCGCTGGTCTCCGGGCGGATGTGAACATCCAGTGTGGGCGACGTGGCGGGCGTGTTCCACGCAATCATGTCCATGTTGATCACCGCCACGATGGTGTCATTGCGCGCGCGGGCCTCTGCGGCGTAGACGCTGCTGCCCAGCAGCCCTTGTTCTTCGCCGGTGAAGAGCGCCAGGCGCAGGGTGCGGCTGAATGAATACTGGCTGAAGATGCGGGCCATGCTCAGCACCGCCGCCGAACCGCTGGCGTTGTCGTCTGCGCCGGGCGCCAGGGTCATGCGGCTGTCTGCCAGCGACATACTGTCCAGATGCGCCACCACCATGACGATCTCATCCGGCCTGACGGCGCCGGTGATGACGGCCACCACATTCCGATTGCTGTAACCGCCGGCGCTCCATGGATGGTAGTCAACCGCGATGCCTGCGCCGGCCATCCACTCGTAAGCGTACTGGGTGGCTTTCTGAATCGGCGTGATCGAGTTGGTGAAGCGCGTGCTGATGGTGTATGGCTCGCCTGCCACGATAGCCGGCCATTCGCCGGTGAGTTCAGCGGTCAGGCTGTACAGGCGCGCGGCCTGCACCTGCGAGATCATGCCGGCGATGGACGGATCCGCCTGAAAGCCGCTGTTCGTTTGCGACGCTGGCGCCGGCTCTGTGCGGCTCACATCCGTTTCATCCAGTCGGGCGCCGGCAGGGCGCAGGGCAATCGCGCAGCACGCCACGGCGATTGCCAGCAACGATGCCGCGAGTTGATGGGGCATGATTCAGCCTCGGAAAAAGGTCACAATGGCGGCCACCACGGCCACAATCAGGGCCAGCGCCAGCCACACCAGGTTGTTGCGCACCACGTCGCCGGCAGTCTCCTGACGAATGATGGGCGCCAGGCGGGCTGACGCTCCCTCTGCCGCTTTCGGACTGAAAAGCATCTCGCGCAACTCGGCCACGGTGGAGGGCCGGTCGTCGGGGTGCATGGCGATCGCCGCCATGATCGCCTGCTCGACGGCTTCCGAGACCGCCGGGTTCAGCGCGCGCACCGGCGCCAGCGATTCCGGCTTCAGAAATCGCTGTTTGGCCTCAGCCGGCGGATGGTTGGTGAACAGGTGATACAGTGTTGCGCCGAGCGAGTAGATGTCGGACCGCACGTCTGTGTGCGTGTCATCTTCGCCGTATTGTTCCAGCGGCGTGTAGGCCGCCGTCCCGCGCCCTTGAAGCACCGTGACCGTGCGCGAATCATCTTTGGCCATCAGCTTGACCAGGCCGAAATCGACCAGCTTGATCAGCCCGCTGGGCGCAAGCTTGATGTTGCTCGGTTTGATGTCGCGATGCAGCACCGGCGGCTCTTGAGTGTGCATGTACTCCAGCGCGTCACATAGCTGCCGCGCCCAGGTGAGCACCTCCACCTCGGTCAGGAAGCGGCCTGCGCGCCGGGCTTCGTCCACGATCTCCTTTAGATTCTTGCCCGACACGTAATCCATCACCAGGTAGTCCAGATCGTTCTCGGTGAAGTAATCCGACACCTTGGGCAGGTTGGGGTGATCGAGCTGCGCCAGCACACTCGCCTCGCGCGAGAACTGATGCTGCAACTCTCCCACGATCTCCTCGCCCACGTTGGGGTCGATGCGCACGGCCTTGATGGCGCACTTGCGGCCCTCCAGGCGCAAATCCTCGGCGAGATACACAGCGCCCATGCCACCCTGGCCGATGGGTTGAACGATCCGGTAGCGGTTGCGCAATATGGTTCCGCGCGCCAACATGCCGCCATTGTAATTGAGCCATTGATTGAGTGATTGGGTGATTGAGTGATTGAGTCATTGGGTCATTGAGTCATTGACCCGATGACCCAATCGCCAATGCCTCAATGGCTCAATCGCCCAATGGCCCGATGGCCCAATGGCTCAATCCATTACAATTACCCCGATGATCCAGGACTCTCCGATGCTGATTATCGAGAATGGCCAGATGGCCGGCCAGCGCTGGCTGATCGATAGTGATTGTGTCATCATCGGTCGGGAGGCGGATGCGGCCCATCTGCTGCTGCCCGAGCGGCAGGTGTCGCGCAAGCACGCCAAGATTGAGCGGACGCCCAATGGCTTTGTGCTGACTGACCTCGAAAGCAAAAACGGCACCTATCTCAATGGCAAGCAAGTCCGCGAGCCACAGGTGCTGCAGGACGGCGATGAAATCCAGATTGCGTTGTGTGTCAAGATCGCTTTTGTGGGGAGCGACGCGACTGCGCCGCTCAATGCGCGCCCGATCAGCCAGGGCATGCGGGCCGTCACGCGCGGCATCCGGCTGGATAAGGAGAGCCGGCGCGTGTTCATCGCCGAGCACGAACTGGAGCCGCCTCTGTCTGTGCAGCAGTACCGCCTGCTCGAACTGCTGATCGACGCCGATGGCGCGCTGGTCAGCCGGCAGGAAATTGTCGAGCGCGTGTGGGAGGGCGAGAACGCCTACGGCGTGAGCGAGCAGGCCATCGACGCGCTGGTGCGCCGGCTGCGCGATCGCATTGCCGAGCGCGACCCCGACCACGAATACATCGTCACCGTGCGCGGCCACGGCTTGCGCTTTGAAAACCGTTACTAGCCTCCTGGCGCGCCGGGGCCAGCCCGTGCCCTGGTTCACTCTCGGCATGCTGCTGGCGCTGGCGGCTGCGCTCATTCTCCGTTTGCACCGGCTCGACGCCCAGTCGTTCTGGTATGACGAGGGCAACAGCGCGCGCATCGCCGAACGTTCCGCGCAGCTCATCATCGAAGGCGCGGCCGGCGACATCCATCCTCCGCTGTACTACCTTGCGCTATATGTCTGGCGCGCGCTGTTTGGCGAGACTGAGGCGGCGCTGCGCGGCCTGTCGGTTGTCTGCGGTGTCGGTCTGGCGCTTTTTGCCGGCCTGACCGCCCGGGCGCTCTTTGGCGCGCGCGCTGGATGGACAGCCGCCGGCCTGGTTGCTGTCTCGCCGTTTGCGGTCTACTATAGCCAGGAAGCGCGCATGTACGCCCTGCTCGCCCTCGAAGCAGCCGCCTCCACCTATGCCCTGCTTCGGATTTTGGATTTTGGATTTGGGATTTTGGATTCTTCCCTCAAATCCAAAATCGAAAATCCAAAATCGAAAATGGGGCTGTTTATTTTGTCCACCGCCGCTGGCCTGTACACCCACTACGCCTATCCGTTTGTCATGATCGCGCAAGGCGTGTGCGTCGTCGTCTGGTTTGCGGCTCAGATTGCGCGTCGCGCCCCGCTCAAGCCAGCCTGTGGCGCGCTCGCGGCCTTTGCCGGCGGCAACCTGGCAGCCATTGCGCTATTCCTGCCCTGGTTGCCAACGGCGCTCCATCAAATCACGTCGTGGAGCGTGGCGCGGCCAGACTATGTGTTGGGGCCGGCCATGCTCGACGCCTGGCGTTGGATTGTTGTGGGACGGACATTGCCGCTCGACGCAGCCGGGCCGGCCATGCTGACACTGAGCGCGCTGGCGCTGATCGGACTGTGGCCGCTGGCGCGATCCAGTCGTCAATCGCCAGACGGCAATCGTCAATTTCTGCCCGGACTGCTCATGGCGTTGATGGCGCTCGTGCCGTTCGCGCTGCTTTTTGCTTTCAACCTGTATCGAGAGTCCTATCTCAAGTTTCTGTTGGTTGTCGTGACGCCGCTGTGTGCGCTGGCTGCGCGCGGGATCGCCGGCCTTTCCATGGCCTGGCTGCCTGCGAACACCGGGCGCGGCTGGCGGCTGCTGTCCGCCGCCCTCGGCGTCGCCCTCATGGGCGGTGTTGCCGCGTTGCTGTGGCCCTCGCTCGACAACCTCTATCACAACCCGGCCTATGCCCGCGACGACTATCGCGGCATCGCCCGGCTTGTCCAGGCCGATGCCCGCCCCGGCGACGCCGTGTTGTTCAACGCCCCCAATCAATGGGAGGTGTTCACCTACTACCATCGGCCCGAGCGCGAGATGGCGCCGGCCATTCCCCTCACCTATCACCCTGCGGACGATGGCGTGGTCGAGGCGCAGATGAGGCGGATTGTCGAAGCGCACACGCGCTTATTCGTGCTGTACTATGGCGAACGCGAGTCTGATCCTGATGGCCGCTATGAACGCTGGCTGGCGCACAACGCTTTCAAGGCCGACGAGCAATGGGTGGGCAACATTCGCCTTGCGGTGTACGCAACCCGGCTTCTCTCGGCCACGCCGGCTGTCACCGCCACTTTCGGCGATGCCATCCGCCTCGAAAACGCCCTCGTCACTCTCGATGCGCAGTCATCGCGCGGCCTGATTGCGCTGGAACTGAGTTGGCGCGCGCGGGCGCATCTCGACGCGCGCTACAAGGTGTTCGTGCATGTGGGCGCGCCCGATGCGCCACCGGTCGCGCAAAACGATGCCGAGCCGGCAGGCGGCCTGCGCCCGACCGACACGTGGCAGCCGGACGAGGTGATCGTTGATCGCCGCGCCGTCTGGCTGAAACCCGGCGCGCCGCCGGGGCGCTATGGCATCTACCTGGGTCTGTACGACAGCGCAACCGGCCAGCGCCTGCCGGTGACTGCTGCTGCGGACGTCGTCCGCGCGGACCGGGTGCGCGAGGGCGCGGCGCACGGCGACCGGCTGTTGCTCGGTGAGAT
This sequence comes from Thermoflexales bacterium, assembly GCA_034434575.1. GTDB lineage: Bacteria > Chloroflexota > Anaerolineae > J036 > Brachytrichaceae > Roseilinea. Next base: position 7,702 of record DAOTYS010000333.1, read on the forward strand.
CGAGATCGAGTAGATGCATGGCCCGCATCACGATTGACTACACGCCGGCCGTTCAGCAGTCTGCCGGCATTGGCCGGCTCACCCGCGAGGTCGTTCGCGCGCTGCTGCAACTTGACGCGCCGCATCGTTTCACTTTGTTCTGCATGGGGCGCTCTGGCAAGTCATGGATGAGAGAGCATCCAGAGCCGGCCGCGTTGACACCGCGCGCGTCGCTGGCTGTGACGCCGCTGAACGATCGCTGGCTATACCGGCTGTGGCATCGCGCCAGGCTGCCCCTGCCGGTTGAGCTGTTCGCCGGCCGGGGCGATCTCTACCACGCCACCGATTTTGTGTTGCCGCCGGTGACGCCGGGCAAACGCACAGTGCTGACGGTGCATGACCTGACCTTCGAGCGCGCGCCCGACGCCGCGCCGCCTCAGTTGTTGCGCTTTCTGAAGCGCGTCGTGCCACAGGCGGTGCGCCGGGCGCATCATCTCATCGCCGACTCGCAGGCTACGGCGCGCGATCTGATGGCGCTGTACGACGTGCGACCCGAGCGCATCACGGTGATCTACAGCGGGGTCGATGCGCGTTTCCGCCCGGTCGATGCGCCTTCGCCGGCCTCTTCGTTTGCGCCCGGCGGCGCGCCGTTCGTGTTGACCGTTGGCACCCTGCAACCGCGCAAAAACCATCTCACACTGGTGCGCGCCTTTGCGCAGGTTGCGCCCCAGCTGCCCGATCTGCATCTGGTCATCGCCGGCGGCAAGGGCTGGATGTATGACCAGGTGATCGCGGAAGTCGCCCGCCTCGACCTGGGCGAGCGCGTTCGCTTCATCGGCTTTGTGGATGACGCCGATCTGCCCGATCTGTATCGCGCGGCGCGGGTCTTTGCGTTTCCGTCGCTGTATGAAGGTTTCGGCCTGCCGCCGCTGGAGGCGATGGCGTGCGGCGTGCCGGTTGTTGCGTCGAACGCTTCATCGTTGCCGGAAGTGATGGGCGACGCCGGCCTGCTGGTTGACCCGCTGGATGTGGATGGTCTGGCCGAGGCGCTGGTGCGCGCTGCAGCCGATGACGCATGGCGCGCGCAGGCCATTGCGCGCGGGTTGGCGCGCGCCCGGCAGTTTACCTGGCGCCGCGCCGCCGAACAACTCCTGGCCGTCTATGATGCCCTGCTGAGCGCATAATCGTCAATCTTCAATCGTCAATTCTGTTCACCATTCCCCCGCATACACCACCTGATACGGCTGCGCTGCGCGGACGATCCAGGCGTAGTGCAGCGTCACAAGCTGGCGCAGGTGCAGCGCGTCGTGCGCTGCCCACGCGGCCATCACATCGCCGGCGGTGATCTGACCCCACGGCACGGCGCGGGCAATCTGCCAATCCGGCGTCTGCAACCCGCGCAGCCACACAAGCGACCGGTCGCGCTCCTGCATGAAGCCGGCGACAGATTGAGCCAGGTCACGCGAGTTGTACTGGCGTTGCGTCACCCAGCCGGCAGGATCGATGGACGGCCACGGCTCGTCGGGCCGGTGAAGCGTGTAGTCCACGCGCATGCGGAAGTCCTCGCGCTCCTCGTCATACAGATGATTGATGACTTCCAAAATCGACCATGACTCGGCGTCCGGCTTCCAGCGCGCCTGCTCCTCAGAGACGCCCAGCGTCAGGGCGCGAATCGCTTCGGCGCGATGCGCCATTTGATCGACCAAATAGGGAATGCTCATGTGATGTGCTCCGCTCAGGGTTTGCGCGCAGACGCCGTCATCCGGCAATCGACGACAGCGGCACGAACAGGCTGCCTTCCGTTGTGCCCTGTGGGGCAGCCTCGCGCAAGACGCGCGCCAGATGACCGGCCGGCAACTCGCCCGCCAGCGCGCGCGCCCACGCCTGCGCAATCTGTGTGACCTGCTCGCCCGATTCGTGGACGAACTCCAGCCGGAAGTGGCGAATGCCGGCGCCCAGCCATGCCTCAAGATGCCGGCTGGCTTCCTGCGCCTCGGCACCGAACACCGTGTTGCGGCATCCCACATCGGCCATCACCGGATGCGACCGGCCATTCGTGTCGCGCAGCGCCACACGATGCCGCTCGCAGGGATGTCCGCAATCGCGGTAGTCATGGCCTGTGGACAAGAAGCGGCAGAACACGCAGTGCTCGGTGTGGAAGACCGGCAGATGGTGGTAGGCGATCACTTCCAGCCGGTCGCCGCCGATGGCGCGGGCCAGCGCGGTGATTTGCGCGCCGTTCAAGTCGTGGGTTGGCGTCAGGCGCGTCAGCCCCAGCTCGAGCAAGGCGCGCGCGGTGAGCGCGTTGGCGGTGTTCAGGCTGAAGTCGCCGATCAACTGAGGCAAGCCCTTCTCCGGCGCGGCGCACTCCGGCGCGGCGTCGCGCAGTGCGTGCAACAAGCCGGTCGAGCGCACCACAATCCCGCACTTCAGCCGGCGCAGAAAGTTCACGATGCGCTGCTCGTTTGGCTTGAGGACGCGCGGGCTGGCAACGCGAACAGCAACGCCTTCGGCTTGGGCGCGTTCAACCGCCGGCCGCAAGCCATACAGGTCGAGGTAGTCCAGCGTGATGCTGGCCGGCCTGAAAGCCAGCGCGGCTTCGAATTGTTCGGGCGCGCGCACCAGCAGATGAAGCTGCGGCGCGCCGCCGACGGCGCCCGGATCGATCTCTATGCCTGACAATGCGCGGACCAGCACGGCGTGCGGGTCACGGGTTGGAATCACGCGCGGCCGGCCTTGCAGTTCAGTCAGCCGTTCTACGGCCTGCCGGCGTGTCTGGTTCAGCAGCGCGTTGGGTGCGAAGGGCTGGCCGCGCGCGTCCAGCGTGATCTCGGCCAGCGTGTAGGGCGTGTTGCCAAGCCGGCCCAGGTGCTCGCGCGCCTGATCGAGCGTGATTGACTGATGCTGCGCGGTTGCCAGCGGTTCGGCAGACGTCGTCGTGATCCGCATTTCGGGCTGATCTACCAGTGACCATTCTGTGGTCAGCGGCTCGCCAGCGCGAGCCACGACGCGCACGCGCACTGGCTGTTTGCGAAGCGGGGCGCTCGCTTCGATGTACGGGCGCGTCGCCTTGTCGAGGTCGGGGTCGTGCGTGCGCCACACCTGGTCGCCGGGGCGGATGCGGTCGAAGCGGATGGCGCCATTGGCGAAACGCAATTCGAGCGTGGATCGAGATGTGCGCGGCGCAGCGGATTTCGTCCGTGGCGTCACGCTGTACACGCGCCCGCCTTCCTCCGGCTCTTGCGGGCTGCGCCAATCGGCTGCGTCGAACACCAGGCCGTCGCCGGGCTTGATGGGCGCAAGTGTGTGGGCCGACGCCGGCTCGACGAGGACAGCGTCGCTCAGCACACGCGAGACGCGCCCGACCAGCGCCCCGCGATGTCGCGGCGTTCGACCTTTCACCACCGCCTGATGATCTGTGCCGGTTATGAACCACGGCCCCAGCCCGCGCGAGAAGACCTGTTCCAGTTGCAATTCCTCGTGCGCGGTGATGGTCAGCGGCAACCCGGCCCAGGCGTCATCGACGGCTCTGCGGTAGGCGCGCGTGGTCAGCGCCACATAGTCCGGGTCTTTGTAGCGGCCCTCGATCTTCAGCGCGGCGACGCCAATCTGGATGATGTCCGGAATCTGATGCAGCGCGTAGAGGTCGCCGGGCGACAACAAATAGCGCGCGTCGCCCAGCGGCTTGAGGCGGTCGTCCACGATCAGCTCGTAGGGCAGCCGGCAGGCTTGCGCGCACTGGCCGCGATTGGCGCTGCGCCCGCCCCAGGCTTCGGACGAGAAGCACTGGCCGGAGTACGACACGCACAGGGCGCCATGAACGAACATTTCCAGCTCGCAGTCCACGCCGTCGCCGGCCAGGTCGGCAGCGATGGCGCGCACCTCGTCGAGTGACAGTTCGCGCGCCAGCACCACGCGGCTGACGCCGAACTGATGCGCCAGCCGGATGCCTTCGGCGCTGGTCAGGCTCATCTGGGTGCTGCCATGCACTTCCATATCCGGGGCGATCTGTTTGATGAGCCGGGCGACGCCGATGTCCTGCACGATCAGCGCATCAGGTCCGGCTTCAGCGATGGCGGTGATCTGGCGGGCGGCTTCGTCCAACTCTTCGTCGAACACCAGCGTGTTGAAGGTCAGATAGCCCCGCATGCCGCGCTGATGCAATGTGCGCATGACATCCGGCAGCTCTTCGAGGGCAAAGCCGACTTTGGCGCGCGCGGTGAAGTGATGCAGGCCAAAGTACACGGCGTCAGCCCCGGCTTCGACGGCAGCCCTCAACTGCGGCCAGTAGCCAGCCGGACTCATGATTTCGGGTTTGCGGGGGCAGACTGGCGGCTTCATGGGTTGCGTCTGGGTCGTGGCCGCAAGTTTGCCTTGCGTCCGGTTGTACAATCCGGGGCGCTCGTTGGGCGCTTTGTCTGGGGCGTCGCGGCGATGTGATGATCCATGACCAACCAATTCCTTCCCAAACTGCGTGATGTGCCGGCGCAAGACCGGCTGGCGATCCTGGCCCAAATGGCTAACCTCGATGAAGCGGAAGCCGCAGCCCTGCGCAACGGCCTGTCGCTCGACCAGGCTGACCACATGATCGAGAATGTAGTGGCCACTTACTCCCTCCCGCTGGGAATTATAACCAACCTGGTGGTCAACGGGCGCGAAGTGCTTGTGCCGATGGTCATTGAAGAGCCGTCGGTGGTGGCGGGGTGCAACTTTGCCGCCAAACTGGCGCGCGCCGGCGGCGGCTTCATTGCCAGCAGCGACGAGCCAATCATGATCGGGCAGATTCAGGTGCTGGATGTGCCGGACATGGACGCCGCGCGCCGGGCCATTGCCGATGCCACGCCGGAGTTGATGCAGTGGCTGAATGTGCTCAACCCGCCCACGCGCGATCCCTACACGCGCTCGGTCGGCATCGAAACGCGCGTTGTCGCCGGCGAGGTTGACTTCAAAACCCGGAATCCAAAATCCAAAATCGAGATGCTGGTCGTGCATGTGCTGTACCATGCCGGCGACGCCATGGGCGCCAACATGGTCAACACCGTGTGCGAAGCGTTGACGCCGAAGATCGAGGCGCTGACCGGTGGGCGGGTCAACTTGCGCATCTTGTCCAATCTGGCTGATCGCCGGCTGGCCCGCGCGCGCTGCGTCATTCCCGCTGCCGAGCTTGAGGACGAGCGCCAGTCCGCCGAGAATCCGAACGCCAGAATTCAGAATCGGATCGAAGAGGCGTCGCTGTTTGCTGAGCTGGACCCGTATCGCGCCGCAACGCACAACAAGGGCATCATGAACGGCATCGATGCGGTGGCGCTGGCGACCGGCAACGACTGGCGGGCGATCGAGGCCGGCGCGCACGCCTATGCCGCGCGCAATGGCCGCTACACGTCGTTGACCCGCTGGCGGGTCAACGAGCAAGGCGACCTGACCGGTGAGATCGAATTGCCGCTGGCAGCCGGCATGGTGGGCGGCGCGACCCGGGTTCACCCCTCGGCGCGGGCGGCGCTGAAAATCATGGGCGTCAAGACCGCCCGCGAGCTAGCCGAGGTGATGGCGTGTGTGGGCCTGGCGCAGAACTTTGCCGCCATCCGCGCGCTGGCGAACGAGGGCATTCAGCGCGGGCACATGACGCTGCACGCGCGACAGGTGGCCATGGCCGCCGGCGCAACCGGCGATGCTATCGCCCGCGTGGCCCAGCAACTGGTGGCCGAGCGCAACTTCAAAGTTGACCGGGCGAAGGAACTGCTGGCAGAGCAAGCGAATTGACGATTGTCAGATTGACGATTGACGATTGCGGAGCGGGGCGGCGTTACTGATGCAGGGGTGTGCAGTCGATAGCCTTTTCGTAGGCTGCCAGGATGTGCACGCGCGCGCTCTGCAACGCTGGCCAATCCAACAGGCGCTCGATGGCGCAGGCAACGGCAAACAGCGGGCGATTGACGCCGAGATAGGTCGGATCGCCATGCAGGATCAGTTCGGCGCGGCGGAAGCCGATCGGCGTCAACACCTGTTCGATGCGGCGCGCGGTGTTGATGCGGTATCGCACCGGGTAGGTGTCGCCGGCCTGCCGGCCATGCAGCCGGCGCGCCAGCCAGTCGCGCAGGCGGTGCGGCGTTGCGCGGATGAGCCAGGTGTTGTAATTCCAGGCGTTGGGGGTCAGGAAGATCACTTTGCCGCCCGGCGTCAGCACGCGATGGATTTCGCGGAAGGCGCGATCTGGCCGCTCCAGATGCTCCAGCACAAAGACCAGAACTGCCGCGTCGAACTGCCCATCGGCGAACGGCAGATCGTCGGCCAGGCCGGCGGCGCGGTTGGCAATGGTGGTGTTCAGACGCAACGCGCCGGCATCGGGATCGCACCCCGTCACATGCGGCGTTTTGGCGTAGATCGGTTGCAGAAAGTCGGCGTGACCGCAGCCGATGTCGAGAATGCGCGCGCCGGGCGCAGTGTGCCGGTCAACCAGCTTGCGGAAGACAAACAGGCTGTGCTGCCAGCCGGGCTTGCGCCGGGCGTATTCGCGGCGAAAATGCTCCTGAACACCCATGATGATTTTGGATTTGCGATTGACGATTGACGATTGACGATTGACTCCCGCGCTCTGTATTCTGTGATCTGTATTCTGTATTCTGTATTCTGTATTCTGTATTCTGTATTCTGACTCCTGACTTCTCCCATGCGCCTGATCCGATTGACCGCCCGATACTACCAACAGTTCGACGCAGATTTCGGTCTCGATGTGCCGGCTGAAGGATATAGCGGCTGGCAAGCGGGGCCGGTTGATCTGGACCTCGACCGCACTGCGGTTGTCGTGATGCACGCCTGGGACATGGGCGCGCGCGCGCAGTTCCCCGGCTGGCATCGCGCCGTCGAGTACATCCCCCGCGCCGACGCGATTGCCAACACGATACTGCCGCCGCTGTTATCGACGGCGCGCGCGCAGCGTGTGGCGCTGTTTCATGTCGTGGGCGGCGGGGACTATTACAAGCAGTGTCCCGGTTATCGGCGCGCGCTGACGCTGGCCGGCCCGGAGCCGCCTTTGCCGCAGATCGAGGCCGACGACAGTCTGCGCGCCTTGCAGCGTTTCCGCGCGGCGCGCGTGTTTGTCGGCGCGCACAACGAGGCGGATGTGGCCGCCGGCTTTCAACGCCTCGACTTTCATCCGCAGGCCAGGCCGCTGGACGACGAAGGCGTGGCCGAGAATGCCGCGCAATTGTTCGCCCTGTGCTGCGAGCGGGGCGTGAATCACCTCATCTACGCCGGCTTCGCCATCAACTGGTGCCTGCTCATGTCGCCGGGCGGCATGCTGGATATGAGCCGGCGCGGGCTGATGTGCTCGGCCTTTCGCCAGGCTGTTACAGCGGTCGAGAATCGTGAATCGGCGCGCCTGGAACTGCACAAGGAAGAAGCGTTGTGGCGCGTGGCGCTGGCGTTTGGCTTCGTTTTCGATGTGGATGATTTTGTTCGGGCCGTGGCAGCGACGCGACGCCGGGAGGACGCGCGATGAGCTATGTGCATGTGGGTCAACCTTGCCGCAACTTCAATATTCTGGGACTCATCACCATCCTTGATCCGCGCGATGGGCGCGAGAAAGTTGCGCTGTCGAACTTCGCGTCGGGCGCAACCGGCAATCTGGTTCTGATCGATCCTGACTCCGGCGAGGGTGAGTCGATCCCGCTGCCCGGCGATGAGGGCGCGTGGGCCTTGCTCAATCTGAACAACGGGCGTGTGCTGGTAGGAACCTGCCCGCGCTTTGGCTATCTGCACAGTCTGGACCTGCGCTCGCGGACATGGGCCGAGCCGCTGCGCGACGCGGACGAGTTGTACATCTGGAATCTGGCGCGCGGTTCTGATGGCAAGGTGTACGGCGGCACGTGGCCGGGTTGCCGGCTGTTGCGCTATGACCCGGCGACGCATCGCCTCGACAACCTGGGCCGCGTTTCCGACAACCCGGACAACGCCTACAGCCGCATGGTGTATGCGCTGCCCGGCCGGTTGCTCGTTGCCTGCGGGTACGCTGACCCGCACCTGTCCGTGTGGGATATTGCCAGTGGCGAATGCCGCCGGTTTGGCAAGCCGGGCGCCGTTGTGCGCGAGGTGAACGCGCAATTTGTGTGCGTTGAAACGGACGGCGCGCTGGAGTTCCACGACGCGCGCACTCTCGAACCGCTGGCGGATGATTTCCGCAACGCATTGACGCCGCAACGCCGATCGATGTTGCCGGCCGCCAACGGGTCGATTGAGCTGCGCGATGGCCGGCTGTTTGTGGTGCGCGGGCAGGAGTATGCAATCGAGGCTGCGCCGGGCCGGCCTCACACGCAGCCCGCGCTGATGCCCATTCCAGCCGAGCGACCCGCCACCCGCATTCACACGCTGATCTCTGATGCGCAAGGCCGGCTGTGGGGATCGTCTGCCTTCGGCCAAACCATCTTTCGCTACGACCCGGCCAGCGGTGAGGTGTGGAACTCGCAGGTGGTGTGCGATGCCGGCGGCGAGGTGTATGGCATGGCGTTCGCCGGCGATCGCTTGTTCATGTCTGCCTATGCTGGCGGCGATCACATCGTATACGACCCGGCGCAAGCGTGGAACCAGATCGACAACGTCAATCCGCGCACACTGCAAACGGTGCGGCCGGTGCTGATTCGCCCCTCAGGCCGCAGTGTCATCGGGCCGGACGGCGCGTTCTGGACCGGCTGGATGGCTGCCTACGGCGTGTATGGCGGCGGGCTGTCGCGCGTCGATACGCGCACCGGCGAGGTGCAATGCTGGCACGATCCCATCCCCGGCCAGGCCATCACCAGTCTGACAGCCGGCGCCGACTGCCTGTATTTCATCACCGGCGGGCAGGCCAACGGGCTGCCGGAGAAGATCGAACCCTTGCATTGCGTGGCATGGAGCGTCGACGGGCGCATCCTGGCTGAGCGGGTGTATGCAGCCGGCGCGCGCTTGCGGGCGATTTGCGCCACACGGGCCGGCGTGGCGCTGGCAGTGGATCAGCGTTTGGAACTGCTCGACTCCGAGACGCTGAATGTGGTGAACTCAGCAGCCCTGCCTGTGGGGTGTCAGTTGTTGCTGGCGTGGGGAGATGACGGGTTGGCCGCGTTTTGCGGGGCGCAGTTTTTGCATGTGCGCCCGCTGCGTGGGGAGGTGAAACCGGTATGTGATCTGCCGGGGGAGGTGTATGCTGCGACCTTCACGCCGGCCGGCGATCTGTACTTTGCCTGCGAGCAGGATTTGTATCGCTTGCCAGCCGGTTTGGACTGAGCGCGCTGATCTGCGGGTCCGATTCCCCTCATTCCAGCTTTTCCAAAAGCTTTTGCACGCCAGACTTCAGCACAGGGAGATCCTGGGTCGCAGCACGCCAGACAATCTCTGTGTCGATCTCAAAGTAGCTATGAACCACGATGTTGCGCATACCGATGATCTTTGCCCACGGAATATCTGTTGTCATGCTGCGCACATGCTCCGGCATAGCGCGAGCTGCTTCACCAATGATCTGGAGATTGCGCAAGAACCAGCTTTGCAGCAACTCATCCTGTTCAAACGCAGCCTGTCCACGCCCCACGTAGCGTTCGATGGCAGAGATGGCTTCCAGAATATCGTGCAACCGCTCCGAGGGGGTTCTCACAGTGCAACTGCCTCGCTCAACACACGACCCCGTATTCGGACTTTGAGGCCGCGCTCCGTGACGACATCCACCGGATAGCCGAGCAGCGATTCCAGTTCATATTGAAGCCCCCCCAGATCAAAAAGTGATCGGCCATCTTCCATATCCACCAGAAAGTCAATATCACTGAACTGGTCTGCCTCACCTCGGGCCACGGATCCGAAAACGCGCACATTTCGCGCGCCGTATTGCGCGCACAGGCGCAGAATATCTGCCCGCTTTTGGGTGATTAACTCGTCAAGGGTCATTGGCCGATTCCTCCGCACCTTTGTAAAGATTACCAGATCACTTCGCCGGCTGCATATTTCTCATACCCTGCTTTCCAGCTATCATACGACCAAATCAAGGCGGTTGACACTTGTCCGCAGAAATGTATCTGATGCGCAAGCCTTCTTCATTTTCGGCGCCGGCGATGGCGCGCGTGGGCGTGGTGTTCGACACGGCGCTCGCAGGCGAATGCCACGCGGCTGGCCTCAACACCTTTCAGGCTTATCTGCGCGAGATTTTGGCGCATGCCGGCCTGCCGTTCGACTGGCTCGACACCCTGCAAGCGGCGTTGCGCCGTCCGCGCCGCGAGCCGCCGCTCGACATCCTGATCGTGGCGCTGGCGTGGGATGACGCCGACACGGCCCAATCCGTGTTGCGTTTCGTGGAACAGGGCGGGGCAGTGATTTTGCTGGCCAATCTCGACTCCCTGGCGCCGGCGCTGGGGTGTCGCGCCAGCGCGCCGGTTGGCACCGGCTATGCCGCGATCGCCGGCAGTGAGCCGTTGCGTTTTCTGGCTGCCGCGCCGTGGGTTGGGGTCGAGGGGCCGGCTTCGACTGAGGGCGTGTTGCGCGCCGGCGCGCCGAACGGGCCGGTGGTTGGCCCCGCTCTGGTGCGCGCCACGGTTGGCGCGGGCATCGTCGAACGTTGGGCTGTGGATGTGGCCACAACGGTCGTGCATTTGCAACAGGGACTGGGGCCGGTGACGCAGGACGGCGCGCCGGCCCCCGACGGCAGCGCCGCGCTCGACGAAGGCATTCTCAAGGCCGATGACGGCTTTGCGCTGGACTGGGCGCACGATCGCGCGACGACAGAGACCGGCCAGCCGTATTTCGCGCATCCCTACGCCGACTTGTGGCGCGAGGCGTTTGTCCACCGTCTGATCCGGCTGGCCCTGGCGCGCCAGCAGACTTTGCCGCTCATCGACTACTGGCCGGCCGGCGTGTCTTGCGTGGCGACCATCTCGCACGACAGCGACCTGAACACGGACGAGTCGGCCGAGACCACGCTGGACGCGCTGCGCGAGGCCGGCATCCAATCCACCTGGTGCATCATCGAGCCGGGATACAGCCCATCGATCTATGCGCGCATTTTGGCAGCCGGCCACGAGCTGGCCTTCCACTACAACGCCGTGGTTCATGAAGGGCAACGCTGGGATGAGGCGGAGTTCCATCGCCAGTTCCACTGGTTCAAACAGGCCGCCGGCCTGGAGCGGGTGATCTCGAACAAGAACCACTACACGCGCTTTGAAGGGTGGTCCGAACTATTCCGCTGGCTGGAAGCGGATGGCATCGAACTGGATCAGACGCGCGGGCCGAGCAAGCGCGGCAATGTCGGCCTGTTGTTCGGAACATGCCAGCCATACTTTCCGATCGCCTGGCGCGATGAAGCCAACCGCCTGTGCGATGTGATCGAGTTGGGCTTCCTCACACAGGACATGGATCTGGGCAACTGGGCCGATAGCAGCGTGATCGGCCCGTTTCTCGATCAGGCGCAACGGGCGCGCGGCGTGGCCCATTTTCTTTTTCATCCGGTGCACTTGCATGCGAAAGAGGCGGTGCGCGCGGCGTTTCGCCGGGTTGTGGATGAGGCGCGCCGGCGCGGCTTTGTGTTCTGGGCCAGCCGGCAGATCAACGAATGGACGCGGGCGCGGCGCAAGCTGCGCATCGAGGCCATCGACGAAGCCGGCGACGCGGTGGTGTCGGGCGCGAGCGCAGCAGGACGCATGGCTGCCCAGGCGGTGGTGTGGGCGCCGGTCAGCGCGGAACCCATCGCTGAAGCTGGCGCAGCGCAGCGCTTTGGCGTGTGGTGCCGGCGAACGGGCGCGGCGCTGGTGTCGTGAGCGCGCTTGCGTCAATCCTGTCTTCGACAGGCGTCATGCGTCAGAGCGCTTGCCGCAACTGGATGAGGTCGCCGATCCGCAGGGTTGCGTTTTCGATCTGTTGCGTGAGGGCGGCGCGCTGATCCGGCGCCGGCAGGGCGATCATGCGGATTGCGTGTTGCCAGACCGTCTCGCGCCAGCCGGCGATCAGCCGGGAGATCATGCGCTCGTCGAGCGGGCCGAGCAGCCGGTCGATGACGCCCATGACGGGCATGGCCGGCTGAAGCACCTGGTCCTGCACCGCGTCGATGGTCTGGCTGATGATGTCGTTCACCCGGCAGTGGTCGGCATAGCGGCTGGCGCGCCGCTCCTGGCCGAGCCTGTTCCATTCCGGTTCCAGCAGGTCGACCAGGGCCAGCACCAGATCGTAGTTGATGTGGGCATTGACGCCCATCAGCAGCTTCTGGATAGGCAGCACGCGAGGCAGCGCGGCGGCGCGGTGAGTCGCGCGCCAGACAGCCGGCGCGGCCTCCGGGTTCTGTTCGTATGTGTCCAGGGCGATGAAGTAGTAGTCGGCGAAGCGGCGGAGCAGGTGATTGACCCAGGCCGGGTCGTCGAACTCGCGCCGGTCGGCGGCGGCGATCATGTTCTGCGTCATCACGCAGTAGCAGTTGAGGAAAATGGCGCGCGAGTCGGCAGACGCTTCCCATTGCTGCGCCAGCGACTGCATACGCTGGATGACGGTCGGTTCAACTGTCATGGTGTCTTTTGACTCCCCTGGCATCGCGCAGCGCCATTGTCTCACGAAGCAGAATCGACAAGTTGGCGCATAATGTTTGCCAGCCATGTCCACCTCACTCGATTCCCCACTCGCCCTTGCCCTGCATGGCGGGCCAAAAGTCAAGACGACGCCGTTTGGCAAAGGCCGGCGCTTCGGCGCAGAGGAAGCGCAGGAATTGATCGAGGCGCTCGAGCAGAACACGCTTTTTTATCATCACGGCCAGAAGGTCAAAACGTTTCTGCGCGACTTCAACGCTCTGTATGGTGTGACGCACAGCGTGGCCGTGTCATCCGGCACAGCGGCCATTCATGTGGCGCTGGGCGCGGCCGGCGTCACTGTCGGCGATGAGGTTATCACCAGCCCCATCACCGATCAGGGCACAGTCATTGGCATCCTGTATCAGAACGCCATTCCGGTGTTTGCCGATCTGGAGCCGCACACCTACACCCTGGACCCGCGCTCGGTCGAGGCGCGCATCACGCCGCGCACGAAGGCCATCGTGGCGGTGCACCTGGCCGGCAACCCGTGCGACATGGATGCGCTGATGGACATTGCCCGGCGGCACGGTTTGACGGTGATCGAGGATTGCGCGCAGAGCTGGCTGTGCCGCTACAAGGGCCGGCTGGTCGGCATGATCGGTCACTATGGCTGTTTCAGCACCAACGATTTCAAGCACATTTCGACCGGCGACGGGGGCATCGTGACGGTGAACTCGGGCGACGAAGCCGACTATCGCGCCACACACGCTTTTGCCGATAAGAACTATCGCCGCTTCGACGCTACCCTGCGAGGCGACATTGCCTATCTCGCGCCGAACTATCGCATGACCGAATTGCAGGGCGCGGTGGGCATCGCGCAGTTGAAGAAGCTGGCCGGCATCTGCGAGACGCGCCATCGCTACGGCGAACGCATCACGGAAGGCATTTGCGATCTGCCCGGCATTGCGCCGCATCAGATTCAAGCGGGCGGTTGGTGCTCGTACTGGTTCTACATGCTGCGCGGCCGGTTTGCGCCTGAGCCGGAACAGCAAGGGCAAGTTGAATCAGCCTTCTCACCGGCCGTGTCGGGGCGGCTGTCCTGCACGCGCGCCGAATTCTCGCAGGCGCTGGCAGCCGAAGGCATCCCCAACGCGGCGGGATACATTCCGCAGGTCGTGTATCTGAATTCGATGTTCCGCGAGCGTCACGCCTATCGCGGCAGCCATTTCCCATTCGATCTGTCCGATGCGCGTTACGAGCCGGGCCTGTGCCCTGTCGCCGAGGCGATACTGCGCGACTGCGTCCGGCTGGAGGTGAACGAGTTCTACACCCCGCAGGACATCGAAGATATCATCGCCGGCGTGCGCAAAGTCGCCGCGTATTACGCGGTTCAGTGAGCAAACAAGGAAGAGGGAAGAAGAAATGAAGATCGATCTGTCTGGCAAGGTGGCGCTCGTTACCGGGGCGTCGGGCGAGTTGGGCCGTGTGATTACGCGCACGCTGGCGGATTGCGGCGCGGCGGTCGCCATCAACTACCTCAACAGCGAAGCCAAAGCGGCTGCGCTCCTGGACGAAGTGACACAGAAGGGCGCGCGGGCTGTAATGGTGCGGGCCAATGTCACCCAGGCCGATGATGTGTTTGCCATGCAGCGGCAGGTTGCGGCGACGCTGGGCGACCCGGACATCATCGTCAATAACGCCGTGATTCAGTATACGTGGGCGCATGTGCTCGATCAGGCGGTGGAAGACTACGAGGGCCAGTTTCGCTCATGCGTGCTGCACAATGTGCTGATGGCCAAGGCGTTTGTGCCGGCCATGATCAGAAAGGGTTGGGGCCGGGTGATCGCCATCAACACCGAGTGCGCCATGCAGAACACGCCGAACCAGTCGGCCTATGTGTCCGGCAAACGCGGCATGGATGGCGTGTTGCGCGTGCTGGCGCGCGAGATTGGCGAGCATCAGATCACGGTAAACCAGGTTGCGCCGGGTTGGATGATCAGCGACAAATATCGTGGCACGCCGGAGGAGCGTCAGCCGGAGTATGAAAAGAACGTGCCCCTGAAGCGACGCGGCTACGATCAGGATGTTGCCAATGCAGTCGCCTTTCTGGCCTCGGACCTGGCGGCGTTCATCACCGGCGCGTATATCCCTGTGTGCGGCGGCAACGTCATGCCGGCCATCTGACGATTTTGGAATGACGGTTTTGGATTTCAAGCGGCGCCGATTTCTGCGCGTGTGCGCGGCCGGCGGATTGGCGGGCGCGAGCAGCCTGCTGATTCCAGGTTGCCGGCCGGGCGCGCAGCCGGCGCCGCCATCCGAATCAACTGAATTGACTGAGAGGAGGACAACTGTGCAACCCGAACTGATTGCGGATTATCAGTGTGTCGTGGGCGAAGGACCGCTGTGGCATCCGATCGAGAAGAAGGTGTACTGGACGGACATCGGCACTGGCCGCATGTTTCGATACGACCCGGCCACCGGCAAACACGAGCAGTTCTACAGCGGCCGGCCGGTGGGCGGCTACACTATCCAGGCCGACGGATCGTTGTTGCTGTTCATGGATCGCGGCACGGTGGCCATCTGGCGCAACGGCTCATTGACCACGGTGGTTGAGGAGATCCCTGATGAGCGCGAGACGCGATTCAACGATGTGTTCGCCGACACAGCCGGGCGCGTTTTCTGCGGCACGATGCCGACCAAAGACCGGCCGGGCCGGCTGTATCGTCTGGACACCAACGGCAAGCTGACATTGCTGCTGGAAGGCATTGGCTGCTCGAACGGCATGGGGCTGACGCCGGATCGCAAGGGGCTTTACTACACCGATTCGACAGCCTACACGATCTATCTGTTCGACTACGACCAGGCGACCGGCGCCATCTCGAACCAGCGCATTTTTGTCAGGCATCCAGAGAGCGACGGCCTGCCCGATGGCATGACGGTTGACGCTGCCGGCAATGTGTGGTCAGCGCACTGGGACGGCAGCGCCCTCATCTGTTATTCGCCCCGGGGTGAGGAGATACAACGCATCGCCTTCCCGGTGAAGAAGGTGTCGAGCGTCGTGTTTGGCGGCGATGACTACATGGACATGTATGTCACGACGGCGGGGGGCGACCAAAAGGCCACGGACGGAGAACTGGCCGGCGCGTTGTTCCGGCTGCGATTGGGGATCAAGGGCGCGCCGGAGTACTACTCGCGGGTGGGGTTGTGAGGTTTGACTTAGCCCGCTGCTTTGCCGGCGCAGCGCAGCGTCTGCCTGACGCCCGGACACAGCGCGCTGCGCGATCAGCTCATAGCTATTCCTGCCGCGCGCCGACAAATTGTCCTGGCCGGGCAAGCGCCATGCCGCGCGCAGCGCAACTTTGCGCCACGCCGCGATCGAAACAAAACGAGGCCGGCAATAGATTGCCGGCCTCGTCGTCTGCGCAGGCTCCCATGACGGGAGCGCCCGGCAGGTTACTTGGCGCTGATCTTGATCTGCTTCGGCTTGACAACCTCAGCCTTCGGCAGGTTCAGTGTCAACACGCCGTTCTCGAACTCGGCCTTCGCCTTGTCGGTTTCGACCTCAGTCGGGAGCGACACGCGGCGGGTGAACGAATTCTGGCGGATTTCGCGCACATGGTACTTTGACGCCTCGTCGTTGCGCTCCGTCTCTTCCTTCACTTCGCCGCTCAGCGTCAGGACGCCGTTCTCGATCGTAATATCGACGTTCTCCGGCTTCCAGCCCGGCAGCGCAGCCTTGATGGTGAAGCCGTCGGCGTTTTCGATGACGTCGATGGCCGGCGCGTCAAAGCCCCCGTTGGTGCTCAGCCACTGGGCCGGGTTGACAAAGGCGCTCTCCATCAGACGATCCATCATATTGCGCAGCGAAATTGCCTCCGCAAACGGATCATAGCGACGAATCATTCGAGTTGCCATCTCACACCTCCGATATTTCGCGTTTCTGGTTTTGCTTTTCTGCTGTTTGTCAGAATTGCACCCAATCTAGGCGGCCTGCGTTAGAGATCGTTCGGCGGGTTGTTAGAAATCCGTTGGAGGCGCCGGCCTGCCGCTGCGAAAAAGCAAACGGCCAACCCTTTCGAGTTGGCCGTTCGCCGCGCCGCAGCTCCCTACAGACTCATCGTCCGGAGGGAAGCTGCGGCGCTGAGTTTATGACTACTCATGCGCACATCACCTCCGGTGTAAAGGATAGCGATGTGACCCCTGCTCCGGCCAGAAGGCCGTCACAAGATGGGCGGATTGTACATCCTTCTGTCCGCAATGCAAGGGTCGGGCTGAATGGCTGACTGGCGCGTGATCTGCGTCGTCAAACCTGTCGTTAGCATGAAGGCGAACGCGAGATCGACCAGGAAAAACGAGTGATCCACCAGCCCGTGGGCAAGCATGGCGGCCGTGAGTCCAAGCGCCCCGACACCGAGCGGCCTCAGGCCTGGCGTTGTGGCGCGCCGGGCGCTTTGCAGGGCCTGCCAGACTGCGCTCCCAAGCATCAGCCCGCCGGCGGCCAGGCCGAGTAGCCCCAGCCGGCTGGCCAAATCCAGCGCAATGTTGTGCGGGTGAGACAGGTTCGGTTCCTGCCACGCCGCCGGCAAAATGTAGAAGCCGCGATAGGCGTACAGAAAATTGTCCGGACCGACGCCCAGCAGAGGATGATCCATGATCATGCGCAGCGCGCTTTGCCACAGGTTGAGCCGGAAGAAGCCGGTGCCCCGCGTCAGGTCGAGCATGTTTTCAAAACGTGTGCCGGCCACCAGTGGCTGGGCGATGCCGCTGAACAGCACTGCCAGCCCGACGCCCATTGCAGCGATCAGGATGTAGGCCGCCCGACGCCAGCGCCCGCCTGCCGCAAGCAGAACGACGACGATGGCCGCCGGCATCCCCAGCAGCAGCGCGCCCCGCGAGGCGCTCAAGATCAGCGCCAGTGTCACCGGCGCGAGGG
The DNA here is from genome assembly GCA_034434575.1 of Thermoflexales bacterium. Lineage (GTDB taxonomy): Bacteria > Chloroflexota > Anaerolineae > J036 > Brachytrichaceae > Roseilinea. The sequence goes on from DAOTYS010000333.1 coordinate 25,117, forward strand.
CCAGGCCGTAGAGCGCGCGGCGCACGGGCCGGCGCGCGCCGTCGTTTGCCCCCCCGCCCGGCGCGATCAAACACACCGCCAGCAACACTGCGAACGCGCGCTCCAGGTAGAGCGCGTCGTTGTTGGGCGACCCGTAGATGCTTCTGATGCGCGGAAAGCCGAACTCGGCGGAGAACGTGTTGCCCTGCGCGTAGTTGATCAGGCCGATGCCGGCAATGGCCACAGCGCCCAGCGCGAAACCGTCGGCAATGCGCCAGACCGCGTCCTGGTCGAGCCGGCTGGCGCGCAACATCAGATACACCAGCGCCGGCTCCACGACGACCACCCGCAACTCGCGGAATGCTTCCACTTTGAACTCGGCCTGTGTCGCAGACAGGCCCGCCACGATCACGAGTGCGAGGACGCCGATATCAAGCGCGTTGAGGCGAATGGCCGGCAGTCTCCCCCGCCCTTCGACCATCCAGCGCCGCGCGGCCCGGACGGCCCACGATGCGAAACACATCAGCGTGAGCAGTTCGACCATCGAAAAGGCGCGTTCGAACAGACGTTGCGGCAGGAGGTAGAACGGGATGAAAAACGCCAGCAGCATCAGCCCAAGATCGAGCCGCAGCAACACCAGCGCGAATAACGTTGCCAGAGCCAGCAGGCTGATGACAAACACCGGCGACCAGAAGGCAACCGCAGAGACCAGCGCGCTGATGACCAAATTGGCCGGCGTGCCCAGATTGCGATACGCCTGCGCGGCGTCCTGCGCCCAGGTCATCGATGCCGTCAGCCAGAACAGCAGGCCGGCGGTCAGCGCCTGCCAGGTCAGCGGACGATCGCACCGTGTCCAGCGCCGCGCAATCGCGCGCGCCGCCGCCGGCCACTGCGCTCTGGGCATGCTCCACGCGACGATCGCCAGCGCGCCCAGGCCGGCTAGCGCAGCAAGCCACTGAACGACCGCAGATGACTGCGCGGAAGGGTGGGTCGCCCGGCTGCTCCACCCGATCAGCGCCCACTGGTTCCAGCCGCGATCGATTGTGATTTCGGCAGTGTGCGGGCCGGCGCCCAGCGTGTCGGCCACGGCCAAGGTGTCGATTGAAGGCCGCAAGTCCGGTGAAGTCATGATGAGGTATGCGCCGCGCGCCTCGACCGGCAGCAGATTGGCCGGCTGCCCGTCGATGGTCACGAAGGTGTAGGCGCGGTAGTTGTCGCGCCGGACGATCAGGGCCAGACTGTCTCCGTTGAATGTGAAGGTGACGCGCGCATCGGGGCGCTCTGGAATATCGGCCCCCAACTCGCCAAATCGCCACCCTTCGGAAAACGTCGCCAGCGGATTGGGCGCGTAGCGTGTGCTGCCGGCATCGACAACGGGTTGGGTGAACCATTGCGCTCGCGGCGCCAGGCGCGCCAACTGGAGCGCCGCAACGAATGCGGTGTAGACCGGGCGCGGCCGGCCATCCGCGTCAACCAGCGCGAAGCCCCAGCGGGCGTCTTGCGGATGCGCCGCCGGCTGCAAAGTCTCGATGAACATGGCGCCGGCCCACGGCCACTCGCGCGCGGCGCGTTCCACGGCGCGGATGGTGTAGTCGGCCTGCTCTGTCTCGCTGGCTTTTCCCCAGATCGACGGCTCGCCTTGCCAGCCATCCGGCAGCGCATTCCAGCCGAACTGGGTGAGCCAGATGGCCTTGTTGCCGTCGCCATGAGCGACCATCTCTTCGCGCAGCAGGATGACGTGCGAGAAGTTCAGCAGGCCGGGGTCAACGCGCCGGTCGTCTGGCGGGTAATCGAAACCATAGGGCTTGGCGGCGGCCACGTCGAAGGCGTCCTGGCCGCCCAGCTCGTACAGCCGGCGCAGGTACACCTGTGGGGCCGGGTTCACGCCGCCCTGTTCGACAGTCGGGGCGAGGGCGGCCAGCGCGATGAGCGCATTGGGATTGACGGCGTGTATGGCGTCGCGCGCGCCGCGCAGCATCTTCAGGTACAGCTCTGGATTGGCCAGGCTGTTGCCCCATGCAGACAGGAGATTGGGTTCATCCCAAATCTGGTATGCCAGAATGGGCGATGCGGCGTTGGCCGCCGGTTGCCTCTCGTAGCGGGCTGCGAATGCGCCGGCGAATGCGGCGAAGTCAGCAGGATCGGCAGGAGGTTGCGTCTCGTTGGCTGGCCGGTCTTCCGAGCCGGAGGGGAGCCTGGCCCATTCAGGCGTGGTGTGCAGCACGGCCAGCACACGCAGCCCGTGGCGTTGCGCGGCAGCCATGATGCGATCTGTCTCTGCCCAGTCGAAATGACCCCGGCGCGGTTCAATCTCGTTCCAGCGAAACGTCTGGCGCAGGTATTGGATGCCCCGCGCGCGCAGGTCGCCCAGACGCGCATCCAGCGTCTCCGGGTCATATTGCTCCAGGGCCACATTGACGCCCAGGCGCAGCGCCTCGGCCCCATGAATTGGCGGGGGGAAGCCGTCTGGTGTGCCGCGCGACTGGGCAGACTGGCCGGCCCGCGCGGCGCACACCACGCTGGCCGCGAGGAGGAGCAGCACGAGGCCGGCGGCGGAAAGAATGCGATGGCGGGTCATGGATCAAAGCCGCGCCTGCAACATGCCGCGAAGCGCAGCTATCCCTTGTTCTCGAAGAACTCGTCGAACGGCCCCATCGAGAATTTCAGGTCGCCGTACAGAAAATCATGCTCGGCCAGAGCTTCTTCTGCCGCGCCGGCGATCTCAGGATCGTTCGTCTGGGCAATTGCTTCCAGCGCCTGCCTGGACTCATCGCCACCGATCTGGCCCAATGCGCGGACGGCGGCTCGACGCACGTCGGCCACCGGGTCGTCGATGAGTTGTTTGAGGGCCGGCACGGCTTCCCGCAACTCCAGTTCGCCGGCCGCGCGCGCCGCCTCGCGGCGCATGATGGGGGTGACGCTGGTCAACTCGCCCAGCACAACGTGCTGATAGCGGCGGTCGTTGCTGCGGCCCATGCTGAAGACCGCGCTGACGCGCAACGGCAGATGCTCGGAGGCGTAGGCGTCGCGGATATGCAGATCCACTTCGTCGTTGGACACCCAGGCCAGGGAGCGGAGCGCGGCGCGGCGGGCGCGCGACTGTTCCGGTGAACCGATCAGGGCGCCCATCAGGGCCGAATAGACCTGGTCGCGCCGGCGCTTGCTGAGTTTGTCCATCACGCCCTGGTACATGAACCGGCCGAGCGCAGTGGCGGCGGCTGCGCGCACCATGTCGGAGGGGTCGCTGCGCAGCATGACGGCCAAAATGTCGATCATGTCGGGGCTTTCGTCCTCGCTCAGCCCATTCACCGCAGCCAGGCGCACGCGCGGGTCGATATCGCTCAGCATGAAACGAAAGATTGGCGTGAAGTCGAGCCGGACATCGACTCTGGACATGGCGCGCAGCTTGGCGGCCACGTAGGCGCGGCGATCATCTTCCAGCGCCGGCCATGCGGCCTGCACTTGCTGCACGGCGCGATCGCTCAAGCGGTCCAGCGCCTTGAGCACGCGCGTGGCGATCGGCGCAGCGCCGGCCAGGGCTTCCAGCGCCTGCTCAAGCGTTGCCTTTTTGCTGGTCATGGCAGTTGCACGGGATTGATGACATCAAAGACGATGATGAGGGCGGACAGCGCCAGCAGAAGAATCATGCCGATGCTGTGCACCCATTGCTCGCGTTGCGGATCGATGCGCCGGCCGCGAATCCACTCGATGAGCACGAACACAATGCGCCCGCCGTCGAGGGCCGGGATGGGCAGCAGGTTGGTCAGGCCGATGAGCATACTCAGCAGGCCGGCGAAGCGAACGAACGGGAACGCGCCCTGTTCCAGCAGCGACACGCCGATGCTGGTGATGCCGACGACGCCGACCGGGCGGGCCATTTCCGGTGACAGCCGGCCTGTGATCAGCTCCACCGGCGCGCGAATCAGGTTGGTCGTGACCAGATACAGGTCGTTCGTTGCGGCGACGAATGCCTGGGGCGCAGTGTAGTAGACGCGCTCTGTTTTGATGACATTCAGGCCCAGGCTGACGCCCAGCGGGGCGTTCGGATTGGCGTCGGCGGGGATGGTTCCGTTGATGACGACTTCAGCCGGCCCCCCGTCACTCCCGACGCCCGGACGCAGGACAATGATCTGAATGGGCTTGCCGATGGAAGCTTGAGATTGCGATTTGAGGGTGAAGGTGTCCTGTTGCTGATTGGGGGAGATCTGTTCGGTGGCGTCGACACCGTTGACTGACAGCACTTCATCGCCGGGCATAAGGCCGAGCATCTCGGCCGGGCTGCCAGAGGCGACGCTGGTCACACGGTAGCGCGCCTCGCTGGGCTGTGTGGCAAAGAGCAGGTAGGCCAGGAACAGCACGAGCACTGCAAAGATGAAGTTGAAGGCCGGTCCGGCGAACAGCACCAGGAACCGCCAGCGCTTGGGTTGCGCGGCGAGGCTGCGCGGGTCGGACGGGTCTTCTTCGCCGCTCATGCGCACGAATGCGCCAATTGGCAGCCAGTTCAATGTGTAAATGGTCTCTCCGCGCTTGAAAAGCGTCAGCGCGCGCGGGGGGAAGCCCATGCCAAACTCCTCGACGCGGACGCCGGCGCGTTTCGCCAGCAGGAAGTGGCCCAGTTCGTGCACGAACATCAGCGGCCCCAGCAGCACGATGAACACTGGGATGCCGATCAGCAGCGCGTTAAAGAATTCCATCTGGCGAATGACGAATGACGATTGAGTGCTGAGTGCTGAGTGGCGAGTACCGAGTGCCTCGTATTCAGCACTCAAGATTCAGCACTCAAGATTCAGCACTCAAGACTCAGCACTCAAGACTCAGCACTCAAGACTGCGAAGAGATTGTAGCATTCAGAGATGAGCAGATGCTGATTGGGGGCAAGAACCTGCCGCAGGTTACTCGCTCGAATCCCGGCAGGCTGCGAAAACCTGCGGGAGGATGCTGCTGCATGGCCGGTCAGCGCCGTTCGAGGATGTAGCAGGCGCGTGATGGCGTGGCGTTGAAATCCACGACGATGTAACCGCGCGAAAAGGCGTCCTCGAATTGCAGCCGGGTGCGCATGCGCCAGGCTTTGGCGTGATTGAGATCGTTGCGCTTGAGGGATTGAAAGTCCGGCGGAATGTTGATCTCCAGCCGGCAGGTCGGCGCGTCGGCTGCATTGCGCTCGCCGGGAACGGCCAGGGCGCGGTGGCTGGCCGGCGCGCTGCCGTCGAGCCACCATTCCACTTCAAAACGGTCGGTGGCGATGCCGGCGTTCAACTCGTCGCGCATCTCGCCGTAATAGTTGCGATGGTAGGTGCGGCAAATCGCGCCAAGCTTGTGGATGTTCAGCCGCGCATTGCGCGCTTCGAGCGGATCGTATGTCCAGGTGATCAGGTTGATGCCCTGAGCCAGCGCGGCCTGCCGCTGGGCCAGCTTGAGCGACATGCCGATGCCCCGGTTTTGCCACTCCGGCGCGACAGCGGCCATGTGCGAGTGGTGGCTGAGTCCGTTGGCCGCGCCGGGCAGCGCGCTGGGGGCCAGAAAACTCAACACGAAGCCAATCATGTCCCCGCAGCGCCGGTCGAACGCGCCGAGGGCTATCCCGCCATGACGCTGGATGGCGATGGTCATGGGCGGCGAGACTGTGTTGGTGTCGCCCCAAATCCGGCGCTGAAGCGCGTCGCACCGGGCATGGTCTGCGGCAGTGGCGAAGGGGCGGATATCGATAGCCGCCGGTGTTGCCAGAGCCTTCATGTCACAAGATGGGCGCGGTGATCTGTGCGGGCGGCGCGCCGGCTGACCCATGCGTCAGATCGGTCAGCGCGCCCTGCATACTCCATGCGCCGGTCCAGGTGATGCGGACGCTGGCCAGCCGGCCCCGCCAGTCGCGCAAGGGGTCGGAGTCTTCAAAAAAGACCAGTTTGTTCGATGGCGTGCGCCCGCGCCAGCGCCCCTTGTGCCGATCTTCAACCAGCACCTCAACCGTTTGCCCCTCATAGCGCGCATTGATCTCGGCGGTGATGCGCTCGTGTTGATCGTTCAACGCCTGCCAGCGGCGCTCTTTCTCTTCTTCCGGCACATCGTCGGCCAGGTTGCGCGCGGCGGTGGTGTTAGGGCGCGGCGAGTATTTGGCGATGTGGACCACATCAAGCCGCAGTTCCTCCAGCAAATCGTAGGTGCGCATGAACTGCGCCTCGGTCTCGCCGCAGAAGCCCACAATGATGTCAGTGGCGATGCCGCAGCCGGGGACGCGCTCGCGGATGCGCTGAATCAGGGCGCGGTAGTCGTCGGCGGTGTAGCCGCGCCGCATGCGCTGCAACACGTCGTCGTCGCCAGCCTGCACGGGCGCCTCGATGTGCGGCATCACTTTGGGCAGCTCGCGCACAGCGTCGAGCAGTTCATCGGTCATCCAGTTCGGGTGCGAGGTCAGGAAGCGGATGCGCTCCAGGCCGTCGATGTCGTTCAGCCGGCGCAGCAGATCGACCAGCGGCGTGTGAATGGGCAGCGTTTGGGAAGGCCGGCCCGATGCCGCGCCGGGGTTGTACGCGCGGATGGCGTAATCGTTGCCGAGCAAGTCGTAGCCGTAACGATCCACGATCTGGCCGAGCAGGGTCACTTCTTTGATCCCTTGTTCCACCAGCGAGCGCGTTTCGGCGGCGATGTTGCTCAGCGGCCGGCTCCGCTCCACGCCGCGCCGGAACGGGATGATGCAGAATGAACAGGCGTGCGAGCAGCCGTACACGATCGGCACATTCGCCGTCACCCGGCGGCCGCGCTCGTGTTCAGGCAGCAGCATATAGGGCGCGGCGCCGGCCTGTCGTACCGAGACATCCTCATCCTGCAAGGCAAAGCGTTCGGCTGTCTCGCGCTCGGCCAGCGCGCGCCCATCGCGTTGCAGCAGCAGGTCCACCATCGGCTGCGGGTCGCTGGGCGCCATGAACACATCCACGAAAGGCAGCCTTTTGCCCAGCGCCGCATTCCCGCGCACGCCAACCATGCAGCCCATGACGCCGATGATGAGGTTGGGCTTGTCGCGCTTGAGAGGCCTGATGGACTGGAGGTAGCTGTAGGCGCGATCTTCGGCGCTCTGCCGCACCACGCACGTGTTCACCACCAGCACATCGGCTTCTTCGCGCGTGTCTGTGGCGCGCAGTCCAAGCTTTTCCATCTCCGATGCCAGCCGTTGTGAATCGGCTTCGTTCATCTGGCAGCCGAATGTCGTCACGTGGTATTTCATTGCCAGTCGTCAGTCGTCAGTCGTCAGTCGTCAGTAGCCAGTCGTCAGTAGCCAGTCGTCAGTAGTCAGTCGTCAGTAGTCAGCAGTCGGAACATCACACTCAGCACTCAGCCCTCAACCCTCAACCCTCAACCCTCAACCCTCAACCGGCCGCCGCTTTGCGTCCCACGATGAGGATGAGCGGCCAGTTGAAGGTGATTGTATCGCCTTTAACGGTCACTTTCAGCCAGTCGCGCATGGCCGGCGAGCCGTGCAGCAACTGGCGTCGCAGGTTGGCAGCGGTCTGGTTGTCAACATCCGCCCGGCGCATATGCTCATCGAAATCCAGCCACAGGTCGAAGGCGCTCAGGTGCACGGAATCCAGATGAGCGGCGCAGAACAACGCGCTCCAGCCGTTCACGGTGAGCAGTGCCACATGTGAGGGGTCGCGTTCGGCCTCCCAGCGGTTGATCTCGTCGGCAACGGCGCGATCGGGCGGCGCGATGCCGTCGATGACGGCGACGAGCGCGCCGGGCTTGCACACGCGCGCCATTTCGCGCACGGCGCGGCCAGGGTCGTTGAAATGATGCGGCGCGATGCGGCAGGTGACGAGGTCGAAGGTCGCGTCGGGGTGGGGGAGCGATTCGGCGTCTGCCAGCGCGAAGTCGATATTGGTCAATTCGCGCTCATGGGCCAGCCGGCGGGCTGCTGCAAGCATCTGCGGCACGATGTCCGTTGCTGTGACATGGCGCGCTCGGGCGGCGCAGGCGATGGCGGTGTGCCCGCCGCCGGCGGCGACATCCAGCGTCTGCCAGTGTGGTTGTGGATTGACGACGCGCAGCAGGGCGCTCAGGTTATCGCTCTGAGCGAACACAGCGCTGCGCGCGTAGTGTTCGGCGTTGCGCGCGAACTGGGTATTGGCAGGCTGGCGCATAACTAAGGCGGGCATTTTACCGTAGGGGAACTGCTGGTTGTCGGTTGTCGGCTGCTGGCAGGATCAATGGCATACTTGCCTCCTGTCAGTCCTGCGGGAGACACATTGAATGTTCAAGAAAATTCTGATTGCCAACCGCGGCGAGATCGCCGTGCGCATCATTCGCGCCTGCCAGGAACTGGGCGTGGGCACGGTGGCTGTTTATTCAGATGTTGATCGCACGGCGCTGCACGTGCGCTATGCCGACGAGGCGTACCACATCGGGCCGGCGCCGGCGCGCGACTCATACCTGCGCATCGACCGCCTGCTCAGCGTCGCCAGGCGCTCCGGCGCGGATGCGGTTCATCCCGGCTACGGCTTTCTGGCCGAGCGCGAGGAGTTTGCCCAGGCCTGCGCGGACGAGGGCATCACGTTCATTGGCCCGTCGCCGCACGCCATCAGCAAGATGGGCGACAAGGCGGTGGCGCGCGCCACGGCGCAAAAAGCCGGCGTGGCTGTCGTGCCCGGCACCGAGGGCGAGGCCGACCTGACGGACGAAGAACTGATCGCCGCGGCGCCGAAAATCGGTTTCCCGCTGTTGATCAAAGCCAGCGCAGGCGGCGGCGGCAAGGGCCAGCGCGAAGTGCGCAGCATCGAGGAGATGCCGGCGCTGCTGGCCAGCGCCCGGCGCGAAGCGGAATCGTCTTTTGGCGATGGGGCCGTCTATCTGGAAAAGCTGGTCGAAGGCGCCCGGCACATCGAATTTCAACTGCTGGGCGATCACCATGGCAATGTGATCCATTTGGGCGAGCGCGAATGCTCGCTGCAACGCCGGCGCCAGAAGCTGGTCGAGGAATGCCCCTCGCCGGTGGTGGATGAGGCGTTGCGCGCCCGCATGGGCGAGATGGCGGTGCGCGCCGCCCAGTCCATCAACTACACCAACGCCGGCACGATCGAGTATCTGCTCGACAAGCAGGGCAATTTCTACTTTCTGGAGATGAACACGCGCTTGCAGGTCGAGCATCCCATCACCGAGCGCGTCACCGGTATCGACATCGTCAAGGAGCAGATTCGCATTGCGCGCGGGCGCCGCTTGCGCTACAGCCAGGAAGATGTGAAGCAGCGCGGTTGGGCTATCGAATGCCGCATCAACGCCGAAGACCCGTTTCAGGGCTTCATGCCCAGCACCGGCGTGATCACCCGCATCAACTTCCCGACCGGGCCGGGCGTGCGCATCGAGAGCGGCGTGTACGAGGGCTTTGAAATCACGCCCTACTACGACTCCATGATCGCCAAAGTCATTTGCTGGGGCGATACGCGGGCCGAGGCGGTGATGCGCATGCGGCGCGCCCTGAGCGAGTTCCGCGTGATGGGCGTCAAGACGAACATCCCGTTCCATCTGCAGCTTATCGGCAGCCTGCGCTTTCAGGCCGGCACGTTCGACACGCGCTTTGTCGAGGACCGCTTTGCCATCGAGGAACAGGCCCCGCCGCACCCTGACATCGCGGCTGTCGCGGCCACATTAGTCGCGCACCAGCGCGGACAACAAACCACCAGCCGCATCGAGCGTCGCGAGCGCTGGGGTATGTCGCGCTGGAAGTGGGGATTGCGGAATTGACAATCCACGCCGCGCGCGCCAGACCAAATCGAAAATCCACAATCCACAATCCACAATCCGAAATCGAGAGATGCGCAGCTCTCCTCAACGCCTGGCCTGGACGGTGCTGATCGCATCGTTCCTGGTGTGTTGCGCCATTGGCGTTGGTGTGCCGGCGGCAGCCTGGTCGTTTGTCAACACGGCTACTGTGGCGCCGGTGATGAACGTCAAGCTTCAGGCCGGACGCACGATTGCCTTTTGCCCGCCCAGCCGCGAGGCTGATGCCCGTGTGGTGGGGCAGGAAGGACGCGCGCTTGAAGAGGGATGTTCGGTCATCGTTGACAATGACACGCAGTCTCAGGCGTTGCTGACGATAGCCCCGGCCGAAATGCCCGGCGACGTCATTGCCAGCGTGCAGTTGTACTCTGGCGCACGCCTCATCATCGAACAGGCGCGCATCCCCCGCTTCCCGGATTTGACGTCGTCGCCGGCGGTCTTCATCCTGCGCCTGGAATCGGGCCGCATCCAGGTGCAGCATCGGCATCCCCCGGAGCGCCGGGTGCGCCTGGTGGTGCGAACGGATCTGGCATCGACAACGCTTGACAGCGGCTCGTATTCGTTCGAGACGTCGGCGGAGCATACTGCCATTGTCGCCCGCGAAGGCGCCGCCTGGGTCGTATCACTGGCCGAGAACAAGACGATCGTGCTCAGAAGCGACCAGCGGACGGCTGTCACCAGGGATGGCGGGCTGCAGGGCATTTTGCCGCCGGCGCGCAACCTGGTCATCAACGGTCAGTTCGAGGACCCCTTGCAGGCTGACTGGCAGATCATCACCGATGTGTCGCCCCGCGGCGGGATAACGGGCAGGGTGTCCATCATCGGCTCGAACGGCAATGCCTCTCTGTTACTTGACCGTTTTGGCACAGGACTGGGGTGGGGGCGCACCGGCGTTTGGCAACAGATCGAGGAGGGACTGTCTGGCCGGCGATCCCTGCAACTGCGCGTCGAGTTTGCCATTCTGTACCAGGAACTGCCGGTCTGCGGCGGCTATGGCAGCGAGTGCCCGTTGCTGCTCAAGATCGTCTACACCGACAGGAGCGGCGCAGAACGTGAATGGACGCAAGGCTTCTATGCCGATGGCGTCCCCAACGATTCCCTGCCCGACGAGATTATCACGGCGCCATTGCCGCGCAACAAGCACGCTGCCAAGCGGCTGGGCCAGCGCGAGTTGTTCGAGTCAGAGGACTTGCTGGCAACGCTGCCCGACGTGCAGCAGATTCGCTCGATTTGGGTCTATGCGGAGGGGCATGGCGTGCGTACCCAGGTCTACTCGGTCGAGTTGCTATTGACAGACTAGCGCCTGGTGTGCGGCTCAATCGTCCTGCAACCAGATCAGGTCGATGGGCAACTGTGGCTGAATCTCGAGCTTGCCTTTGTAGTCCACGAGCGCGCCCTGCACGGCCACCCGGTCGCCCAGGGTGACTGTCTGCGAAAACGGCCACGTGAACCAGGCGTCGAACATGGCAATGGTGGTCGCGTCGCCGGCGTCGTCTTCGATGTCAAGCAAGGCGCCGCGCGCAATCTCGTAGATGTTTGTCAGGCGGCCTTCGGTCGCAACCCAATGGCCGATCAGATCGCGGTTGAGGGCGCCGATCGGGCGGATGTCCAGCCGCCGGGCGGTCACCTCGAAGTCGCCGGGCGTGATTGCAAGCGCATCGGCGCTGGCGGGCAGCACCTGCCGGCGTCCGCGATACTCACCAACACCGCCGGTGACGGTCAGCCAATCCCCCGCGCTGATTTCGGGCGGCGGGCCGAAAACGGCGCGCAGGCTCAACGGAATCAGCACATCGGCCTCGGTGTCGCCCTGGCGGAGCGTGATGATGCGCAGTGATTCGCCGACAGCGCGCACGCGGCGCGCCTGGCCGGCTACTGTGGCGCGCCCGCCAAGCGGCAGCGCGTCGAGCGCCGCCAGATCGACGCGCCGGGCGTCAACGGCCTGCACGGTCAGCGCGTCGGCCACGTTGAGGGTGAGCGACGGTTCATCGTCGCGGACGCGCAGCGTGCCTTCCAGTGTCGCGTGATCGCCGGGCATGGGCAGCCGGCCGGCGTCCAGCAGGGCTTTGACTGTGGCGCGATAGGCGGCCACGCGCATCTCGCCGCTGGCGTCTCGCACGCGAAAAGACAGGTAGTCCTGTTCGGGTGAAAGGCTGGGGTAATCAACCACCACGCCCTCCACGCGCACATAGGCGAAGTTCATGGAGGGGGAGATGGCGGCGATGCGCGTGAGCGGCCGGGCCGTGGCCTGCGACGCCAGAACGAGCGCAGCCGTGCCTGCGATTGCCAGCAGCACCGTGAGCACTTTCAGCAAACGCATGCCGGTTTTGGATGGATTCCTGATTTTAGACTTTGAATCGGCAATCCAAAATCCAAAATCTAAAATCCAAAATCGTTACGCGGCTGGCGGGGGAACTGGCAGGTCTTCGGCCTTGACGGCAGCCCACTTGTCCCCTTCTTCGATCAGCATGATCGGGATGCCTTCTTTGATCGGGTACTTGCGGGCGCAGGTCTGGCAGAGCAGCCAGGTGTCTTTGTGCAGGGTGAGCCGGCCGGGGTCGTCACCCGGCTGGCGCGTGGCGCCCGACACGCAGTAGGGGCAGCGCAGGATTTCCAGTAGTTCGGGGCTTACATTGGCCATGCTTGAGATCACTCCTGAATCATCGGTGAGATCGCCCGCGATTGTTGTGTGTTGCGCAGCGCAGATCACGCCTTGTGTTTGATCTCGCCGATCATATCACTGGTAAACGGCGCCGGTTTGCCGCGCGTCCAGAGGGGGATCAACTGCCGCAGCGGCCGGGGCAACAGATTGGCCTCGGAAAGGGTGTGCAGCGGCTGCCAGAGAAATTCGAGCCGGCTTTCGGCTGGGGTGAAGCGCGCCCGGCGCGCGATCGCGCTGCTGGTCAACTCGAACACCAGGCTGATCTCGTGGTGTGTGACGCCATCCTGCGCGAATGAGTGCTCAATGGCGCCCAGGAAGTTTTCGGCTTTGGCGCGCAGCGCCAGTTCCTCGAAGATCTCCCGCTCCAATGCGGCGGCGGCCGATTCGCCGAACTCGACGTGGCCGCCGGGCAGGTAGGTGTAGCCCATGCCGGCGTTGCGACACAGCAAAATGCCGCGCGGGCCAAGCAGAACACCTCTCGAAATCAACTCAATGGACATCTTCGCTATTACCCCCCAGGGGACTCAATGGCTCTCGAATCGTGCGCGAATTATAGGTGCGACGGGGGCGTTTGAACAGACGTTTCGCGCATATGTTCGATCAGGCTTCGACGGCGTTGGTCAGGGGTCGAGCAAGTTCTGCCAGTCGGGCCATGACATCCATCAATCGGGCTTTCCAGATCTCAGCCGGCCCGCTGCGCGCGAAGCTGAGTTGTCGCCGTCCGACGATGCACCCCTCTCCCAACAGCCGTTCGACTGCGGCCCGATCCAGCTTTTCGATCGCGTCGGCGCGCACGACGAATCGATTGCCTTCGGTGGTGATCGACTGCGCGCCGAGCGCCGTGGCGTGCAGCTTCAGCCGCGCCTGGTAGGTCAGGTTGAGCGCCGGCTGCGGCAGCTTGCCGAAGCGGTCGGCCAGTTCATCCTCGAACTGCCGCACCTTCTCTTCGGTGTCGAGGCTGGCGATGCGCCGGTAGAGCTGCACGCGCAGGGTGGAATCGCCAACATAGCTTTCCGGCAGGCCGACCGTCAGCGGCAGGTCAATGGTCACCGGCTGCGGCTCCGGCTCGGGCAGCGCGGCCCCGTCGCGCAACGCGCGCAGCACGCTGATCTCGCGGGACAGCAGACGGGTGTATAGATCAAGCCCGATGCTCGACACGTGGCCGCTTTGCTTTGGCCCCAGAATGTCGCCCGCGCCGCGCAGCTCCAGATCGCGCATAGCGATCAGGTAACCGGCGCCCAACCCGGCGATCTCGCGCAACGTGTTCAGCCGCTCACGCGCCTCCGGGGTCATGCGTGACTTGCGGTCGTATAGAAAGTAACCATAGGCCTGCGTGGTCGAGCGCCCGACGCGGCCGCGCAACTGATACAGCTCGGCCAGGCCGAAATGGTCGGCGCGATCGACGATGATGGTGTTGGCGTTGGGAATGTCCAGCCCGTTCTCGACGATGTTGGTGCAGAGCAGAATGTCGATCTTGCCGTCGGCGAAGTCGCTCATGACGCGCGCCAGGCGCTTTTCGTCCATCTGGCCGTGCGCCACGGCCAGCGTCGCTTCGGGGATCAGCCGGCGCAGTTTCTGCTCGACCAGATAGATGGAGTTGATGCGGTTGTGGACGAAAAACACCTGCCCGTCGCGGTCGAGTTCGCGCTGAATAGCCTGCTGCACAATGGCCTCGTCGAACGGGCCGATGTAGCTGATGATGGGCAGCCGCTCGGCCGGCGGTGTCTCGATCCGGCTGATGCTGCGGATGCCGCTCAGGCTGAAGTACAGCGTGCGCGGGATGGGCGTGGCGGTCAACGTGATGACATCGACGCTGGTGCGGAGTTGCTTGAGCTTTTCCTTCGCTTTGACGCCGAAGCGCTGCTCTTCATCGATGATGAGCAGGCCGAGCTGCTTGAAGCGCACGCGGTTGCTGAGCAGCGCGTGCGTGCCGATGACGATATCGACGCTGCCCTCTTCCAGTTTCTCCAGCACTTCGCGCTTTTCGGCCGGCGAGCGAAAGCGCGACAACACTTCGATGGTCACGGGGTACGACGCCATGCGTCTCAGGAATGTCACCCAGTGTTGTTGCGCCAGAACGGTCGTTGGCGCCAGCACGGCGACCTGGGCGCCGTCCTGCACGGCCTTGAACGCGGCGCGCAAGGCCACTTCGGTTTTGCCATAGCCTACATCGCCGCAGATCAGGCGATCCATCGGTCGCGGACTTTCCATGTCGGCTTTGACCTCGGCGATGGCGCGCATCTGGTCTTCGGTCTCGACGTAGGGAAAGCTGGCTTCCAGTTCGGCCTGCCAGGGCGTGTCTGGACTGAAGGCGCGGCCGCTGGCCAGTTCGCGCTGAGCGTACAGCGCCAGCATTTCTCTAGCCACTTCGGCGGCTGCGCCGCGCGCGCGGTGTTTGATCTGCGCCCAGTCCGGCGTGCCCAGCTTGTTCAGCGCCGGCCGTGAATCGTCGCCGCCCACATAGCGCGAGATGCGGTCGAGTTGATGCAGCGGCACGTACAGCCGGTCGCCCTCGGCGTATTCGAGCAGCAGGTATTCGCGCTCGCCTTCCACCGGCGCCTGGGGCGTGCCGGTGTTGACGGTGAGCCTGACCAGGCCGCGATAGATGCCGATGCCGTAGTCTTCATGGACGACGGCGTCGCCGGGTTGCCAGTCGGAAAACGCCCGCTCGGGCGCCAGCCGGCTTTTGCGCGGCGCGATCCACGGCTCCGGGCGGACATGGCCGAAGATCTCGGCGTCGGTCAGCAGGACAAAATTCCTGGCTGCGTCTTCTCCTTCGAAGATGAAGCCGGCGGGCAGCGCGCCGGTCACAAACGTGGGCGAGCCTTCAGGCGGGGCGCTCAAGGTGTCTGTGGCGGCGATCGGCGCGCGACGTTCGGACCACACTTCGGCCAGTCGCCTGGCCTGGCGCGACACGATGATGATGTTCGGCGGCTTGTCGATCTGCGCTGCGCGGGTTTGCGCGTAGTCGAGCAGTGGCGTCAACTGGCCGGCGAAATGCGGCGCTGGCGTAAACAGCGATGCCAGTGGCGAGGCTGTCAGCCGTGCGCGCGCGTCGATGCCCTGGCCCAGAATCAGGGTTGCGCGTTGCCGGCGCTGCGCCATCTGGAAAGCGTCCCAGGTGAGGTAGCCCGGCGTGGTGATCAACGCGGGATCGCCAATGGTGTCGCGTTCGCGTCGCGCGCGCGCCTCCAGCTCCAGCCACGCCTCGCGCAATTCTTCTTCGTCGTCGATGACGAGCAGGCCGCCCTCGCCCAGGTAATCGACCAGCGACGCCAGCGCCGGCGCGGTCTCGGCGGCTGCGTTGCCATTGCTGCCGGCTCCCAGCCCGGCTCCCAGCCCGGCTTCGAGCGGTGTGATCACGATGCGTTGGATGCGATCCTGGCTGCGCTGTGTGCCGGGGTCAAACAGCCGGATCGAGTCGATCTGGTTGCCGAACAGCTCGATGCGAGCCGGCGAGGGCAGACTGGGCGGCCACACGTCGATAATCCCGCCGCGCCGGCTGAAGGTCCCAATCTGCTCCACCACCGGTTGATGGTCGTAACCGATGCTGACCCAGTGGGCGAGCATGGATTCGAGGGCCAGCGTCTGATCCTGCTGCAAGAGGCGCATTGCGGCCTTGAAACGCGCCGCCGGCAGCGTGGGATGCATCAGCGCGCGGGGGCTGCTGACGATCACCGGCGCAACCACGCCGGCAGCCGGGGCGGCCAGGCATGCCAGCACTGCGCTGCGCTGGGCGATGATGTCTGCCACCGGCGCCACGGTGTCGTAGAAAGCGGTGTTTGGCTCTGCAAAGCGCCGCACTGCTATGCCATCGCGGTTTGCGTCTGGGGCTGCCAGCGATCGCAGCGCGTCGGCGCTCGTGCGCGCGGCATCCACCGACGAAGTGACATAGACGATCCGGCGGTCAAGCGTGTGCTGGAGCGCCGATACGATGAAGGGGCGCGCGGCGCGCGGCAATCCAAGCGGCGGCTCTGACATGACGCCGCCCCCTCGCATGGACTCGGCCAGCGCGCGCAACTGCGCGCGCACTTCCGGGGCCGCCGATATCAGTTGGGTAATCCCGAAGAGAGACACAGCCCGATCATTTTAAGCCGGTTCGGAAATGCGATAGGATTGCCCTCATTTATGGAGAATCATCTGCGCGCGCTTCGTTTGCCCCACGGCGAGCTTCAGTTGCCGGCATTCCTGCCCGATGCAACCCACGGCGTCGTCCGGTCAGTTGATAGCGCCGACCTGGAGAGCGTGGGCACGCGGGCGGTGGTGATGAACACATTCCACCTGATGCAGCGGCCGGGATCGTCTACGGTGCAGGCGCTGGGCGGCCTGCATCGCATGAGCGGCTGGCCGTGGCCGATCATGACAGACTCCGGGGGTTTTCAGGCGTACTCGCTGATCCGCCAGAATCCGAAGCAGGGCAGGCTGACCGGCCAGGGCATCGTTTTCCAGCCGGAGGGGGCCGGACGCAAGTTTCAATTGACGCCGGAGAAGACGGTGCAATTGCAGGTCGGGTACGGTAGCGACATCGTGGTCTGTCTGGATGACTGCACGCATCCTGACGACCCGCTCGAAGCGCAGAAAGAATCTGTGCGGCGCACCATTGCCTGGGCAAAGCAGTGTCGCAAGGCCTTCGACCGGCTGATGGCGGAAAAGCATCTGGAGGCCGGACGCCGGCCTTTGTTGTTTGCGGTGATTCAGGGAGGGCGCTCGCGCGAGTTGCGCCGGCAGTGCGCCGAGGCTCTGCTCGAGATCGGGTTCGATGGCTATGGCTATGGCGGCTGGCCGCTCGATAGCGAGGGTGGTTTGCTGGCGGACATGCTGGCCTATACCCGCGAGCTGACGCCCGCGCAGTTTCCGTTGCATGCGCTGGGGGTGGGGCATCCAAACAGCGTGGTCGAATGCGCGCGCATGGGCTATCAGATGTTTGACAGCGCGTTGCCGACCCGCGATGCCCGCCGGGGCCGGCTGTATCGATGGGTTGAAGGAGATGGGCCGGGCACGCCATCGGGCGGCGCATTCTCTTTCCTGTACATCGCGGATGACAAGCACATCAAGGACAATCGGCCCATCGAGAGCAATTGCGACTGCCTGTGTTGCCGGCGTTACTCGATCGGCTTTCTGCATCATCTGTTCCGGGTCAAAGACAGCGCTTATCTGCGCCTGGCCACCCTGCATAATTTACGTTTTATGAATCGGCTCATGGCGCGATTGAGCTATGGGCAGTGACACGAGGATCTATCATCCCGATCTGACATGGGACAGACCGACCTGGACGCCCTGGTGGCCACAGTGCGCGCAAGCGCCAAATACCGCTTTGTAAGCGCCGACCTCGTCCGGCAGATCGGCGCGCGGGAACTGGCCAGCCGGGGCAGCCTGAAAGAGGCGGTCAAGGCCGCGAAGAACAAGCTGCATCAGGTTGCCGGGGCTTACCTGGATCGCACGCCGCGCTATGATCGCTGGCTGGAGGAGCTTCGGGCAGCCTCTGGCGGCGACGCACTGCGACGGGTGTGCGCCGGGTTGATGAGCCGGCATGCCTCGACCCTGGAGCGCCTTCCGGTTCTGGATGCGTTCTATCGCGCCATCTTTGCCGCCATACCGACGCCCCGGCGTGTGGCAGACCTGGCCTGCGGCCTGAACCCGCTGGCGATTCCCTGGATGGGGTTGCCAGCCGGCGTGGAGTATTATGCTGCCGATATTTACGATGACATGATGGCGTTCACGCAGGCGTTCTTTTCAATTGCCGGGGTGAATGGCATCGCGGAGTCGCGCGATGTGCTGTCTGCGCCGCCGCCGGGACATTTTGACCTCGCCTTTGTATTGAAATCGCTGCCCTGTCTGGAGCAGATCGACAGGCACGCCGGACGCCGGATTTTGGATGGGGTGGACGCCGATTATCTGGTCATCTCGTACCCGGCACATAGTCTGGGTGGGCGCGCGAAGGGGATGCCGGCCCATTATGAGAGCCAATTCCAGCAACTGGTGGCCGATTCGCCGTGCAGCTGGCAGAAGCTCGTTTTTCAGACCGAGATCGTGTTTATCGTGGCCAAAAACCGGCTATAATCCTTGTTAAAGTCTGATGAAGTGTCGTGCGGAACTCCGAATGACGGTGCTTGCAGCAGATTTGGGCTGGAAGATTTCATCCGGCATATGCGCCGGATGTGTCGTGAGAGCGCCAACGTGCGCCAGCGTGATGGTGTGTGGTAGCCGGCATCAGCGCATTCTTTTTTGCGGGTGTGAACCAGGCGTTCACAGGCACTGTGTCTGTGGCGCAAGTCAGGGTCAACTTTGCGAATGATCGTGATGATTGGCGAAAGGGAATCGAAACGAATCGATTGCTGATTCCTGCGTTTTCCGAACCGGCGTCACCAGAGGCACAGCGGTCGCCAGACACAATCTGAATCGGCCTGAACAGCGGCTGTTAGGGATCGTCTACCGGCATGAAAAAATGCCGGAGGAGTCCAGAACAGGCGCTGTTTGTTTTATGGCAGGGCTGCCTTATGGCAGGGACGATCACCGCCCTCAAAGTGCAGAAGAACGCGCGCGATCGCGTGAATGTCTACCTCGACGGCGAGTTTGCCTTTGGGCTGGCACTTATTCATGCGTTATGGTTGCGCGTGGGGCAAACCCTGACGGACCAGGAAATAGAGTCTCTCAAAGCGTCGGATACGATCGAGAAGGCCCGGCAGCGCGCCGTGGAATTCATTGCCTACCGTCCGAGAAGCGAGAAGGAAGTCCGCCAGCGGTTGCAGCGCGCCGGCGCGCCTGAGGATGTGATAGAAGAGATCGTTGCCAGTTTGCGGGCAGCCGCGTTGTTGGATGATGCATCTTTCAGCCGGTCCTGGGTGGACAGCCGGATGCGGAACGGGCCGCGTAGCCGGCGCATGCTCGCCTGGGAGTTGCGACAGAAGGGCATCGATCCGGCGACAATCGAAGCGTCGCTGGAAGCAGTCAGCGACTCAGAGGCGGCCTATCAGGCGGCGCTGCGGCGATGGCCCAGGGTGGCTGATATGCAGCCCGATTGGCAACGCCGGCGCAAGCTGAGCGAGTATCTGGCCCGCAACGGGTTTGGTTACGACACCATCGAGGAGGCCATTGACCGCGTGGAGCGCGAAATGGCGGCAGGGCGAGAGGCCGATCAGGACCCTCCGCTCGAATCATTCTGAAACCAGGAAATTCAACATGTCAGATATCGGCAGAATTATCGTAGAGGCGCTGATCATCATCGTTGTGGCGGTGGCGTGCAGCGTCGTCTTCTATCGAATCGGGCGCAAGCAGTCGCACGACGAAGGCGCTGTGTTGAGAGCAGAGGCCGAGCGCACGCTGGCCGAAACTCAGGCCAGGGCTCGTGAACTGCTGGTGCAGGCCAAGGACGAGGTCATCAAGCAGCGGGACGCGGCCGAGCGCGAAACGAAGGAGCGCCGGCTCGAACTCCAGCGTGAGGAAGAGCGGCTGGCCCGCCGGCGATCGGAACTGGACGCTCAGCGCGACCGTTTGGAGCAGCGAGAAAAGAAAGCCAACCAGCGCCAGGCGCAACTGGACAAGCAGGCGGCCGATCTGGAGAAGCTTCAGAAGGAGCGTGTGACGGCGCTCGAACAGATTGCGGCCATGACGCGCGAGCAGGCCCGCGAAGAATTGCTGAACGCCGTGCGTGACGATGTTCGCAACGACATGGCGCGGGTGATTCGCGAAACGGAAGCTCATGTCCGCGAAACCGCCGATCAGCGCGCGCGAGAGATCGTGATCCAGGTCATGCAGCGTGTGGCGACGGACACGGTGGCCGAGAAAACCGTTGCGGCGGTTGAGCTGCCCGGCGAAGAGGTCAAGGGCCGCATCATCGGCCGGAATGGCCGCAATATTCAGGCATTCGAGCAGGCTGCCGGCGTGGATGTGATCGTCGATGACACGCCCGACACGGTGACCATTTCATGCTTTGACCCGGTGCGGCGCGAGATTGCCCGGCGCGCGCTCGAGACGCTGGTGCGCGACGGCCGCATTCACCCCCAGCGCATCGAAAAGACTCTGGAGGACGCCCGGCGCGAAGTGGAGCGCATCATGTGGGAGGAAGGCGAGCGGGCCACCGTGGAAGCGGGCGTGCCGAACCTGCCCACTGAGATCATCAAGACGCTGGGCCGGCTGAAGTATCGCACCAGCTACGGCCAGAACCAGTTGTTTCACGCGGTCGAGGCGGCGCGCCTGGCCGGGCTTCTGGCGTCTGAACTGAAGGCGGATGTGAAAGTGTGCAAGGCCGGCGCGTTGCTGCACGACCTGGGCAAAGCGCTCGACCGTGAAAACGAAGGCACCCACGTGCAACTCGGCGTGGAAATGCTGCGCCGGTTCAACATCAACCCGAAGATCATTCACTGCGTTGAGTCCCATCACCACGATGTGCCGCAGGAAACAGTGGAGGCGGTGATCGTCGAGATCGCCGATGCCGTCAGCGGCTCGCGGCCCGGCGCGCGCCGCGAAACGCTGGAGAACTACGTCAAGCGCGTCCGGCAACTCGAAGACACGGCCCGCTCGTTCTCTGGCGTGTCGGAGGCGTATGCCATCCAGGCGGGGCGCGAAGTGCGCATCATCGTCAAGCCGGAGCAGATGGACGACCTGGCTTGCATACAACTCAGCCGCGACGTGGCGCGCAAGATCGAGGAGACGATGGAGTACCCCGGCCAGATCAAGGTCACAGTGGTGCGCGAGACGCGCTCGGTCGAGTACGCCAGGTAAGCGCCGCTCACTCCTCCTTCCGCAGGTGCGGGAACAGCAACACTTCGCGGATGGAGTCGTTGTTGGTCAGCAGCATGGTCAGGCGGTCGATTCCCATGCCGAAGCCGCCGTTGGGAGGCATGCCGTAGCGCATGGCGCGCAGGTAGTCCTCGTCCATTGGCTGCGCCTCGTCATCGCCCCCTCGCATCTCCTCCAGGAATCGCTGCTCCTGATCCAGCGGATCGTTGAGTTCGCTGAACGCATTGCACAGCTCCATCCCGCCGATGAAGCCCTCGAACCGCTCGACGGTTGTCGGGTCGCCGGCTTTGCTCTTGGCCAGCGGCGAAATGTCGCGCGGATAGTCGTACAGAAATGTCGGCTGGATCAGCGTTTTCTCGACGTAGTCGCCCAGCAGGCCGTCGATCAGTTTTCCGCGCGTTTTGCCTTTGACGACTTCGGGCGGCATCAGTTTCTCCGCCAGGATCGCCGCCGCCAGCGCGTCGCGGTCTGGAAACGCGGTGTAGTCGATCCCTGCGCGCTGCAGAATGGCGTCGCGCAGCGTGATGCGTTGCCAGGGCTGTGTCAGGTCGATGTGATGCCCGCGAAAGCTGGTTTTGCCGCCGCTGGCTGCAAGGACCTCGCGCGCCACATGCTGCATCATCTGCTCCGTGAGGTCCATGACGCTGAACACATCCATGTATGCGGCGTAGAACTCGAGCTGGGTGAACTCGGGATTGTGCTTGAAGCTGACGCCTTCGTTGCGGAAATCGCGCCCGATCTCGTACACGCGCTCGATGCCGCCGACCAGCAACCGCTTGAGATACAACTCGAACGAAATGCGCAAATACAAGTCCTGGTCGAGCTGGTTGTGATGTGTGATGAAAGGCCGGGCTGCGGCGCCGCCATAAATCGGCTGAAGAATGGGCGTCTCGACCTCCAGAAACCCGTGGTTGTCCAAGAACTCACGGAGCGCCTTGATGATTCTGGCGCGCGTTCTGAAGATATCGCGCACTTCTGGGTTGACAGCGAGGTCGGCGTATCGTTGCCGATAGCGAGATTCGGGGTCGGTGAACGCGCTATAGCGTTTGACGCTGCCGTCGGGTTGCTTTTCCTCCTTGGCCATCGGGAGCGGACTGATGGATTTGCTGAGCAGCGACCAGTCGGCGACCCGCAGGGTTGGCTCGCCGGTTCTGGTGATGAACAGGTTGCCTCTGGCTTCGATGAAATCGCCCAGATCGAGGTCTTTGAAGTGTTCAAAGGATGCAGCATCCACTGAGTCCGGCCCGACCCGCGCGTAGAGTTGTATGCGTCCGCTGTCATCTTCGATCGACACAAAGCAGGCTTTGCCCATGACGCGCCGGGCGACAATGCGCCCCATCACGGCGCAGGCAGATGGATCCCCCGCGTGCAACGCTGCAGCGCGCTCCTGGTCATCCTGCTCTGGCAGCGCCGCCTGCCATGCCAGAATCCGGCGCGAGGCTTCGGCTGCCATCAGGCGCAGATCGCCGAATCGCGCGCGCGGCGGGTAAGGGTCGATCCCGGCTGCCCGGATCCTGTCAAGTTTGGCGAGCCGGTCGCGTTCGACTTCGGTGTACTGGTGGCTCATGTGTTTTGTTCGGGTCCTTATGGCAAAGCAGGGAGCGCCGTTTTGGCGCTCCCTGCTCGATCCATGCGTTCTAGCCTGAGCGTTTTGCAGAAACGATACACGAAGGTGAGTGAAGCGGCGCCACGCCCGCATTGAGGCCGCCGCGCCGCTGCGTCGCCTGGAGTAGCGCGATTATTTCCGGCGCTGAGACTGAAGCTGTTGCAATGTGCGCGCGAGAATTTCGTCCTGCTGGCTCAGCTTGCGCTCGGTGCGGCTCTGGGCCGGACTTGAGTCGCGGCGACCGCGTTGGGCGCGCTGGAAGGCGGCTGCCATCGGGCTAAGCACCTCGTCCGGCCCGGATGACAGCTCGAAATCCTCAGGGTTGACGCCTTCCATGGCAAGGTCGAGCTGCTTTTTGGCCGGATCTACTTTGACAACTCGCACCAAGACCTGTTCATTTACGGTCACAAAGTCGCTCACGTTGACGAAGCCGGCGCCAAATGAAGATGATCGAATCAGACCCTCGCGCTCAGCGCCAACATCAACGAACGCGCCTTTGCGTTCGATGCGTGTCACAGTGCCCTTCAGCGTATCGCCGCGATGAATCTTCTCCCATGGCAAGGCCGGCGGTTCGACCATCGTCAAGCCGATGCGGCGCTTCTCTTCACTGGCTTCGATGACCCACACAGCATCGAGCACGTCGCCCACCTTCGGCCGCTTGCCCTTCGGCATCAGATTGAAAGGCACCAGGCCGTGTTTCGGACCATCGATATCGACAAAGGCGCCAAAGCTCTCCAAAGCTACGACGCGAGCGTTTGGAATCTTCAGGCCGATGTCCAGGTCAGCCCAGTCGTACTTCGGCGGCCGGGTCATCGTCAGGTTGATGCGCCGAGTCTGCGGGTTGACGGAGGCCACGTACACCTGTATCTCGTCGCCGACCTTGAGCACGTCTGCCACGCGCGTGACGGGCGCTTCGGCGCTGATCTGCGAGATGTGGATATAGGCCTCAACGCCGACGCCGATATCCACGAACGCGCCGCCAAGGTCGACGCGCGTCACTTTGCCCAGGTACGCCTGGCGCGGCTTGACGGCCGCGACCTCAGGCGAGGCCGCAGGCTCCTCTGCGCTTCTTTCAGGCGCAGGGGCGATATCTGGAGCACTCAAAACTTCTTCACTCACCGGGATCACTCCTGAAAACGTATTGGCTAGGCGTAGCCGACCTATGATTCTAGCCCACGCTCGCGCTCGTGTCAAAAACGCGCGAGCCGGCGCGCGGCGCAATTGCGGGCAAAAGATACAATGGCATGGCAACATGCAACATCCACCTCCCACCTATCCCGCAGTGATCCTGAAGTCCGGGCGAGACAAGTCTGTGCGCGGACGCCATCCGCGCTTGTTCTCAGGCGGCATCAAAACCATTGAGGGCCGGCCCAGAGATGGAGACGTGGTGGACGTTCGCGCGAACACTGGCGAATGGTTGGCGCGCGGCATCATTAATCAGCAAGCTCAGACTGCGGTGCGTCTGCTCACATGGGACGAGTCTGAAGACATTGACGATGATTTCTGGCGCCGGCGTGTCAAGCAGGCGCTCGAACGCCGCGCGCGAGATCCTCTGCTGGCGGACACATCTGCCCGCCGGCTCATCTTTAGCGAGAGCGACGGCTTGCCGGGCGTCATCGCGGATGACTACGCCGGCTGTGTCGTCTTGCAGATCTCAACGCTGGCAGCCGCGCGAGCGAAACCGGTTCTGGTTGAAGCCCTGGCGTCTCTGCTCTCGCCGCGCTGCATTCTGGAGCGCAGCGACGACGAACGGCTGAAGCATGAGCGCGTAAGCGCCGCGCGCGGCGTGTTGTTTGGCGAGCCGCCGGCCGGCCCTGTCGAGGTGTTTGAAAATGGCATGCGGTTTCAGGTGGATGTGCAAGCCGGCCAGAAAACAGGGTTCTATCTGGATCAGCGCGAGAATCGCGCCCGAGTGGCGCGCTACTGCGCCGGCGCGGATGTGCTCAACGTGTTCGCGTACACCGGCGCATTCGCTGTCTGCGCGGCAGCGCGCGGCGCCCGATCAGTCGTCAATGTCGATTCGTCACAGGAGGCGCTGCGCATGGCCGAGGTCAATCTGTCCTTGCAGCCGGCGCCGGGATGCGCTGTGGCCTGCCAGGCCGCAGACGCCTTTGAGTATTTGCGCGCGTGTCGCGCCCAGGGCATGCAATTCGATGTTGTGATTTTGGATCCGCCCAAGTTCGCCCATGCTCCGTCGCAGATCGATCGCGCTGCGCGCGCTTACAAGGATCTGAATCGCATTGCCTTTGGCGTGGTGCGCCCTGGCGGCATTCTGGCGACTTTCTCCTGTTCCGGCGTCATCGACCCGGCGCTTTTCCAGAAGATCATTTTCAGCGCCGCCCTCGAAAGCGCGCGGGACGCTCAGGTGATCGAGCGCCTGACCCAGGCCAGCGATCACCCGGTGCTGCTGAGTTTCCCGGAGTCGGAGTATCTGAAAGGGCTGGTGTGTCGCGTGCTGTAAGCCCGCTGCGCAGTGCGCTGATGCAGGAGGCAGCAGGCCAATGTGTCAATCCCTGTCGTTCTGGATGTTTACGGGGGACAAAGGACATGAAATCTCCGTCGTTCCTGGCTTCATTCCGGTTTGCCTGGGAGGGCCTTGTTTATGCCTTCCGCACCCAGCGCAACTTCAGAGTTCATTGCGCAATCTCGCTGCTCGTGATGCTCGCCGGCGTCTGGGTGGGACTTGCGGCGACGCAGTGGGCGATCCTGGCCGCCGTCATCGGGCTGGTGTTTCAGGCCGAGCTGCTCAACACAGCCCTCGAAGCGATCACCGACCGCGCTTCTCCTGATCTCCACCCCCTGGCCAAAGTGGCAAAAGACTGCGCAGCGGCGGGCGTGCTGGTTTCGGCTGCCGCAGCTGTCGTTGTGGGCGCGCTGATTTTTCTGCCCGAACTGGCGGCTCTGGTCGGCCATGCGTCGAGGCCGTGAGACACGCCCTGCGCTGACGGTTCGCCGTCTTTACGGGCGAATGGTCTGGACCAGGACGCTCTCGTTCCCGGCAAAGTCGCGCGCGACAACGCGGATCGACCTGTCGAGAGGCATGGCCACCTCCCCCCTAAACCGACCATCAGATCCGACGGAGAGTTCAACGCCGTTGGCGATGACCATTGCCCCTGGCTCAGTCTGTCCCTGGATTTGGATGCGCGCGCCATCGGCGCTGGTCTGAGGCATGTCAATGGCCAGGTTCGGCCCCGTCTTGTCTACCATGATACTGAGTTGCCCGCTCCTGGATCGCCCATCCGGCGCCTGAATAGTCAGGGTGAAGGGATACGCGCCTTCAACAGAAGGCAACCTGACGGGCACGGTGAACCGGCCCTGTAGATCGACAGGGGTGGTTATCAGCAAGCCGGGGCGATCCACGCTCAGAACGCCGCCGGGGTAGGCGCTGCCTGCGAAGTTGACTTCGGGCGCGCGTGTGCCGACACCAGCAGGAATGGTTCTTCCGCCCGGCTCGATGACGCGCGCCAGAGGGGCGTGCAGTTGGACAACCGGCGGCGCAGTCGTGTTGTCGAGCAGGTTGACTTCTTCGCCGGCGCTAACCCGCGTGTTGAATATCATGCCGCTTGACCCGCGTCGCGTGACTTCGACAACGCCTTGCACGGTGATCACTGTGTCGCTGTCGTCGGCGCTGTGCACGCCAAACTGAGTACCCTTGACCCCAACATTGGCGCGCCGCGTCTCAACGTTGAACCTGGGTTGCGCATCAGCGTTGACACCGGCTTGTGCGGCCGGTTGCACTGCCAGATCAACCTGGCCGAATCGCAAGTGCAGACCGCGCTGCGCAGGGAGCACTGCGATCTCCGTATCCGGCTGAATGAGTCCGATGGACTGATCGGCGAATGTGACCGTAACGAC
Source organism: Thermoflexales bacterium (assembly GCA_034434575.1). Classification (GTDB taxonomy): domain Bacteria; phylum Chloroflexota; class Anaerolineae; order J036; family Brachytrichaceae; genus Roseilinea. The sequence goes on from DAOTYS010000333.1 coordinate 51,717, forward strand.
CTGCGGGGCATAGAGGATGTCCCCTTCAGCAATCAAGACTCGCGTCTCCGGCTCGACCGTGCGATCGGTATACCAGACAATGCCGAGCGGCGCCGTGTGCTTGTGGAGCAGGGTGAACGTGGCGCTGGATTCGGCCTGGGCGACGGGTCTGCCGGCGGCGCCGCCAGCAAGGATGTAGGCAGCGAATGCGATCAACAACACCGATGCGAGAGCCAGTCCAGCCGGCAGCAATCGTGGCCAGAGAATGTCTCTGAAGCCGCGACGGCGTTGGGCGCGCCAGCGCGTCTGCTCCTGGGCTGCCGCCATCATCGCCGCCTGAATCCGGCTGCGTTGGGCATGGCTGAGTTGACGCTCGTTTCCAATCTCACGGAGCGCCTCCTCAATCCGATGATCCAACCGGTCCGTTCTATTCATTGCGCATCAGGGGGAGTAGAATCTCGCGGATATGCGCGCGCGCCTGCGTAAGGATTTTCTGCGTCACCCGCTCGGACTTGCCGATGATTTGGGCGATTTCGTCGGTGCCCATCCCAACCATGTAACGCAGGCTGATGACCTCTGCTTCCTGAGGCGGAAGCCGGTTCACGGCCTGGCGAACTTGTTCTTTGAACTCCTTATCCAGAATCTGTTCTTCAACGCGCCCGTCATGCACCGGATCCCAGTGCTCTGGCATGCGGCTAAACGTGACTTCGTGCCGGTCGCGAGAGTGCTTCTGGCGCAGCCGGTCATATAGCTTGTAACGCGCCATGCTGAACACCCAGGTCTGCAAGCTGCTTTTGCCTTTGTAAGACTTGATACTCGCTGTTGCAGATGCCATGGTGATTTGTACGATCTCTTCAATATCTTCGGTGTTCAGATCACGCGCCAGCGACCCAATGTAACGATATACGTTATCGGCATACCTCTCGCAGAATGTATTCACTGCATCCGCATTGCCTTCCGATATCATTTGCGCCAGTTTAATATCGTGAACATGCAAACCGGTCTCATTTTCCTCTGGCGCATTAGTCGTGCTTGACGCAGATGTTTGCACCGTCCCTGCCGCTGGGGAGGAGGGAGACGCCTGATTGACTGATGTAGCGTGCCTGCGTCTAAAGAAACTCATCGGGCAGAAAAAGTGCGCATATACGACTAATGGATCAATGAGGGATTCACTCGGTCGCGCACCATGCCATTATAGGCTGAATGACATGGATTCCCATCTGGCAGTGACGTTCACAGTGGCCAAAGGCGCCCATGAGGGTCAGCCCGGTGTCGAGCGCCGCAACGAGGTGTTGACCTTGATTTATCTATAGAGGAGCCCACGATGACAACAACAGCGATCTACTTGATGGCGGGTTCGGCAGCGGATCCGGCGGTGCTGAAAGGGCTGCGAGGGGCAGGATGTTCTGTTATCCAGACGCAATCCATAGCGCAAACGATCAGCGCCATCACCTCGGCACCGCAGGAGCGCATGGTTCTTGTGGCTGATGTTCAGGCTGATGCGATTGCCTGCCTGATCCTGTTGCGCGAATATACGGGCCGGCTTCCGGCCACCTTGTTGATCGACCACGCCGGCGACAATATCAGCTATCCGATTAAGGCCATGCAACTGGGCGTTGCCGAGTATATCCTGGCGTCCGATCCGGACATCCAACGCGAGTTGACTACACGATTGCTGGTTGAGAGAAGCTGTGGGCCTGTCGCTCGTCCACAGATGCCCGTTATGCGCGAGCCAATCGCGCTTATTCGAACTGGCTTGCCGTTTGAATGGGATCCAGTCGCACATGTGATTTCCTGTGATGGGCAACACATCCGGCTCAGCCCAGCCGAGGGTCGGCTATTCAACCTGCTTATGGCCAACCGTGGTCGAACCGTTGGCGTGCGCGATCTCATGCGCCATGCGCTGCGCAAGCCCGATGTCGAAATGAAACTCGGCCTGCGCCAGCTTCGCCCTCACATGATGCGTCTGCGTCGCAAGCTCAACGCAACCCCAAATCTGACCCTGCGCATTGTCAGCACGCGCGGCATGGGTTACATGCTCGTCTAGCGGGCCCATATCCCGGCAACGGCGCGGGCTTCACCGCTTCAGCAGGGCGATCGCGCGTTTCATTTGAGGGTCGTCGTCTGCGGAGAACGTCTCCCACGCCAGGCCGGTGTCCTCGTCTGGGGCGAGTCCTGTCCGATGCAAGGCTCGCCCTTTGATTCCGCGATACTCGGCCGAGGGTATCGCCAGTTGCAACTCCGTCTCCGGTAGACTCAGAACGGTGACTTCCGCAGTTTGCGGCGATGTGTGGGCGCCCACCAGCTTGGCCCTCCCCAAATCCTGCAGCATGGCGGCGAATGAGACCGCCGGCCCCTGAGTCTGATCTCCGATCAGAATCACCAGCGACAGGTCTTGTGACCCGGCGATCTGTTTGCCGCGCACTTCGATCTTTTGTTGTCCGCTGCGGGTATGCCGGGCGCCCAATGCGCCGTTGGCGAAAAGGCTGAGCATGGGCAGGATTGGGAACGAGTCTTCCCGCACAATGCGCAGATCGAGAATGACGCCATCTGGCGTCTTGTCGCTGGCAAGCGCTCGCAACCCGCGCGCCAGCTCAATGTGCATGGATTCGGCGTCGCCTGGCGCCGGCGCCAGATAGCCAATGTTTGTGCCGGGCACGCGCTCAACCACTGTGCGGCTCGTCGGCGTGATCGGCGCCCGGCGCAGCGTCACTTCGCGCTCTGGCTGATTCGGAGAGCGCAGCGTCAGCGTGACGGTTGTGCCGGTCGGGCCTCGAATGCGGCCGATCACGGTTTGCCGTTCTTCGTATGTGATCCGACGCCCGTCCACTGCCAGAATGGAGTCGTGCGGTCGAACGCCTCCCCGTTCGGCGGGTGAGCCGGCGTAGACGGCCAGCACGACCAGTCTGTCCTTGCCTCGTTCGGGCAGAGCAACCAGCACCCCGATACCCGAGAAGGTGGTGGTTGCTGCGCTCGAAGCGGCCATGTCGGGTGTCGGCGCGCGCAGAACAATCGCGGGATCGTTGAGTTTCTCCAGCAGGCGCTCCAGGTCGGGCGCAAACGTCTCGTCGGCGGCCCCTTCCAGGATGCGCCGGCGGAAGGCGGCGGCCTCAGCCAGCCAGGCTTCATCAATTGCGCGAGAGTCAATATATTGTTCGCGCAGACTCTTGACTGCCAGATCGAAGTCCCGCAATTTGGCCTGGGTGGCGCTGGGCAGATCGAGCGGCACAGGCGGGGTGGGCTGGGCGATGCGCCCCGGCAAGGGCAGGGCAGAACATGCCGTCATTGCCAGCAACGTCGCCAGCGGCGCAGCAACGCGCCCGAGTGCGCGCCATACAGATCGCGCCACCCGCGCCGCCGCGCCGCCAGGGTTTCGATAGTGATGCATCGTCGCTACTCGTCTCCTACCCACTTGCCGATCAAACTCAGCATGACCCAAATCGCCGCCACTGCGCCGGCGCCGGTTAGCAGGCAGGCAATCCCCAGCATGGCTGCCGGCCCGCCATACAACAACGCGATCAGTGCCCCGCCTACGACCACCAGCACAAACAACACCAGCCACAGCAGCCGCCGGTTGGTGTCGCGCCGCAGCCGGCGCAGGTCGGTCGGTTCCCGGTCCGGGCTGTGTGACTGGCGCGACGGCCCTGAACTCATCGGGCCATTATAATGACCGAGAACCCATGTTTTGCCAGAAATGCGGCGCGCGCATGCAGCAGTCCCAACTTGACGGACGTATGCGCTGGCAATGCCCATCCTGCGGCTACGTCCAGTACGAGAATCCGGTGCCTGGTGTCGGTATCTTGATCGAACACGAGGGCGGACTTGTGTTGGTTCAGCGCGGTCATCCGCCAGGGGTGGGGCAGTGGGCGCTGCCGTCTGGCTTTATCGAGGCCGATGAAACTGTCGAGCAGGCTGCGGTGCGTGAAGCGCGCGAGGAAACCGGCCTCGATGTGGACTTGCTGGAGCTGTTCGGGGTCTACTCTTTTCCTGAAGGCCCTCTGCGCAGCGGTTTGATCATTTTCTATCGCGCCCGGCCGCATGACATGGCGACCTTGCGCGCCGGCGATGACGCGCAAGACGCGCGGGTGTTCCGGCCTGGCGACTTCCCGCCCCTGTGCTTCCGCACGCATCGCGAAGTTGTGGCGCGCTGGCAGAGTTTGCTGGGATTGCCGGCCAGCAATTTGAACGACACGGCCCACAAATGGCTGAACTTCCGGCGGGCGCAGTCGGCGGATTTCCCCGCCATCGTTCGGCTGATGCGCTTGATTCCCGCCGAGGCCGGCATGGATGACCGCAAGCAAGCCGATGTGATGGAGCAACTGCGCAGCAACAGCAATCTGGAGGTGTGGGTGGCCGAGGCTATCGACGCCGATCACCCGGACCGACCGGTGATCGCCTTCTTTGCGCTGTCTTTTGCCAGAACCCTCACCGACAGTCACGCCTGGCTCGACGCGTTGGTGGTTGATCCAGACTTTCGTCGGCGCGGCGTGGGCTACGCCATGTTCGAGGTGGCGATGCGCCGGGCGCGTGAGCGCGGCGCGTCACAACTGCTCGTAGATGCCAAGCGGGGCAGCGAGCGGGCGCAGGAATTCTATCGCGCCTGTGGATTCGGCTCGGATGAAGTGCAGTTGATCCGCATCTTCTAAGGTGAGGCCGGCTGTCGCAGCAGCCGCAACCTCGCGCAGGTTTTTGAGCAGCCTGCGGCAGAGCAGACTGCTATAATCCCCGCCACAACTGAATCACGCAACGACGACGAACAAGAGGAGTAGGCGGCGCGCGGCCAGAACGCCCGCGTCGCGCAGCGCCAACAGGGAGCGCGGATCGCCAGACTGAGAGTCCGCGCAGGAGAGCAGCCGCCGAAGGTCGCTTGGGAGTTGGCCGGGTGAAGTATGTGTCTTCACATCCAGCCCGGTCCGGGGTGCGCCCGTTATCACATCAGAGTGTGCGTTCAGGCCGTCACAGTGTGGATGGTCCTGAGCGCAAAGTTCGGTGGCACCGCGCGAAGAGCGAGTGAACAGACAGCGCCCTTCTCGTCCGATTTTGATTGGATGAGAGGGCGTTTTTATTTTGGATTCTGGATTGCAGATCGGCCTGGTTGGGGGCGCTCTGTAATCCAAAGTCCACAATCTCGAATCGGAAGTTGACAAGATGCCAACGCAATTACCCAAATCCTATGATCCGCAAGCGGTGGAGGATCGCTTGTACCAGTGGTGGGAAGAGAACGGCTATTTCAAGCCGGAATCCCAGTGCTATCTGCGCGATGACGAACCGAAGTTCGTCATCACCATCCCGCCGCCCAACGTCACCGGCACGCTGCACATGGGCCACGCGCTCACCTCGGCGATCGAAGACCTGATGACGCGCTATTACCGCATGAAAGGCGCTCGCACACTCTATGTGCCCGGCGCTGATCACGCCGGCATCGCCACGCAGAGCGTGGTGGAAAAGAAACTGGCCAAAGAAGGCCGGCGCCGGCAGGACATGTCGCGCAGTGATTTTCTGGAGGAAGTGTGGGACTGGAAGGAGTATTCGCACCAGATCATCACGCGCCAGCAGAAGAAGCTGGGCATCTCCGCAGACTGGAGCCGCGAACGCTTCACGCTCGACGAGGGAATGAGCCGGGCGGTGCTGACTGCTTTCAAACACCTGTACGACAAGGGATTGATCTACCGCGACACGCGCATGATCAACTGGGACCCGGCGCAGCTTACCAGTGTGTCGGACCTTGAAGTGGAGTTCGAGGATGAGGGCGAGCCGGGTTTCCTGTGGACAATTCGCTATCCGCTGCAAACCAATCGCTGGGACGGCCCGCAACATGAATGGGGCAGCGGCCGGTGGGCCGAGGGGGCGACCGAGTGGATCACGGTGGCGACGACGCGCCCCGAGACGCTGTTGGGCGACACGGCCGTGGCAGTCAACCCGGAGGACGATCGCTATCAATACAAGCTCGGCTGCCAGGCGGTGTTGCCGGCCATTGGCCGGATCATTCCGGTCATCGCCGACGCGACAGTCGATATGGCCTTTGGCACCGGCGCGGTGAAGATCACGCCGGCCCATGACTTCGCCGACTATGACATGGGCAAGCGCCACCATCTGCCGTTTGTGGAAGTGATGGACGAAACCGCGCGCATGAACGAGAACGCCGGCCCCTATCAGGGCCTGGACCGCTTTGAGTGCCGCAAGCGCATCGTGGAGGACCTGAAGAAGGAGGGGTTGCTGGTCAAGGTGGAGGACTATCGTGTGCGGCTGGGCCGGGGCCAGCGCAGCGGCGCGGTCATCGAGCCGCGCATCTCCATGCAGTGGTTCTGCAACGTGAAAGACATGGCCGCCCTGGCCGCCGATGCTGTGCGCGACGGGCGCGTGCGCATCGTGCCGGAACGGTTCGAGAAGACCTGGTTCCACTGGCTGGACAACATACGCGATTGGTGCATCAGCCGGCAGTTGTGGTGGGGGCATCAGATCCCGATCTGGTATGTCGATGCGGAGAGCATCCGCAGAATCACACAGGACGGGCGGGCAACGGGCGACGGCGCTCAATTGCCGGCCCAGTTCTGCGCGATGAATGAAAAGGAAGCTTATGAGCAGGCCCGCGCCGTGTATGGGCCGGATGTGAAGCTGGTCCAGGACCCTGATGTGCTGGACACGTGGTTTTCATCTGGCCTGTGGCCGTTCAGCACGCTGGGCTGGCCGGATGACACGCCCGATATGCGCGCCTACTACCCGACCACGATGCTCGAAACCGGCTACGATATCCTCTTCTTCTGGGTCGCGCGCATGGTGATGCTGGGTCTCGAACTCACCGGCCAGCCCCCTTTCAACGTGGTCTATTTGCACGGCCTGATTCGCACCGCCGACGGCGAAAAGATGTCCAAATCCAGGCCGGACAAGCTGGTGGATCCGCTCGACATGATCGAGACCTACGGCACGGACGCGCTGCGGTTTTATCTGGTGACGGCCGGCGCGCCGGGCGGCGACATCAAGATGGATGTGAAGATCGTGGATGGCAAGAAGCGCGTCGAGCGCATCGAGGGCGCGCGCAACTTCGCCAACAAACTGTGGAACGCGACGCGCTACGTGATCGGGCGCGTGGACTCGTTCGCAGACGACAGACAACAGGCGACAGACAACAGACAACAGACAGCAGACGACAGACAGCAGAGCGCAGACGACAGAGTTCAATCGTCAATCGCCAATCGTCAATCGTCAATTGTGAACGCGTGGATTCGCGCGCGCGCCAAACAGGTGATCGCCGAGACGCGCCGGATGATGGACGACTATCAGTACGGCGAGGCCGGCAAGTTGCTGTATGAGTTCGTGTGGAGCGACTTCTGCGACTGGTACATCGAGTTGTCCAAGCTGAGCAAGTCGCCTGAGACGGTCGCCACGCTGGCCTGGGCAACCGACGTGATTCTGCGCCTGCTGCATCCGTTCATGCCGTTTGTGACCGAGGAACTGTGGCAGCATCTGAAACAGGTTGTGCCAGCCGATATGCCTGGCGCGCCCGATCTGTCGTGGCCGGCGCTCATGCTGGCGCCCTACCCGCAGGCAGATGCGATGACATCTGACCCCGATCAAGCGGAGGCCCTGCGCGTCATGCCGGCTTTGCAGGATGTGATCCGCTCGATTCGCAACGCGCGCGCGGAGCACAACGTGGATGTGGGCAGGCGCATCCCGGTGGTCATCAGCGCCGGCGGGCTGGCCAGCGCGTTCGAAGCTCAGCGCGAAGCCATTGTCACGCTGGCCCGCGCCGACGCCGCCGCGCTGACCATCGCCGAGTTTGCGCCGGCGCCCGACGACAAGGCCATCACCTACGTGTTGGGCGAAGTGACTGTGTATCTGCCCATGTCCGGCCTGATCGACCTCGATCAGGAGCGCAAGCGGCTGGCCAGCGAGCTGGCCGAAGTCGAGAAGGTCATTGCGCGCAGCGAGGGATTGCTTAACGGCGACTTTGCGCGGCGCGCGCCGGCTAATCTGGTGGACAAAGAGCGCGCCAAACGGGCCGAGGCGAACCTGAAGCGCGACCAGATCCGCGAGCGATTGGCGCAACTGGGTTAAGCCGGCGCCCGATGAACAAGCCGGCCTGTTGGGCCGGCCTGCGCATTGTGATATGGTTGACTCGCTATGGCGAGATTTTTGCTTGGCGTGATCGCCGGCGCGCTGGTCGGCGTAGCCGGCTTCCTCGTCATCACTGCTACCCGGCCGCCCGACTTGCCGCCCGGCTCTGTCACCTCCGGCAAGCCGCTGGCCGAAATTCGCGTCGAGCAGGCGCTGCTCAACGAGCAACTGGCGGCGGTTGCTTCGTCGCTCGAACCATTCAGCGATGTGCGCGCTGAGGTGCGGGCCCCCGGCGAGATCGTCCTGACCGGCAAGTACCCGATCGACGCCCCCATACCCATCACCCTCTACCCGCGCATCACGTTGCAGGTTGGCGCGCAGGCCGGCCGCCTCACGCTGTACGTGTCGCAGATCGACGTGGGCAATCTCAACATCCCGCGCGCTGTTGTGCAAGACCTGATCGACGGCATTGAAGAACGGGCTGCCAGCGAGCTGAACCAGTGGATCGCGCGCAGCATGGCCGGCGCGCAGATGACCGTGCGCGCGGTGAGGGTGTCCGACACCTATCTGATCGTGGAGCTATCCCGTTGAGTTGGCGCGCTCCAGCGCGTCCAGCAGGCGTTCCGGCGTCACCGGCAGTTCGTTGATCCACACGCCGGTGGCGTCGTGGATGGCTGCCACGACAGCCGGGGCCACCACCAGCAGCGGCATCTCGGCCATGCCGCGTATGCCCATCGCGCCGCAGGGGTCGGGGTTTTCCACGATCACCGACTCAAGCGCCTGTGGAATGTCCAGGACGGATGGGATCAGGTACGTGCTGAGGCGATCGGTCAGCACCCGCCCGTTGCGCTGCGCGAAGTTCTCCAGTATTGTCCAGCCCAATCCCATCACAGCGCCGCCTTCGATCTGGCCGACCACCTGTTGCGGATTGACCGCTTTGCCCACGTCGTCGGCGCACACGATCCGCAACACGCGCACCTGGCCGGTCTCGGTGTCCACTTCGACTTCGGCGCTTTGCGCCACATAGCCGTAAGCGAAGTTGGGATCAGCCCGGCCGGTCTGCGCATCCATCGGCGTGGTGGGCGGCGGGCGATAGATGTAGTGCGCGCGAGCCGGGCGTTCCTCATCCTTCCACTTTTGCAGCGCCGCGTGGGCTGCGCCAAAGATGGCGTGCGACGCCATGAATGTCATGCGCGAGGCGGAGGCCGATCCACTGTTGCCGCTGCTGGCTGTGTCGCTGGCGACGAGTTCGATCTTGTCTACCGGTAGCCGCAGCGCCTCGGCGGCCACTTGCACAAATACGGTGTGCGCGCCCTGGCCGCAGTCGGCGCCGGCGTGATACACCACGGCGCGCTCGATCTCTTCAGCCCCGCGCAATTCAACGGTGGCTTCGCAGCTTTCCGGCGCGCCGAATGAGAAGCCGACGTTCTTGTGCCCGCAGGCAAATCCACGCCCGATTTTGGATTTTGGGTTTTGGATTCTGGCAGGGGCGCCTGGCGATTGAGCGCGCGCGGCGCATTGCTGAATGACATCGCGGATGCTGCAACCGGGCGGAATGGGCGTCTGATTGACAGTCAGGCTGCCGTCGCGCAGCGCGTTCTTCAGCCGCAACGCAACCGGGTCCATGCCCAGGGCGGCGGCCAGTTTGTTCATCTGCGTCTCGGCCACAAAGAGCGACTGCGGCGCGCCGAAGCCGCGAAAAGCGCCGGTGGGCAGATTGTTGGTGACCACGGTCTGTGCGTCGATTGCCACGTTCGGGATTTCATATGGGCCGACGGCCATCACGGTTGCATTGCCCAGCACTTTGGCGCTGGTGTAGGCGTAGGGGCCGGCGTCCGACATCAGCCTCACCCGCGCCGCGACCAGTGTGCCGTCGCGCTTCGCGCCCAGCTTTGCGTGGAACCACATCGGGTGGCGCTTGTGATGTCCGATGATGCTCTCTTCGCGCGACCAGATAATCTTCACCGGCCGGCGCAACTTCCACGCCGCCAGCGCCAGGATGATCTGCACGCTCATGTCCTCGCGCCCGCCAAACGCGCCGCCGATGGCCGGGTAGATCACCCGCACCTGCTCAAGCGGCAGATCGAGCGCATGGGCGATCTGCTGCTGATCTTCATGCGTCCATTGCCCGGCCACCACCACCGTCACCCGGCCCTGTTCGTCAATATAGGCCACCCCGGCTTCGGGTTGCAGGTAAGCGTGTTCCTGCGCGCCGGTGAAGTAGGTGTCTTCGATGACCACATCCGCCTGCGCGAAGCCGGCCTCCACATCGCCCTTGCGGATGCGGTGCTGTTTGATCACGTTGCCGGGGTAATGGGGATGAATTTGCGGCGCATCCGGCCGGATAGCTTCCTGCATCGACGTGATGGCCGGCAGGTCATCGTACTCCACCTGGATCAGGTCGCGCGCCTGGGCGGCGATGGCCTCTGTCTCGGCCACCACCAGCGCCACCTTCTCGCCCACGTGCCGCACCACCCCGTCAAACGATTTTGGATTTTGGATTTTGGATTTTGGATTCTGGAGTGGATCCGACTCTTGACTTCTGACTTCTGACTTCTGACTACTGACTACTGACTTCTGACAACGCTCTGCTCGAATCAGCACCGGCGCATCGAAGGCAATCAATCCATATTCATTGACCGGCACATCCTCGCCGGTGAACACGGCCAGCACGCCGGGCAGGGCTTCGGCGGCGCGTGTGTCGATCGACACCACGCGCGCATGAGGACGATTCGCCCACAGCACTTTGGCGTATGTCTGACCGGGCAGATTGATATCGCCGGGGTATAACGCTTCGCCGGTGACTTTCGACTGCGCATCGATGCGCGGAAGTGAAATGCCGATTGCCATAGCCCGATTTTACGATTTTGTATTTTGGAGGGTGCGTTCACAGTTTGGGGCCACTGCATTCCCTGTGTGGCAAACTTACCGCAGAGACGCTGAGGACGCAGAGCCTGTTTCAGCATTTCTCTCAGCGATCCTGGCAATGCCCTGGCAGCCAAATGTGTGTCTTGCCCCTGGCTGTAAACACGCCCATTTTGGATTTTGGATTGAGCGATTGAGTGATTGGGTGATTGAGCGATTGACGATTCATGTCTACTATCTGCCGCCTGTCATCTGTCATCTGTCATCTGTCGTCTGTCGTCTGTGATCTGACTACTGACTACTTGTCAAGGCTCAGAACATCGTGACCAGTTTTCGGTCTTACGGTAAATCGATGCAAGGCTCACAACATCGTGTCCATTTTGCGTCTTCTGGACATGCGCCGGAATCGCGCGGTAAGCGGA